>JALWOJ010000119.1 GCA_026995555.1 Acidilobaceae archaeon | reverse complement strand
GTCTTATCTCCTCCCTTATTCTATTCTGCTTAATGCTCATTATTTATATTTTTAGGCAGGTGTATATTTAAATTCCTGATGAAATCCTACCCATCTTATCTGAGACTCTACGAAAGTGGTGAGCTTGAAAGAAGAGTAAGAAGAGCTCTGAGGATGTTGAAGGAGTGTGAGGTATGTCCCCATAAGTGCAAGGTGAATAGAGTGGGAAATGAGAAGGGATACTGCAAGCTGGGAAGGTACGCGGTGGTTTCCGACTACTTTCCCCATTTCGGAGAGGAGTTTCCTATAAGAGGATACAGGGGAAGCGGGACAATCTTCTTTTCCTATTGTAATATGCGGTGTGTATACTGTCAGAACTACGAGGTTAGCCAGCTCGGTGCTGGTAAGCTTATGAAGCCAGAGGATTTAGCGAGCGCTATGTTGGAACTCCAAGATTACGGATGTCATAATATAAACCTTGTATCTCCTTCCCACGTCGTTCCCCAGATTCTTGAAGCTCTCCTATTAGCAATAGAGAAAGGCCTCAGGATACCGTTGGTGTACAACACCTCCTCTTACGATAGTATTGAGACCTTGAAGCTTCTTGACGGAATCGTTGACATCTACCTCGCTGACCTAAAGTACTTAAATCCAGTTTACGGAAGGAAGTACTCAAAGGTTAGGGATTATCCCTCTGTCGCAAAGGAGGCCATAAAGGAGATGTACAGGCAAGTAGGAAATCTACAGGTGGACAGTAGGGGAATAGCGGTTAGGGGACTTCTCGTAAGACACCTCGTCCTTCCCAACGATATATCGACGACGAAAGAAGTGATTGAGTTTCTTAGGAGTATTGATGAAAACCTCGCTGTGAACGTTATGAGGCAGTACTTCCCGTACTACAAGGCATCGGATTACCCTGAGCTTTCGCGTAGAATCACCGAGGAGGAATACCGACAAGCTCTTGAATGGTCTAAAGGTTTAAAGCTTTTTCTGGATTAAAATTATATTAGGTTATGGAGGTTACATTTCTCGGAGCTTTTCTCGCAGGCATTTTATCGTTCCTCTCACCGTGCGTTTTACCTATAGTTCCCGCTTACCTTTCCTACATATCGGGTGTTAGCACAACGGAGCTTGAG
>JALWOJ010000118.1 GCA_026995555.1 Acidilobaceae archaeon | reverse complement strand
GCATAGATCCGCAGGAGCCCGTTAAAGGTTTAGATCTGAGGAGTGTCATTTCAAAGCTTAGAGAGACGCTTACAGGCAAAGTCCTGTTGGCATATCTATTTGGAGGGCGTTCAAAGGGCTATGAGTTAAGAGGAGATTATGACATAGCTGTCCTCATGCCCAGAAGCCACACCCTCTACGACTTAGGTCTTGTGCAGGCAGAGGTGGCTGAAGCTCTAGGTGTTGATGAGGAGAAGGTAGATATTTTGTGTCTAAACAGTGCACCACCAGAGCTCGTTTTGGATGCATTAAATGGAATACCAATAGTAGAGGATCCCGTGAAGAGGATGGAGCTTGAGGTGAGGGCGTTGCAGGAGCTCCTAGACATGGAGGAGTCGTTAAAGAAAGTTAACGAACTGCTGGCAAAAGATCCTGCTTACATGAATTCCTAGGGCAGGAAATGGAAGCGTTAAGCTACGGAATGGAGTATTAAGAGCGGCATATAGGAGATATGGTCTCAACAATTCTAGCAGTTAACATAAATGCTTTGCTAAAAGCCATAGAGAGGGCTACAGGCCTAAAATTGCCAAGTAAGGTTATTGAGATCTCCCTGTCAGATGGCGTACTTCACATAAGGTTTGAGCATCCTGAAGGTTCAGAAACAGAGGTTGAGCCTCTTCCAACGAGGACCCCTATATATCTCTTTAGGGATGATAAGACTGGGAGGGTTACCGCACTAGAGATAGTGGATGTTGACGGAATTCTTAAGGAGCTGGGCCTAGAAGGGTAAATGACCGGTAAAGTGGGGTCATTGAAGAGGGTCAAGCTTAGGTTCACAAAGGATGTTGAAATAGAGTTTGTTGATAGGGATAGGGCTATCGATCAGATCAACAAAATTGCTGATAGGGGAACAAGGTTTCCATTAATAATTTATGGTCCTGAAGGCTGTGGAAAGACAGCCTTATTTAAACAAGCAAAGGAGATACTTGAGGAGCATAACTACAACGTTGTTTACGCCAGCCCCCTGGCTGAGAGGGAAAGTGAAGTCCTCAGCTATACGCCCTCAATAAAGGACATAGTAAAGGAGGTATTGAAGATCTTTCCCAAGCCCTACTCTGAGATAGTTGACGCCTCAATAA
>JALWOJ010000117.1:530-1125 GCA_026995555.1 Acidilobaceae archaeon | reverse complement strand
TTCTGTCAGTCTTGGGTATCATCATTATCTCCGATCCATACTTCTTGATTACATAGTTGAATTTCTGCGTGTAGGCGTAGCTATAGCCTTTGCCTTCCTGCATTTTACATCCTATCTCATGCTGTTTCGACTGTCTTGTCAGTATTTGTTCTCGTAAACTACATAGACATGGCCTGGAGGTTCTTGGTCCTACATAGGAAAAGAGTGCCATAACGAAGAGCACCATATAATTTAAGTTTCTAAATCTAGATGTTCAGAGCTTTGATTAAGCTTTTGTAGTAATTCCAACATCTTTGCCCTTTCTTAGGAACCTCAGGATTTCCGAGATTATGTACTTCCTTGCCTGCCATATCTCGATCCCAACTATTTCTCCCTTATCGTTTATGTCTACCCAGATATCATCGTCTAGGTCTTTAGTCTCCTCAACCTTTTCATCCCTTATTCTTATATACAGTATGTCTGCCTCAGGATCGTATTCAGCCTTCATAAGGACCCTACCTTCCCTTTCTAATCCTCCTTTCAATTATGAGATGTTAAAAAGGCTGTGATAACTCTAACCCTATCCTCGAAAAGCAGATAAGCAGCAATCAAAAGT
>JALWOJ010000117.1:0-520 GCA_026995555.1 Acidilobaceae archaeon | reverse complement strand
AAAATATCCGCTTTCCTTATCGAATAGAACTCTATCTGGGTTCTCAATAGTGTTGAAGACTAGATCTTCAGAGATCATTCTTGTATCTAATCTCATTTTTGCATGTGATGAGATTTCAATCTTCATGATTACTGCGATGCACCTTTTACTTAGGATTCAGAGCTTCGGAAGTATCCAGTACAACTTTTAGGCTTTGCTTTAAGCGCTCTCTCCTGTTTTGGGTATCTTGCCATGCCCTCAACCTCAATCTCAATGGGTTCTGAAGCGTCCATGTTGTGCCAAAGGACGTAGTTTGAGCTGCTCCAAGAGCCGCTTCCTCCCCTTCTAGATATAACATAACCTAGCTTGTTAGCATCATCCCTTAGTGGGTCGAGGAGGTTAACGGAGGCTGAGGCCAAGTAAACTGCCTCCAAGACGCTGCTCTTTCCAGAACCGTTTCTGCCTATGAGTACTGTAAACTGCTTTAGATCTCTAAGCTCTCCCTCTTTTATTCCTCTAAGCCTCTTAATCCTTATCCTGG
>JALWOJ010000116.1 GCA_026995555.1 Acidilobaceae archaeon | reverse complement strand
TCCGAAACCTTACCAACATACTTAGGTCTATTGAGCTGCCATCTGTTGGTGGCAATATTCAGTATCCACTCCTTAGCCACCCGCCACCTCCATAAACTTCTTCTTATAGGAAAACTCCTTAGATGTGTCCACCTCACCCAATCCCATCTGTATCATCTTTTTATTTATGAATATCTTGTTCCTAAGATAGAGATAAGCCTCTACGCAATTTTTATCCGCAATGTTCATGCTCGTGTCAAACTTAAGCAACACTTTCTTACCCTTAACATACTCTTTAAGGTAGGTTATGGCTTTATCTTTCCTATTATCAGGCACGTGGACGCCAAGCAGCTTTACCCTTAAACCAGTATCAAGAAGAAGCTCATTCTCAGAGAGGACATCCACAACTTTATAGTATCTATCCCCGTTAAACTTCAACTTCTTTTCATCTAAAACCGGCTCAGCATTTTTTATCATAGGTTCGTAATTTACTGGACTTAAATCAGGCTCACCCTCCCTTTCAAAAACTTTAACACTCAAAGCACCCACCTTATCACGAATCACATTTAAAAACTCAGGATTTATTTCATAACCTATAGCCTTCCTTCCTAACTCTAAAGCTGCTTTCAAAGTTGTCCCGCTACCCACAAAAGGGTCAAGAACCGTATCCCCGTAAAAGGAGAACATCTTTATCAGGCGACGTGGTATCTCTTCAGGGAATACAGCTTCATGATTTATCTGACGTGCACCACCTATCTTCCAATGTCCTGAGAAATACTCCTTCCACTCTTCTTTTGATAGTCTTGACCGTTCCTTGATAGCCTTATCTACTCTTTCCCTCTTCCCCGGCTTCTTAAATATAAGAATGAACTCGTAATCTATCTCAACTATACCGTTAGGCGGGTATGGAAAACTACCCATTACTACAGCTCCACCGGTTGTGTTCATAGTGGTCTTTTTTTGCCAGATTATAGATCCCATATAGTCGTATCCTATATCTTCACACATGGATATAACTTCTGCATGTAGAGGTATAACCTTATACCTACCGTACACAACACTCCTTGCAAATTGGTCACCTATATTAACGCACAGGCGAGAACCTTCTTTTAACACTCTAAAGCATTCAGAAAACACCCTATAAAGG
>JALWOJ010000115.1 GCA_026995555.1 Acidilobaceae archaeon | reverse complement strand
ATCCCAAGTTCCTCAGCCTTGTATTTGATTAGATTTATGAGCTTCCTGAAAGGAATGGATACAAAACTCTGGTTTGTTCTTTTCCCAAGGTTTATACCGTTCTTACTCTCAAGTGCGTTCTTGCCTACGTAGATTGTTTTGTGCTCCGTTTCGTAAAGTATGTCCACTACCTTCCTCGCTATCCTGTGTAGCTGTGCGTCCATCCACCTCTTCCTGTGAGCTGATAAAACTTTTTGCCTTATCTCAAGCTCTGAGAGTCTCCCCTTCAGGCATTTCAGCCCTTCCTCGTCGTAGTCTCCGCTCTTTATCTCGTTTCTCAGATAGTCTATTTGACTCCTTAGCTTCGCTTTCTCTTTGTTAAACCATTGATTGAAAGCCTTTAGCTCCTTGCCTGAGACTATGAAGCTCCTGAGCTGAGGATTCTCTGACACTACCGCAAGAAGCTCATCAAGTCCTACGTCTATACCTGCTCTGAAGTTCTCTTCCCGCTTTACTTCCTTTTCCTCCCATTCATAGACCACATCCACATATAGGTCATTTCCGTAGAGCTTAAGCCTTACCGAGGAGATTCTGTTATTAAAATCTTTCGGAAGTTTTACCGCTATATACCTGCTCCCTTCGAGTCTTATCAGGAGCTTGTTTTTCTTGTCATCTACCTTTAAAGCATTCAGATTTACCTCAGCTGAAAAACTCATTAGGTATTTAAGCTTTTTGGGTTTAGGAGGTTGAGGCTTGCCGGTAAATCCCGAGGAATTTTCTCTGAACTTCTTGAGAGCCTTAAGATAGTTTTTAAAGTCCTTTACAACTTGGCGAATAACGAATTGAACTAAAGGAGTATTTCTAATTTTCTCTTTTTGTTCTCTCATTTGTTCAAGGAGTAAGGACAGGTCTTTGTTGCTTTTGATTTCCTCAAGGAACTCCTTAAACCTCTCTTGCTTTTTGCCTTTGTATTCTTTGGCTAAAAGTCCATAGAGCAGGGATATGTCAAGAGGATAAGTTCCGTAAAGCCCTCTGTATCCTCTTATGAGGATTACAAGCATATTCCTGAAATGTGCAAGGTCATAGAGAAGTTTTCTGACCTTTTGTTTCCTTTCTTTACCTGATACCCTGATAGTTAAAACTCTCTTAGGCATCTCTTCTTTCCTCC
>JALWOJ010000114.1:864-1152 GCA_026995555.1 Acidilobaceae archaeon | reverse complement strand
ATGCCGATTCTTCTTACTGCTTCAAGTATCTTCGGCGTTATGTCGTAGACCCCTTTCCCCTCGCTTGTAACATCAAAGACTTGGACCATGCCTTTTCGTTTTACTTTTTCCCAGGGAAATATAAGTGTTGACCATTCCATCTTACGGATAATAAATATTTACGCGGCAATGTTTTCATTGTTAAGGGATCTGGCTTGTTGACGCGGCTGTTTCGGGGACTGCTACAAATCTTGGGAATATATAAGATACATGCGGTGCTGCTGGAAAAGGAGATAAAGGACGGACAAA
>JALWOJ010000114.1:0-854 GCA_026995555.1 Acidilobaceae archaeon | reverse complement strand
CCACATAGCCTTCATCCTGGATGGTAATAGGCGCTGGGCTATAAGCCAGAGATTTTCTAAGACCGCTGGGTATAGGTGGGGAGCAAGCAAGGCAGAGGAAGTATTAAACTGGTGCTTAGACTTAGGAGTTAAGACCGTGACTCTATACGTGCTTTCAACGGAAAACATTGCTAGGCGAAGCAGAGAAGAGCTTGACGCGATATACTCCGTGATTCGGGATTATGCTAGAAAGGCCTTGAACGATGAAAGAATAGTCAGAAACAAGGTGAAGGTTAAAGTCATAGGCTTATATGAGCTCCTGCCTAGGGATATCGCATACTTGCTGAAAAAGCTGGAGGAAAAAACTAAGGACTATGACAAGCACTTGCTAAATCTGGCGGTTGCTTATGGCGGCCGCAGGGAAATAGTAGAGGCGGCGAAAAGAGTTGCCAGGGAAGTTTTGGAAGGAAAGATTCGGCTTTCAGCCATAGACGAGGATCTCTTCGAAAAGTACTTGTTTACGGGATCTCAGAGACACCCCGACCCCGACCTCGTAATTAGGACGAGCGGTGAATATAGGCTAAGCAACTTCCTAATATGGCAAACCGCCTACAGCGAGCTAGTCTTCCTAGACGCTTACTGGCCCGAGTTTAGGAGAATAGATCTCCTCAGGGCGATAAGGCTTTACCAGAAGAGGAAGCGTCGCTTCGGCGCCTAAATCAACTACTTCAAGAAACTAGCGGTAAAACCACTCTCTATATAGTTCTACGCGGGCAAGCCTTAAGGTCGGGATAAGCTTTCTCGCGAGTTCTACCTCTTCTGCTTGAATATCCACGGTTAGGCTTTTCTCATCTTCTCCAAGGTCAACTATTATG
>JALWOJ010000113.1 GCA_026995555.1 Acidilobaceae archaeon | reverse complement strand
ATTAATCAGATTCTTTTGAGTGCAAGAATGGCAACGAAGAACGCTATAAAACACCCAAGGGAAGCACTTCAGTTTTTCGGGGCGGCTATGTTAATAGGCGGGGTTGCGGGTAATCCCATACTTAACTACGGATACGAAGTTATAGATTGGCTTTACCGTGAACAGACAGGCAAGAGTCTTGAGGACGAGATAGATAATCCGACCTTGAAGGCTTTTATAAGGGGCGGTTTGCCTTTGACAGCGGGCGTTGACATAAGGAGTTCTGTGAAAATAGACGTTCCGACTTCGTTTAGGGATTTGCTGGGAAGGCCGGGCAGGCTTGCCATGGCTTTGGCTGAGGGAGACCCAAAAAAGATAGAAAGAGAAATAAGACCTCGTATTTATCAGAATATTGAAGACGCTCTGAATATGCTTAAAACAGGATATATTAAAGACAGTAAAGGTAGAATAATCGGGAAAGCTACAAACACGGACGCAGTTTTAAGGGTTTTTGGGTTAAGACCCCGTTCTTATTATGAATTTCTTGAAAAGAAAAATAAAATATACACACTTGAGCTATTGTTTAAGAGGAAGTATGAACCTCTTGTAAACTCCCTTGCTGACGCAATAGTGAACGGAGACAGAGAAGCTTACAAAGAAATTTACGCAGATATAACAGATAAACTAAAGTATCTCGCCAATAAGGTGGAAAATTCACAAGGAGAAGTGAAGAAGGAGTATATGTATTTATATCTTAAGCTTTCTTCTGCAATAAGTAGGGAAGGACTGATGAGAAGGGCAAAGAACAGGATAGACCCCTTTAGTTCTGATAGGAAAAAGAAAATGTTATTGCAGTAAGGGAGGGAAACGATGAACCTTGAGGAAAGAACAATTGAGCAGGGGCAGGCTATAGCACGCATGGAAGAAAGAATAAAAAACATAGAAAAAGCGGTATATGAAATTAAAAAAGAAACACAAGCTCACTCGGATAAGCTCAGTAAAATTGAGGCGAGATTAACCCTTGTGGCTTCAATCGTCAGCGGGGGGGTAGTTTTGGTTTGGGAGTTCTTTAGAAGAAAGTTTATGTAATTTTCGCTCCGCTTTATTTTTAAGCGTTTTCGCCATCTGTTCAATAGATACAGCCCCACCATTTAAAAACGCATTAAAAAGAAATTCCTCGTATTCACTTAATTTATCCCCATCATACGCTTTATCCCTTGTTATTTTTATATCCCTTGTTAATTCTTCAAGGGAGCGGGAATAAACTCGCTCCCATATGCTAATGCGGCGGTGAGACTTCGGGGCTTTTGGTTCACTACCTGTGGGGCGAAGCTTGTGGGGTGGCAGTTCGCTAATCCGCACGTGGGGCTTCCTTATTCGTGGCTTTTTATTCTGTTTTGGTTCGCTTTGAGGGAAGCGTTGCTTGGCTATGAGCGGCAATGAGTTAATCCACTTTTCAGCAATACTACCAGCAGAGCGATACGTACTCATTGTTAGCTCGCTGTTTGTCATAGTGGTTCTCCTTTTTTCAAAGCTCCCTTTCCAGCGGCAGTTGAGATACTTATACCTTTGTGGGTCGCTTCTGAACATTCGTTTCTACACAGAAAGTAGCTCACTTCAAACTCTTTGTTCCTTAAGAATCCACGGTTCACTGTATCCTTAAAGCTACTACACAAACCACGGCTCGCTAATAAGTAAACGTTTTTCTTGAAATATAGCGGCTCGCTATGAAAACGTTGCACCTTCACCTTAAATGGCTCGCTCAATGGCTTGCGCTTCTTAGGAGTTTGTAGCTCGCTCACCTTATCCCCCTTGAGCTATAACATCTTGCCAGCTTATAAACTCGTCATGCTTTAGATACTCAAAGGCGTATGGTATGCGATAGTCTATGTCTTCAAGCTCATGGTAAGCTTCATAGAAATGGGCTAAAAAGAGTTTAAACGTGCTTCGCCTTGCCATAGCGTCTTTGCGTATGTCAGGAAGACTTTGAAGGTCTTGGCGTTGGAGTATCCTTTGTTTGAATTGGCGGTATGCCCTTCCATAAAAACCTCTATCTCCGAGCATTACGAATTGCTTGGCGATATTGAAGTATAAACTCCTTGCCCTCGTGTTCCAAAAAGGCTTATACCCTCTCTTGAGTCTTGGAGCTTGAGGAATGTATTCGGCTTTGATTATTTTTGCTCCACACCGCTCTCTTTCCTCTACGCCGATACTTTCCCCTAATTCCACAGGACAAATGGTAGGATACTTAGGATACATGAACTTATGCCCTTTTTCGCATTCACAAAGGTAGTGGGCAGGAACCAAGCCAAAATACGCATTCCAGCTTGAAAGGGGGGTGCCGAGTTTGAGGGGTAAAGAAAGGAGCTTTATCGTGTATGCCGCCCCTATGCCTTTGACCCTTGAGAGAAATTCAGCATACACGGGAGTGGCTTGAGCTACTTCTTCAGCGTCTTTGAGTATTGATTTCTCTATCTTCTGGAGCTGTGCTAAGTGGTTAAGTATCTTTTCCCTCAGCTCATCGCCCTCGTCCATTTGTAAGGATATATTCCGCAAACGGTTCTCGGCTCTTATTCTTTCTTTTTGAACGCTTATGTATGTGTCTGCCAAGGCTCTAAAGATTTGTTTATGTGGTGTTATTGTTGGCATGATTTACCTCCTCGTAAAAGTTTCAATAGTAAGCATGAATGACAATGGGCGGTCGTTTAGTAGCTTCTCAAGGATATCTTTAGACTCCAGCAGTTCTTTATATATTTTACGAGCTCTTTCCCACCTCCGAAGCGTCTCTGAGATAAGTTCTGTTTCTTTCATAAATGCATTTAAAGTGAACTCCACATGAAAATCAACAGCTCCTTCTTCTCTATCTACGTGAATAATATAACCAAGCGAGCTACGATACATAACGGACAAATTGCCTTCCATAACTTTGTAAAAGTGTATATGCCTTTTTTCAATTCTCATGATTTACCTCCTTTTCAAGGTGTAGTTTAGGAACTCCAACATAACCGCACCTATACCGCCTATATTGATAGGGTTCATATCTGGGGCTATCCCAGAGTTTTACAATAACGATAGCTCTATATCCTGTTTTTGTTATCCAGTCCTTTTCAATCATATACATTTTCTGCCACCTCCTTAACCGCTACAATAGCAACCCTTAGTGCCTTGTGCTTTTTCAAAGGCTATATCTGCCGCTTCGCCCCATGTTTCCGCTTGAACTACATAAATCCTTACTTCCTCTTCCCCTTTGACAGTGTATAGTCCTCCTCCGATGTTTTCATACTTGGGTTTTTATAGCCGGCGATTTTTACCTCAAACTTTCTCATGATTACCCTCCTCTAAAAGCTCCGGGGTTTCATATATGTTGCCGATGACTTTAGTATGTCTGGACACGAAGCCTGAAGCCATCCCCTCTCTTATCCCTGAACCTTCTGGTGCTTTATGTATTACTGCCCAGAAGCATGGAGGGGACCAGTCAATGACAGCTATACACTCATAGCCGTCAATCCAAATTTTCACGATATCCCCTTCGTAAATCTCTCTTCCGTTTTTATCATCAACTTCCGTATATTGCTGGAAGGTAAGGTGCAGATTGGAGGAGCCTATGATAAACTTATTGCCCGAGCAGGATATTCCCAGCAACAACCAGAATCCGCCATAAGTGAATCCGACATAGAGGTTTGGATCGGGAATATACCAAAACTTTTCATTAAGACTGTCCCAAACTCTAAACTTAATCTCTCTCATGCAGATAAAACTCCAAGCGACTTAGGACATCAATAGACGTATGACCATCATATTTCTCCACTTTCTCTTTAACCGGTACCTTGAAAAGTTCCCAGCCTTCAAAATGAGGGTAGTGAAAGCTTATCTGCCCCGTTGGTAGTTCCGCCACTACAATAAACCAGTTCCCCTGGTCTTTGCCCTCAGAATCTTTTGTCGTTTTGTAAACAGTTATCCCCTCTTTGTTCCATTCATTGAAAAGCAATGCTGTAAGAACCATTCTGAATTGGTACAGCTCCCCGAAGGTGTGATACCCGTCCGAGATGTAATTTGTATCTACAGGCACAGAAGCGATTAACTTATTGATAGCCTTCGCAAGGCTAATACTAATGTTTTCTACAGCATGCTCGCCATTCATATTTTACCACCTCCTTTTAAAGCCCCGCAGGGGCGGGGCTGGTTAGAATTGAAGGTCGTCATCGGCTATACCTTCCTCTGTTTCTATGCTGGTTGCGGGGTAGCTGATACCGTTGTATTCGTCCACGTATTGGCGGAATACGTTTACGGTTTCAGGGATTAGTTTTAGGAGTTGCTTTGCCTCTGCTTCTGTAGGGTCTGCAATCGTGATAAGTTTGGGAGTATAGTATAGGACTGTTCCCTTCTTGTGCTTTTCGGTTCCGAAAGCAAATACCTTTTGGGCTATGTAGTCCTTGGGCTTGAGCTTGTTCTCACGAAGCATATCAAGGCATGCTTTCAAGCTTGCCCCTCTCATGTACCACACGGCGGGCGTCCAAGCGTTTTTGAGGCGGGCAAGGACGAGGGTTACTTGGGTGTAGCGAATACTGGGGTAAACCTCTTTGAGTTCGGATATGGGCTTTTCCGTGAACAAATCTACAGCTTCTTTAGCCTTGAACTTGGGGAAGATGTTTGACTTTACGGTTATCTTCTCTGCTTGCGGGTCAAAGTAGGTATATTGTCCATACTCCTTGAGGAATATTACTCGTGCTTCCTTGCCTAAAACTGTCGGGGCAGTTGTCCAGTTGCCCTCTTCGTCCTTTTCCCCGCCTACTGCGAACTGCCCGGGAGCTGACACTTCTGGGTCGTAATTGATAAAAAAGCGGGGGTAAGGACATCTTACGCTTCCGCTTTGTGCCTCCTCCGCAAGGGCTGAGGCAAGCTTTGTTAGTTCCTCTAAGCTTCTGCTCATGCTAACACCTCCTTAAGGTTGTTTTTCACGGGCTGTTTGTAATCGGGCTTGCACTCTTCTAAGAGAGTGCCTGCTATGTAATAGCGGTCGTTGTC
>JALWOJ010000112.1 GCA_026995555.1 Acidilobaceae archaeon | reverse complement strand
CACACCTCCTTTAGCTCCGTAATGGTCTCACCCGAAATTGATGACAATATAGATATAGTCATTGAGGATAAAGATATCCGCATTGACACCTATCGTGCAAGTGGTGCAGGAGGCCAACATGTCAATAAAACCGAATCGGCTATCCGTATTACGCACATTGAGACCGGGGTGGTGGTACAGTGTCAAAATGATAGAAGCCAGCACAAGAACAAGGCGACCGCTATGAAGATGTTAAAATCGCGCCTTTATGAGCTACAACTTGAGGAGCAAAAGGCTAAAGAGGCGGGTGTTGAAAAGAGTGAGATAGGATGGGGGCATCAGATCCGCTCCTATGTAATGCAGCCCTATCAGCAGGTTAAAGATACCCGCTCAAATGAGGCGTTCTCCAATGTATCGGCTATCTTAGATGGCGATATAGATAAGATGATCGAAGGTGTGCTCATTGCCCAAAACAGAGGAAGCTAAAACCCTTCTTATCTTTACAGGGGGCACCATAGGCGCCACGCTTAGTGACAACAGTAACATAGAGATAGATGCTAACAACAGTAAGCTTCTCTCCCTCTACCAAGAGCGCTACGGCAAACTGCCTCCACTTAGCATAAGTAATCCCTACACCATATTGAGTGAAAATTTAGATACACACCACCTTCAACTACTTATAGATACCATCGAAGAGGCGCTATCACAAGGGGATTTAAAGGGGATTATCATCACCCATGGTAGCGACACCCTCGCCTTTACCTCCAATCTTCTTGCTCTACGCTTCTTTCATCTTAATATCCCTATATTTTTAGTCTGTAGCGACAAGGTCTTAAGTGATAAAGAGGCCAATGGTCTTTTACACCTACATGTAGCCTTTAGCTATATTCAACAAGATTTAGATGCGGGTATCTTTATCCCCTATAAAAACAGAGGTGAGGCCTGCTATATCCATAGAGGCGATGAGCTTATGCAATCGTTTCAGCTAAGTTCTCGTTTTGAGAGCATTAAGAACCAACCCGCTTTTATCTATAAAGATGAGGAGATTATACCCCTACATGTAAAAGTTAAAGAGCCTATAAAGTACAGATATAGCCAAAAACTACACTCAGCACCCATTATTATCCACCCCTATCCTGGCATAGATTACTCTACCATAGCACTACCAAAAGGTGCTACCATATTACACACAACCTAC
>JALWOJ010000111.1 GCA_026995555.1 Acidilobaceae archaeon | reverse complement strand
CTCTGAGCTTGTGCGAGACGTGTTATTGAATCCATAACGAGTAATACCCTTTTTCCCTTCTCAGCGAGGAACTTAGCGTGGACGATAGCGCTTATCGCTCCTTTCACCTTTATTATCGGTGATTGGTCTGCTGTAGACACGATGACCACACTCTTTTTCAGTCCTTTCTCTCCTAATACGTCCTCAATAAACTCCCTAACCTCGCGTCCGCGCTCTCCTATGAGAGCAATAACTACGGCGTCCGCGTTGGAGTTCCTTGTAATCATACCGAGAAGTGTACTCTTCCCTACACCAGCTCCTGAGAAAATTCCAATCTTTTGTCCTACGCCCAATGTTAATAGAGCATTTACACTCCTAACTCCCGTGTCAAATACTTCCGAAATCTTCTCCCGTTCAAGGGGGTTTATCTCGGATAACGTAATTTCTCTTAATCCTTCGTATGGTACCTCTTTTCCATCGTATGAGTTTCCAAAAGGGTCTATAACCTTGCCTAAAAACTTCTCCCCAACTCTTGTGAAAACCATCCGACTTTTCAGGAGGACTTTATCTCCCCTCTTAATTCCTTCAATGCCCTTGTATGGCATTATCACCACCCTGTTATCCTGAAAACCCACCACCTCACCTAAGACGGAGCCTCCACTCTTTGTTATCTCTACGAGGTTCCCAACGTTCGCAAAGGGAAGGATAGCCTCTACAAATATTCCTCCTGCTCTTACAACACTTCCGTAAACCTTAATCCCTCTTGAATACATACTTGTATACTTTCTCAAAGATTTCCTTTGCGAACTCCTCCGGATTTCTCTCAACGTAGAACTGCTCACTCTTAATGAGAACTTCACCCTTTCTCAATTTATCATCTGTTATAAGCTGTATCTCTAATCCTTCTCTCTTGAGTTTCTCTTTTAGAGACGAAAAGAAACCTTCAAGAACTACAAAATCCTTCGGGTTCACGTAAATCTTAATGGGTAGTCTGTAGTTAGTTAGTTCGGAAAGGATATTTTCTAAATCCTCCCTAAGCGCTTCCGTTTGGGGTAAGCGCATAGAAAAATCCTCAAGCACTCTACTTATGAATAGGATTATTTTTTCCTTAAGCTCGCTTATAAACCCACCCAATTGAATATTTATCTCTTGACATAACTTCGTTGTATTAATTTTTTCATCCTCAGCCTTTTTTAACTC
>JALWOJ010000110.1 GCA_026995555.1 Acidilobaceae archaeon | reverse complement strand
CCTGGGGAGCCTGGCCAGGCCCGGGAGGGAGCGACCTGACCCTGGCCGTCAGCGTTCACGGGGGTGCGGGTGGAGTCCCCTGAGGGTCTGCCCCCATGGGGCAATGGCTGGCGGGGTCTCCGGGGTCCGTGCACCGTAGATTTTCTCTAATCTGAATCTAAAATTGAATATTTCACAACAAGAAATAAAGAGAACTGAACAGTATCTGAATAGTGGAAGTAGAGAAGTTCTGGGTGACTCACCTATGGCAAGAAAGAAGAAGGGTTCTCAAGAATCTAGTGAGGCTGGAGGAAAGGGATCTAAAGAGTTAAAAATTATAACTGTTCAAGTTATTACAAAAGATAAAGTCATGGAGAATTCAAGACAAATGTCGTTGCTCTATCTTATTGATAGGTTCGGACCCCTTCACGAGAAAACTTTGCATTACCTAGTCAAAGATATTCAAGATCTGGGATTCGATATGGGATATAAGTTCAATGTTGTCGGAGGTGTACCTTTCAGCCAAGAACTTAAAAGCGATCTAGTAGCGTTACTTTATGTCGGATTTATAGAGACCGAGCCCAGCATGTACAGGAAGATTAGAGTTACTAATGAGGGAAAGGATGCCTTGGAAAAGAAGAAGGTGCCTCCTGCCCTTATTGAAATAGTTGATAAGAATTTTGAGAGACTCAGAAATAGAACCTCTCTTCTTGACGGTCAGCTCGACCATGAAATTAGGATGCGTATGAGGGAGCTTAGTAGAAGAAGAAGGTCATTATTCTAAATGATGTAAAAGAGGATTTATGATGAACAAATATGTAAATCCCGTAATTAGATCGTGGATAGCAGAGAGCAGATACGTATTCATGTATGGATCTGCAGGAGTAGGAAAGAGTCATCTGGCTCGATTTTTTTCTAACCTTGCTAATAATATGGGTAAAAGAAGTTGCATATTAGCAACCGAGGAGGGAACGTTAACCCTTTTAAGGTCGTACCCCTTGAACTCTAAGCTATCTGAAACATTGTTTGTGACAGACAAATACTCCTTACTTTACTCCTTCCTTGAATGTCTCTTTGATAAAAAATACATAATAATAGATACCATCAACTCTTTTTTTGATGGCAGCGATGAATCAATGAAAATAATAGGATTGATCTCAGCCCTTTCTAGATTTAGCAGTAGTGGAGTTCTTGATCTAGGGC
>JALWOJ010000109.1 GCA_026995555.1 Acidilobaceae archaeon | reverse complement strand
AACCTCCTTAGCCTTGGGGCCAGCTAGGAACTCGATCTCCTCCCTCGCAAGCCTATAGCCTAAAGCTATCCTGGCAGCCTGGGCTGGCGAAGCCTCTCTAAAAATTATGAACAAAAATGGGAGAACCTCATTTTTAAACTCAGTTTTACTCATAAGCAGTCTGCGCGCAAAGCTTTCAGCAATTTTTTCCCTTATCTCTCTCTTCTTTTTCAGCTGAGCCATTAGCTTTATCCTTTCAGGATATGAATACCTGCCCTTGACGTATTCACCCTTTCTGGCAAAGGTCACACCCGGGCCCATGAGATCGAAGACATAAGACAACAGGGACCAGTCCCCTCCATACTTCGCCCTAGAGAGAAACACTGTAGCTCTTGAAAGCGCGTCAAAGGCCCTGAAAAGATCGTCGGGTTCTCCGTACTTTCGAGGTATGTTATCGTTTAACCAAGCTATGAGAGTCTCATAATCCTCCTCCGAGTTCGTTACAGCCCTTTTTGAAGACCAAGCATATTTCGCATAAAACACACCGTTCAGGGTTTTCCAAAGGTCTATACTCTTCTCCCTTCCTCTGACCACAGCTCTCACTAGATCCATCGTTACCCTTCCGTAGCCCTCAGCAACTGCCTCGAGATCGTTTATTGCCGCCCTGAGATCACCCTCGCTTTTCTCAACAATATACCTTAGAGCCTCCTTGTCACAGAACAATCTCTCTGCCTTGCATATTCTCTCAAGTACGTTAATCATGTTTCTCAAGCCCAGCTCTTTGAACTCAACCATGATTACTATATCTCTAAGTGGCTTAAGCTGATCCTTCCAGGGGTCGTTTGCAGTCATGATTATTGGGTTTCTCGTGGTTGGTATTATCTTCAATAGCTCTCCTAGACCGCCAGCATCTTCCTTAGCGGAGATACCATCTATCTCATCTAGAAGTATTATTATACCCTTACCCCAGAGAGGCCTTTTGCTCGCTGCGACGCCGACAGTCCTCCTTATGTCCTCAGCCCTTCTATAATCGCTTGCGTTGAGCTCGAGTAACTCAAATTTGAACTCCCTAGCAATGGCCTCAACGAGGCTTGTCTTTCCAACTCCAGGAGGTCCATAAAGTAATGCTGCTCTTTTGGAGGGAATTTTCCCTTCAGCCCACTCCTTTATCCAAGGAATAAGTATCTTCTTTGCATTGTCCTGATCTTCAACTTCCTCAATAGTTTTAGGTCTGTATTTTATAATCCATGGTACCTTCTTCGACGTCATGTCATTTGCACCTTCTTACCGATCATAGTGAGCCAGGCTAAGAACGCGCTTAGCTGTATATCGTCATCACTTCCTTCAACGAGTCTGAAATGTACCTCTCCTAAATAGTCAGCGATTAGAACCCTTATCTCCTCTGGAAGCTTCATCTCACTGCTGAATATTTCTCTGTGTATTTGTCTCACGACGTCTGTTCCACTCAGCCCATATTCTATCATCAACTTTCTGAGGTACTCTCTGGCCCTTGAAAAGTCTCCCTGAAGGGCTATCTTTATCATCTCCCTTATCTCCCTAGGCCTTGCAAGACCTACTACCTTAAACACGACATCAACGGTTACTTTACCCATGTAGGAGCTCGCCTGAAGGATGTTTATCGCCTTTCTCATGTCTCCCTCACTTATTTCATAGATAGCGTCTATAGCCTCTTCCTCATATTCAACCCCCTCATTTTCAGCGATATATTTGAGCCTAGCCACGACATCCTCCTTTTTGAGAGGAGAAAATCTAAAGAAGGCGCATCTGCTTTGTATAGGATCTATTATCTTAGATGGATAGTTTGCTATCAATATAAACCTCGTTGATGCCGTATAAAGCTCCATAAGCCTTCTGAGAGCCTGCTGCGCGTCACTAGTCATGTTGTCTGCCTCGTCAAGGAGAACTATCTTAAATGGAATTTCTGGAGGTGTGCGACTTCTTGCAAACTCCTTAACCTTCTCCCTTATCACGTTTATTCCTCTTTCATCGCTTGCATTGAGCTCCAAAAGGTACTGCCTATAATTCTCCCCATAGAGATCATGGGCTAAGGCATGGGCCGTCGTTGTTTTTCCTACCCCTGGAGGTCCTGCAAAGAGCAGATGTGGCATGTTCTTCTCCTTAACAAAGACCTTAAGCCTCTTAACGACCTCCTCTTGATCTATTATGTCATCAAGCGTTCTAGGCCTATACTTCTCAACCCAAATAAGTTCTTCCACTTCACTCAACTTAGACACCCGTTAACCCCTTCCACCTCTTTTAGCCTTTTGGAACACTTAAGAGTAATAAGGCCCCAGATTGCTTCTTTAGGTAAAAGGACTTGAAGAAGAGGTGAGGTTTCTTAGCTTTAACCCCTTTCGAAAGGGTAGGAGTTATAACTGGCGCCATGATCTCGGATCAACTCTACTGCGAAGCTTTGTTAGACTTTAGAATAAAGAATAATGGTTATGAAAACGTAGAGCCTGGAGAGGCGAGAAGGATAGCTCAAGAGGTTATAAGAAAGTTAAGGCTTGAGGGAAAAAAGAGGCTTGTGAGATTTCCGATAGCAGGCAAAGTAAAGGGTCTCTATTTCGTTATGAGCCCTGACGCGATGATCGTAGAAAAGGGAAAGGTTAAGGCGATAGTAAGGGTGAGGCTGAGGAAGAGCCTCAGAATTTATGAGTCCGACTTCTCACTTCTCTATATCATGGGCCTAGTTTTAAATGAACAGCGACTACTTGCTGAGAATGCGATTCTCTTGGTGATAATTTCTAACGACCCTGACAGTTTAAAGAGGTCTTTGGACTCTCTAGCGAATCTAGCGAACAAAGAGGTGAACTTTGCTGAGGCCATAAAGACTTTAGACGAGAACAGCAAAGCTGCATATAGGCTCTATGATAGAGAGGCTGCACTAGCGCTCCTTGAAAAAATAATTGGATATTGGAAGGGCGAAAGAGCGCCCATTGCCTTACCTTCAGAGAGGAAGTGTTCATCCTGCCCGTTTAGAAACCTTTGTCCATATAAACACTTCTAGCTACACTTAAATATAAACTAGCAATTGTTTTTAAATTTAACGTTCTATAGAATTATTAAATAGATCATAAAAAATAAATCAAATTGTTATATATTATAAAGTCTTACTGAATTCCTTTACATCCACAAGAAATCAATCTTAAAGAAATACTTTAATAATACCTTCAAAGATGATTATCATGGATTCATGGTCCATGTTAAAATACACCAATAATGTATATAAACTCTGGGCAAGTCATAACTACTTGAACAAGGAATAAAATAGGTGAGAGAATATGAGCGAGAAGAAACTACCCAAGGTGAAGGTAAGGGATCCTTACAGTGGTAAGGAGATAGAGCTCGAGCCAATAAAGGTTTGGACTCTCGCCCCAAAGACCAGAAAGGGAGTTAAAATAGGTCTCTTCAAGAGTCCTGAGACTGGCAAGTTCTTTAGAGCCAAGGTTCCCGATGACTATCCTGCTCCTTAAAGAGGTTAGAACAGAGTAAAACATTCCTTTTTTAAATTCTTTTTTCCTTTTTCCTCACGGTTCTTGAAAATGACTGGAAGCAAATCGTGTAAGAAAGTAATATCGATGCGAGATACACTTGTTGAAACGGTTTATCACGTCCTGCCCATGCACTCCAATCCTTACGGAACCCTTCATGGAGGGATGGCCTTAAACTGGATCCTAACTAATGCGACCATGAGCGCCATGAGAGCGTCCAGAAGACCAACTGTCGTGGCAAGACTTGATCATACTTTTTTCATAAACCCTGTAAAGGTTGGTCAGAACGCAACACTTTACTCTTGGACAGATTACGTTGGAAGAAGTAGCTTGGAAGCGACGGTGGTAATGGAGTCTGAAGATCTTGCTTCGGGAAAGAGAAGGCTCACAACACTTTCTTATGTGGTTCTCGTTTCAGTTGATGATAATTTAAGGCCACTGCCGCTTAACATTTGCATACGGCCAAAGAATGATCTTGAAAGAAGACTCTATGAACAGGCATTGCTGAGAAGGGAAAGGAGGGAAAAGGAGATAGCTAATAGAAGAGAAATGGTTAATGAAATAGAAGCTCCTCCATCCTTAGATGAAGATTACCATATAGTCAGCTATAGATATGCCTATCCCGAGGATGCTGTTTTTCACAATGCCTTCTTTGCAGGAAAGCTAATGTACTATATGGATGAGCTTGCAGGGATCTTAGGGACTAGATACTCCAAGGGGGCCGTTGTGACCGCATCCGTGGACGCTACAAACTTCTATGCACCAATAAAGATCGGAGATGCGATTGAGATGCATGCCTCTTTATCTTATGTTGGGAGATCTTCCATGGAAGTGACCATAAAGGTTGTAGCAAGAGATGAAATTAAGGGAATAAAAAGACATACTACGACGAGCTATTTCACGCTAGTCGCTGTAAATGAATTAGGAAGACCTAGAAAAGTTCCGCCTTTTGAGCCCAAAAACGACATACAAAGAGAGCTCTTTCAAAAGGCCCTGAGAAGGAAGAGAATTAGAGAAAGCATGCTTAAGACACTAAAGGATCTAGAAAAGTCATTTGATGTGATCAAAGAGCTACACAAGTTTTAATGCTATGGCCGCTCCTCCTCCAAGCCCATGGCATATTGAAGCTATTCCCTTCGTTCCGCCGTGTTTCTTCAGCACGTTTATAAGCTCGATCGTTATTCTTGTCCCGCTCATTCCTAGAGGATGACCGATAGCTATAGCACCCCCGTGAACGTTCAGCTTATCGTAAGGTATCCCTAAAAGCTCGTGCGCCACATAGTTACTTATTGCAAAGGCCTCGTTGTTTTCCCAATAGTCAACCTCTTCCTTGTTCCACCCGATTTTCTTCAGCAGCTTTTTAACAGCCTCTATTGGTGCTAGCACAAACCTCCAGGTGTCAACGCCCGCATAGGCAAAGCCAACTATCTCAGCTAGAGGCTTTAAACCAAGCTCCTTAACCATTGATTCGCTTGCAACGAGAACCGAGGCAGCGCCGTCGCTGAGCTGGCTCGAGTTTCCAGCAGTGTGAGGGCCTTTTTCCGTAAAGGCGTTAGGTAGCTTAGCCAGTTTTTCAAGGCTCGTATCCCTTCTAATTCTTTCAT
>JALWOJ010000108.1 GCA_026995555.1 Acidilobaceae archaeon | reverse complement strand
GGTTAATCCTGTCGCTCTAATACTTACCCCTATAGACCCCTCTAGGTTTAACTGGTCCTCCAGACCCTATGAAAATCTAATGATCACCTTACCAAGGAGAACTTCACTTATGAGGCTTACTTCATGTGGCCTTAGCAATGACGAGAGTATTCATTTAATTAATGTTGAAGCTCTTCAAAGAACCACTAGAGAAATTAGAAAAAACTTAGACGAACTGTCTAACCTGCTTAACCCTAGAGGTGTAGAGGTTAAAGACTCCGATATAGAGAAGCTCGTCAAGGAGTCTGTTCCGAGGGCTGAATCCTGTCTTGCAGTCCTTGCTGCCTCTCATGAGGTAATTGTTATGGAGTCCCATGACGATACTGCAATACCCATACCCTCGGCTCTTGAAGCAAACCTAGTTATCACCGTGGCCCCCGGAAAAGCTGCCATCTTAGATGGCGAGAAGTTCAAGAAGGCCACCCTAGCATTAGCTAGTATAGGATCTACACTAACTCTTAACACAAGGGAGATACTAAATATAGCTGGCGTCCCTGAGGAGGTGGACTTGCCCATACTCAGCTATCCGCTCCAAGAAGGATACCCTGATGAAGTCCTTTTACCTATAGTAGATAAAGTTAAAAGCCTCATGAAAGATTGAAAAGAAAAGATGAGGAAGCTCGGGTGAGGCGCAGAGCTTTCCCGGGGCGATGAAGACGGCGTTGACTTCTGATGCTTTATCCCTTTATTCCATACTCTTTCTGAACTTCCTTTAGATTTTCTGAGATTATGTCGAGAGCTTTCCAGAGCAGATCCTCAGGTATAACCAAGGGCGGGGCTATCCTAATGGTTGAGACGCCCGCTCCTATGACTAGAACCCCCTTCTTGAACGATCTCATCAAAACTTCAGCAAGCTCCTTCTTAGCAGGCTCTTTAGTCTTTCTATCTCTAACCAACTCAACGCCTATCATAAAGCCTTTTCCTCTAACATCACCTATTATTGGTAGTTCCTCCTGTAAGTCTTTGAAGTATTTCAATATTTCGTTGCCTAACCTCTCCACCCTCTCTAGAAGCTTCTCCTCCTTTATAACGTCTATAACAGCCTTAAGTGCGGCTAGCGCAACTGGATTTCCTCCAAATGTTGTAGCGTGGCTCCCTTTAGGTAGATCCATCACGTTTCTTTTACCTATTATGGCTCCCAGCGGAAGACCTCCGGCCACGGCCTTGGCCGAGGTCATAATGTCAGGAACTATGCCCCAATGCTCTATAGCAAACCACTTTCCAGTCCTTCCTATTCCGCTCTGAACCTCATCAACGGCAAGAAGTATCCCATACTTGTCAGCAAGCTTCCTGAGCCCTGGGAAGAAGTTGTCTGGAGGAACTATGTATCCTCCCTCGCCCTGTATGGGCTCAGCTATTATCAGAGAAACCTCGCTCGGATCGACTAGCTTAGAGAACACCCAGTCCTCTAAATAGCCCAGGACGGCCTCTCCGCACTCTTTAGGAGTCTCTGCCTTAAACGGACACCTATATGGATACGGATAGGGGACATGAATTACACAGGGAACTAGGGGAGCAAATCCTTTTCTGTGAACAGGCTTGCTTGCAGTTAATGTCATAGCTCCCATGGTCCTTCCATGGAAGGCTCCCAAGAAGGCGATTACGTAAGGGCGTTTACCCTCAAAGTGACCTCTGGCAATTTTTAATGTGCCCTCTATGGTTTCAGCCCCGCTGTTTGCAAAGAACACTTTACCATCCGATATGGGGGAAATTGAGAGAAGCTTCTCCGCCGCCTCCACAGCCTCTTCATAGTAAAAGTCTGTAAGGCTGTAATGGATAAGCTTCTCCGCCTGCCTCTTGATCGCCTCAACGACTTTTGGATGTAGATGACCAACATTGAGTACAGCCAAGCCCGAGTTCAAGTCTATATAAACGTTCCCATCGACATCCTCAACTACTGCTCCCTTGCCCGTTTTAATGACTAAAGGATACCATCTGACAAATGACTGCATTAGAAGGTTCTCATCCTTTTCGATTATTTCCTTAGCCTTAGGACCTGGGGGCTCAACCTTAATTAATGGTGCTTGAACCTTTTCAGTTAAGTCCATTGGTATTCACCATATTGTTTAATGCTTCCGTAAATATTAAAATATTAACATTATAAAGTTTTATGTTTTTGTTTATTTGTTTTTCCATAGTTTTATGATAAAATTGGTGCTGTTAATAGGCCTTCAAGACGAATATTAAGTTTTACTAGAATGCTCCCTGACCTAATTACCTTGCACCATCAAGGTAAGGCATAAAAGTTATTACATTTAAGTGTAAAGGATGGCGAATACTTTAGGAGGCGAATGAAGGGGGCTCTAGCTTGTCTGATAAGATCGATAAGTATGAACTTGAAGTTGTTGAGTCATATAAAATGCTGGGAGAGCCTAGATTTAGAGTTAAAGTCAAGGGTACGAACATAGTCATAAATGTTCATGCCTCTAGTGAGGAGGAAGCGCTGAAGAAGGCTAGAGAAATACTGAATGACCTATTAAAAACACCTGTCAGAAAGGAAGAATTACTTTAAAAACATCTCTTCCTTCGTCAACGGCTCGAAAGCTTTTATTGAGTTAACGATCGCTTTTACAGCTCCTATGGCATTCTCTCTATCTTCAGAGCTTACAGCTATAAGCATTATGGGTTCACCAGGCCTTCTGCTCCCACTATAATGAGCCACGTAAACAAACTTTACGTTGAACCCTTTAATAGCCTCTTCAACACAACCTCTAAGCTTCTTGAGGGAATCTGGCTCCTCTTTAAAGAATAGCTCCTGGACGGTCTTACCGTCCTTAGTTCTCTTCACTATTCCTAAGTAGATCACAAGAGCTCCTGTTGTATCATCTACTACAATCTTTTTAACTACACTATCTAGATCTATATGATCGTCAGGATTCAAAATTTCAACGTGAACCTTCTCTCTCATATAACCTTCGCCCTGGCCTTCTCTTTTTCCTCTAGGCTTTTCTTCAGTTCATCTACAAGCTCCTTCAGCACCCTTCTAGCCTCCCCCTCATCAAGCCTCTCCAAGAGCAGTCTAAGAAATCTAGCGGCACACCTACTGCTATGAAAGTGAAGAGTAATTCCAGCCTTAGTTATTACAATCCCTTGTCCCTCAGGAAACTTTCTCCCACACACAATACACTTGTAATATCTTTTAGCCATAACCAATGACCTCTAATCTCAAATTTCCTTAGGAACGTAGAGCTATTAAAACTCTGCTGACACCAATATCGAGGTATCGATAGCGAGGGTACACTCAGAGGAACCTCGCTGGGTAGTCGGTTCCGAGTTGAAAGGGGATGAGAGTACAATGAATAGTAGTGATATGGATGATACGCTGAGCATGTTAGCGCCTGAAGTAGTTAAACTAATTGAAGAGAGAGGCTGGAATAAGCTTACGGAGATTCAGAGAAAGGCCATTAAACCCATAGTCTCTGGAATGAACGTAATAATTATGGCCCCCACAGGAAGTGGAAAGACTGAGGCAGCCCTCCTTCCCGTGCTCTCAAAACTCATAGAAGAATCTGCCGAACCCGTTGCAGTCCTGTATATAACTCCTATGAAGGCCTTGATAAACGACATCTACAAGAGAATTTCGTGGTGGGCCGAAAGACTGGGTTTAAGAGTTGCAAAAAAGCATGGTGATATCACAGCGAAGGAAAGAGCGCAACGACTTAAAAAAGTACCGCATATACTGATCACAACTCCTGAAAGCCTTGAAATAGATCTCGATTGGTCGAAGAAGTTTAGGGAGTATTTAAAGAATGTCAAATGGGTTATAGTCGATGAAGTTCATGAGTTTATGAACAATAAAAGAGGTGCGCAACTTGCTATACTTCTTGAAAGGTTAGCATACATTACTAAGAGGGACATACAAAGGATAGGACTTAGTGCGACTATAGGAGATCCTGACTGGATTCTCAAAGTATTGTCGGGTAGCAGCGGTAGAAAAGGAACGATCGTAAGTTCTGAAAATGGAAGAAAGATGAAACTTAAGGTCGTCTTCATTTCAGAGAAAGGGGACTTTTGGACAGAGGCGACAAGGAAAATCCTTGAGGAGCTGGAGCCACCAAGCCTAGTATTTGTCAATAGCAGATATGCTGCCGAGCGAATTAAGGAAAGTCTTGAGCACCTTGGAGCTTTAGATATCTACGTACATCATTCGAGCGTCTCCCCAGAGCTCAGACTTGAGGCAGAGGAGAAGCTGAAGAGTGGTGCCCTTAGGGCTGTGGTCTGTACTAAGACCTTAGAGGTCGGCATAGATGTCGGAGCCATAAGGAAGGTTATTCAGTTTAGGGCTCCTGGAGGAGTGACTACACTAATGCAGAGAGTAGGAAGAAGTGGTCATTCATTAGAAAGGCTTCCTCAAGGCTCCATCATTGCAATAGGTGCTATAGACTTCTTGGAATCCCTTGCGGAGGCTAGACTGGCCTTAAGAAGTGAGGTAGAGCCTCCCTGGCTTAGAAGAATGCCTCTTGATGTAGTTGCTAAGGAAATAGTGGGTATGGGTCTTGCGGGAGGAATCAAACCTTCAGAGGCCTATAAAATAATAAAGGGATCTCCTCTGTCTGAATGGATTGATAGAAAGACTTTTCAGGAACTTTTAGACTACCTTATCAACAATGGTATGATAAAGATCGCTAAAGGCTTGATAAAGCCTGCCCACACGTTTTACAAGATATGGAAGTTCAGGCCCCAAGAGGAGCAGAGCTGGTGGTCAAGGGATTTCAGAGAATTCTTCTCCACCATAGAGACTAATGAGATGTTTACTGTTAGGTGGAATGAAAAGATTGTAGGTTATATCGATGCCAACTTCGTCTATAAGTACTTAAGGGGAGAGGATACTATAAGACTTGCAGGAAAGACATGGGAAATAAAGAAAATAGATCCTAACTTCATGAGAATAGAGGTCGTCCCTTCTAAGAGGATAGCAGAGATCCCTCTCTGGAAGGGCGAAGGACCCAGAAGGCATTTCATAGTTGCTAAGGAGGCGGTACAGATTCTTTCTAAGCCAATGTCAGATGGCGTTGCTGCTGACATTAACGGTCTTAGAAGCTTAGAAAAGATTAAGGATGAATACATAAAGAGGAGACTTCCACTTCCCGACGATAGGACAGTCATTTATGAGTACTATAACGGAGAGCACATATTCACGATCTTTCTGGGTTCTGGGGCAAATGAAGCCTTGGCCTTGGTGTTATCATATCTGGTCTCAAGAGAAATAGGCCTTAACACCTACTATAGAGCTTCGTTCTTTGGTTTTAGTGTATATGCTCCAAACATCAACGTAGTTAACTTGCTCAAACAGATAAAGCCAGAGGAGTTCCCTGAACTAATAAAGTCCGCAGTACTTCGAAGTCCTCATTTCCAAAACGTTCTTAGAAACATTCAGCTAGACTTTGGAGTTATAGGGACTCCTGACGAGGAAAGGGACGCCCTACTCTACGAGGAGGCAGCAAAACAGGTTATAGAAGAGTATTTGGATATTGATACAGCTCTTGGCTTCTTAGAGAGGTTTAGAAATGGTGAGATAACACTAAAGGTTGGAGGTATAGGAGGCATCACACCACTAGCTAAGGAAATCTTAGAGGAGCCTCCAATAAGGCCATGGATCCATGACCTATATTCAAGGATAGCAAGGCTTCTCGAGGACAACGCGCTTACTGTAGATGAAATAGCTGACATATTAGAACTGGCACCTAAGACCATAGACAACAGGATAAGGGAGATGAGGAAGCCTGAAGCCGGCGATCAGAGGGTCATAGGATTTATAGATGTTGATGAAGGGGAGTGGAGATGGACTCTGCTTAGAAGCTTAGAAAACATTGTTAATTCTGACGAGTTTGGAGAGAGCTTTAGACCAAGGCGCCTTGATGACCCGATAAAGCTTGTGATAAAGGTTAATAAAGGTGATAGACCTAGAGAACTTTTACTAACGCCTCGGAAGGTTATTGAGAACTGGGACACTATAGAAAGCATGTTACCCGACGAAATGCACAGCGTCATTATTACATATCCTGAATGGGAAGGTTCTAGAGACGATATAATGGTAGCACATTATCATGTACCTAAAAGTGCCTTAAAGTATCTCATATTGAATGCTGCTAGATACATAGAGGATAAACTTTACTACTCCGTCTTCTAATGACAGGAGGTGGTAAAAACTGAACACCTCCTCACCATCTCTCATGTTACTAGAACTAAAGAAGAAGATAACTCTAAGACCTCCAGAAGGCTTTACAGATCTCATGCTGAATCTTCTGTCCTCAAAGCTTAATGCCCTTGAAGCGATCCTACTTAAAATAGAGGAGTCTTGCAACGTCTTAGAGTGTGGAAACCTTCTAGAAAAAATATCGTTGACCTTAAGGAGTCTTGAAACGGACATAACCTCCGGCAATCAGGAAATATTTGATAAAATTGAAAAAATCGTCGAAAGGTTTAATGTTGTATCATCATATCTTTCGTTGAGAAGCTCAATCATAAAGGTCCTAACGATATCGTCTGGGTTGGCTCTCATACTCTTCTCAGGATATACCTTATTCAGAGCTAGTAGCTTCCTGATAATGATATTGATGACCACTTCAGCAATTCTAAGCCTCTCAGGCATGTTACTTTATAGGTACTTCAGTGGTCAGATGCTCATGGTTGCCTCAGCAGTTTTTCTAGCAATATCTCCTAACATATTAAATGGTATAGTTGCCTCGATCTCAGTAGCTCTGATCCTCATAGCAATAAATGTGAGAAGAAATACCAAGGAGAGAATAAAGGTGTTTAAAATTGAGGAAGGCTGATGCCGTAACATTAACTGGGGGGATATTAGCTGGTATATCCATAATTCTTTCCATATATGGTTATAACATGATGGCGATCCATTTCCTCTTCCTATCTTATGCTATGGATGTTTTAGACGGGATCGTTGCCAGAAAAACTGGGGGAGGAACTAGAGAGGGTCTACTTCTTGATAGAGCTTTTGACAGAGTATCTCAAGTGATAGCCCCTCTGATAATTTATTCGTCATGGTCATCCAGAGAAGCAAACTTACTTTACAAATTGTTGTTTGTTGGATATGCTGGTGTGCTTATAGGCGTTGCCTTCTGGAGGCTTGTTTATAGAGTTGTATGGAGCCTCAGTTACTTTGCTGGTCTCCCCCTTTTTGCACATGCCCTGATCTTACTTTCGGCTGTGATAGCAGGAAAGGTTATTCCTATATACATTCTTTACGCAATGTTAATAGCATCATCAATACCTATACCTTATCTGAGAAGATTTTCCACTAAATCAACACCTAGTCCTGGAGGCCCCTTCAGGCTTGCCTTAGCCCTCCTCATAGCAGTAATACCTTATAACAATAAGCCAATAGAAATTTTGGCAGAAATAATAATTTATTCAACGATACTATATCTAATACTAGGTCCATTACCTCCTCTTCTTGGAATAACACCCAATCCTAAAAGTGGAGGTAAACCTAGACCTTACGATACTGATTAAATTTAAACGAATTTATTCCAGTTAATTGAACAGCATATTTTGGTGAAGCCTTTGAGGCATCCTTTCAGAACTGTGGTGGTCACTGGTGTTCCTGGCGTAGGTAAGACGACTGTCATATCCTACCTAGAGAAAATGGCTAAAGAGAAAGGGATCAAGATAAAGGTGGTTAACTTTGGTACCTATATGCTTAACACAGCTCTCTCTGAAGGTCTTGTCAAGAACAGAGATGAAATAAGAAAACTTCCTTTAAGAAAACAGCTAGGCCTTCAAGAGAGAGCTGCCAGGAGGATAATTGAAGACGCTTCTAACGAGCTGGGAGATGAAGGATATCTAATAATTGATACACACGCTTTAGTTAAAACCCCTGCAGGATATTGGCCAGGTCTGCCAGCTCATGTGCTCGACGAACTTAAACCTGATATGATAGCAGTTATAGAAGCTGATCCAGAACTTATAGCTAAGAGACAGGAGAGGGACGTAACGAGGTTTAGAAGTGATATAGGAGGGCCTGAGGGAGTAAGAAAATTAATGGAGTATGCCAGGGCGGCCACATTAGCAAGCGCTGTAAGATATGCTTCGACAGTAGCTTTCATTGAAAATCCTGAGGGTGCCCCAGAGAGAGCCGCGAAGGAACTCTTAGAAAGGATTCTAGAGCTCTAATTGAAGGGGAACTAGAGGTGGTCTATCTAGCTCCTCTATGGACATTTTTTGTTCCGCTTCTAGCTGTGGCTACTGTAGCATACATTTACAGGCGTATGTTTCCCTACGAAGTTATTAAGGAGGCAATGAAGATCGCTGGAGAATATAGAGAGTTGGAGAGGGAGGGCAAGGATAAGAGGACCCAGAAAAGGTTAAGAAGTTTGAGGCCAAAGTATTTGAGAGCCAGGAGGATACTTAGGAGCTCCATGATAACTAAATTTATCCTACTAACACTATTTTATATAGCGACCTCTATGGCATTAATAAGGTCAGGCGTTCTATATCCAGCCCCAGCCTGGATACCCCTACTTAGCACAATAGTTAAGGGGCACCTAATTACAAACCCCCTAGTTCTCCACCTTCTAGGATATCTTTATGCTTTAATTGCTTTCAGAGATATTCTCCTGTAAGGGGGAGGGAGCTATGGTCAGGCCTGCCCTGAGGAGCAGAAGCCTGAGAAGGGTTCATAGAAGAACCCCTGGAGGAGTTCATGTTGTACATTATGAGAAGAGGAAGCCTGGCGTTGCCAGATGTGCCAGATGCGGAGCTCCGCTTGCAGGTGTTCCAAGGTTAAGACCGTTTAAGCTAAGAGCTCTTGCCAAGACTAGAAAGAGACCTGAAAGACCGTATGGTGGTGTGCTTTGTCCGAAGTGCCTAGCGGAGCTTCTCAGGGAGAGCGTGAGAAGACAGGTCCTTCAGGCTCAAGGTTAAAACCCATAATAGTTATTTCTGGATCTCCTGGAAGTGGAAAATCCACATATGCAAGAAGGCTTGCCGAGGACCTTAAATTAAGATACTTCAACACGGGTGAAATATTTAGAGGTATTGCTAAAGAGAAAGGACTTAGCCTAGTTGACCTTAGTAGGTTAGCTGAGAGAGATCCCTCCATTGACCTCGAGATTGATAGAAAGACTCTGGAAAGCATAGCTGAAGGAGGAGTTGTCATAGACAGCCATCTAGCCGGTTGGGTGCTTTCAGGTATAGCGGACTTCTCTGTATATTTGAAAGCCCCTACCGACATAAGGCTTTTAAGAATTTCAGAAAGGGAGGGAAAGCAACTTAATGAAGTCATTGTGGAGACCCTGGAGAGGGAGTTAAGTCAATGGATCAGGTTCAGAAACTATTATGGTTTCGATCTGGCAGATTTAAGTCACTTTGATCTAGTAATTGATACAAGCGTTTTAAGCATAGATGAAATTTATGAGATTATTAGAAGAACTGCTCTTTTCGTTCTAAAGAGAAAGGGTTTCAATTTAACAAGCTGATCTATCGAAAACAGCGATAGTGATAAAAGCATACCTCTTTAATATAATAGTGTGAACTTTAAGGTGGACATATTGACGGAGGAGTTTGATGCCACAAAGATGGGCGAGGAGTTCATAAAATCTATAGACTCCTTCTGTGAGTTTAAGGGAAAGTGGATAACCAGAATTGAAGGTGAAAGTACTGATATAAAATATGGTTGGATACCAACGTTAAGGCCCACCCAAAAGTATATAGAGTATGGTGTAATAAACCTAGACAAACCTCCAGGTCCTACAAGCCATGAAGTTGTTGCATGGATAAAGAGAATGTTTAACATGAAGAAAGCCGGTCACGGGGGGACCCTAGAAGCTTTCTTGGGGAAATCCCCGCGTGACCGGTGTACTTCCAATAGCACTTCAAAGAATGACAAAGGTCATAGGAAATGTTGTCCACTCGACAAAGGAGTATGTCTGTGTGATGCAGCTTCATAAACCTGTTAACGAGGAAAAGTTAAGAGAGGTTCTTAACGAGTTTACAGGAAAGATATATCAAAGACCTCCCCTGAGGAGTAGTGTAAAGAGAAACCTCAGAGTGAAGAAAATTAACAAAATAGAGCTTATTGAGTATGATGGAGTGAGATACGCGCTTCTGCGTATAGATTGTGAGGCAGGTACATACATGAGAAAGCTCTGCTGGGATGTGGGGCTAGTTCTTGGAGTTGGGGCCCACATGAGAGAGCTAAGAAGAACTAGGACTGGCCCCTTTACTGAAGATAAGGGACTTGTTAGACTTCAAGATGTTGCCGAGGCCCTCTACAGGCTTAGGGAGGAGGGGAAGGATGATTTGATAAGAAAGGTCATCCTTCCAGGGGAGTATAGCATCTGCCATCTTAAGAAGGTTGTAATAAGAGATACGGCAGTTGAAAGCATAGTTCATGGTGCAAGCCTAGCTGTTCCAGGAATAGTTAAGCTACAGGAGGGTATAAGAAAGGGTGAGACTGTTGCCATACTTTCAATGAAAGGGGAGCTTGTAGCACTTGGTGTTGCAGAGATGAACAGCGAAGATATGATTACGGAGACCAAAGGCATCGCCGTGAGCTTAAGGAGAGTTATATTGGAGCCAGGACTTTATCCTAAAGCTTGGAAAACAAAGAGCTCTGCAAAGAAGTGAAAGTTTAGAATCTATTACTTTCCAGTCATAAAGTGTTTTACTTGGTTTCCTCTATAGAAAACGTCCTTCCTATCTTAACTACCTTGTTTGGATAGACAACTATTCCCTTGTCAGTTATCTCAAAGTAATGCCTTCTCATACTATGACTTGTACCTCTCATCTTCCAAACTATCAAACTTCTTACAAGCTCACCTTCTATTTCGTCTAGATCCAACCTTATTATACCATCAGCAGCATGCTCAACCCCTGGTCCTCCAAACCCTCTCTCCGTAACGCTGACCTGGCTCACAAGTATTGAAGTTGTTCCTAACCCGCTTAGCACTCTCTTTAACATCATAACTGTCCTTCTAGCCAAAGCCGGCTTTGCCAAATAAAGCGTCGAAACGCTGTCTATGGCAACTCTCTTTGCTCCCACGTCCCTTATAGCCTCCTTTAGTACATCAATAAGTAGGCCAACGTCTTCGGGGTCTCTAACAACATACCTCTCCTTTTTCGCAGCCTCTCCTATGCCACCAGTGAAAGCATCTACTACAGCAAAGGTACCCTCCCTTTCATATTGTCTTACGTCCCAGCCGAACTGGCTCATATTTATTCTGACCTGTACCGGATGCTCCTCTAAAGCGACGAAGACAGCAGGTTCTCCGTTTTTGATACCGTTCCAAATGTATTGGTAGCTAAATATAGACTTGCCCGTGCCCGGACCTCCACTGAGAAGAACAACGTTTCTCTCAGGTATCCCTCCGTGCAGTATTTCATCAAGTCCAGGTATCCCAGTTCTGATCCTCTCAGGCATCTTACTTCACCGTTTGTCCCTAGAGGATCATTCCAACTATTTTAAGGTTGTTTAGGTCAGCCTCTAGGGACCTCCACCTCGCCCATAACCCTTTAGGTAGGGTTATGGGCTCATGGGTGGCATTCGAGGCCAACGGCATAGGCCTCACATCTAAGAGATTATGCCCTACGGGGCTTGGAGCGTTGCTCCCATCGCCCCGCAGGGCTCTGAGGAGCAGGTTCCATGTAGCTACAACGTCTCGGTGCCATAGCTCTCCACCCTTACTGCACCTACCTATTCTAAAGCCGTTACTGTAGATTATCGGAGTACCATGAACTGGGCATAACCTCGATGTATTCTTTGGGTTAATGTGGATTACTGGTACTCCATACTCCTTGGCTTTCTCCTCTATTGCATTCTGGATGCCTTTGAAGCTGGCTTGGAATATTCTATGGCGTAGTTGTTTATCTCCTATCCTAGCAATCATGTTGCTTACTACCTTCTTGCCGAGCCTCTCTAGAACGACAGCATATTGTCTTTCATAAGCTGTCCTAACTATGATGTTCGCTATCTTCCACCTAATATCTAGTTTCCTCTTTCTCTCTCTAAGCTTTTTCAAAATCTTCCGTTTAATCCTCGACTTCTTACCATAGACTACATCATACCTCTCCTGTATCCTCTTCCTCCGATAATAGTATCCGAGAACAAGCCTCTCAGTATTAGTTTCAAATAAATAAGCCACACCATCAACCAGTATAGTAACATTATTTTCATTAACATCAACTGGCAGGTACCCCTTAGGCTTATACACTTTATTCTCTTTAACGAAGGCTAAATAGATTATAAGCTGTCTATTCTTCCTATCCAACTTTATCTTTGCCTCAGAAGCTAGTCTCCAACCCCTATTGATATATTTCCAATACTGTTTATGTGGTTCAAACTCTATCGTTACCCATCCCTTATGGGTAGCCATCCTTACTGATGTATATCCATTAGGCCTCCATAGGTGGTCATCGAGCCATATAGAAACTCTCTTAACCTCTGGATACTCTCTTTCAGCTAATCCTAGCTTCTTCAGCCTCAGGAAGCTCTTAGCTCTAGTACTAGCGTCTTGGCATGCAGTATAGGCATAATGCGATGGTAGTTGAGGATAAAGTCTTCTCATTTCACGGTACTTCAAGGCTTTTAGCCTAGTGAAGCTCCTAATGCTGTTTCTAACGGCATAAATTACTAGTTGTTCTACCATGTTGCGGTACATGTCCTCAAGCTCAATGAGTAGTCTAAACACTCTCCTAGGAAGCTTGGCACTCCTTACCATAACGGTTCTAGTAACTCTAACCATCTTTCTCAACCTCTTCTATGAGTCGTTTGAAGCCTTGAACGAGCTTCCTTTTCTTGTGGCTTCTCATACCGTAGAGCTTGCCAGCGAAGCTGGTAACAATTGCCAGCAAGTCCTCTACAAGCTCTTGGTATGCGTCCTTGGGCTCCTCGCCGTAGACAACTTCAATCCTCACACCGTACTGCCTGAAGAAGTATTCTAGGTACTCGAACCCGAACCTCGTAAGCCTATCCTTGTAGGTAATGACTACCACGTCCACCTGCCTATTGACCACGTAGTTGAAGAGCTTTAGTAGACCTCTACGATCAGTTTTAAGTCCACTAGCTACATCACTTAGGACATCTACTACCTTGTATCCCTTAGCTGAGCAGAATTGTGTGAGGTAGCGTATTTGTCTCTCAAGGTCGCTCTTCTGGTCGCCAGAGCTTACACGAGCATAGATAACTGCACGGACGTCCCTTGTTTCTGGTTTTCCGCTGAGTATCCGTTCAACCTCGGAGTATGGTACTCTAATCCTCCCTGTGGGCGTCCTGACAACTCGTATCTTACCCTCAGAGACCCACCGCTTGAATGTCCTATAGCTGATGCCGATAAGTTCGCAGAACTCCCTTGGCCTCAATAACTTCTCTGAACTTGCTGGCATCTGTCCCTAACCGACAATAAACTTCCCTAGCTGACCCTAATAAGGATTTCAGCCCCCAGCACACAATCCTTTTCATTATATTATAATAGTTGAGAAGGTAATTAAACATTAGGAATTGAAGGAGTAACTTAGCGAAATGAATTATGAGCGCCTTTGACGTTGCTGTTGCCTACCCTGCTCAAGAGGGCTTCTGATATCGTCTGGAATTTAGAATTAGCCGTTTTGATAGAAAAGTTAGGATTAAACTCTTTCTCCTAACAACCTTCTTAGCAATGGATACGTCTCAATGGCCCTCTCGTAAGATATCATCATGTAGTACTGGTCGATGATGCCAACGGCCAGTAGTATTCCGGCCCCGGTTCCATAGGCTCCGAAGATATCGGCAACTATGGCTATAAGAGCTACTATCAGGCTCGAGAGGAAGGTCAGAGGGTATATATATCTAGCTAGGATGGACTCCAAAATCTTCGGATTTCTTCTTAATCCTGGTATCTCAAGCCCGCTCTTTATAAGGTTGTCGGCCTGCATACTTGGGCTGAGGCCAGCGAGCTCAACCCACAGATATCCAAATATTATAGAAAATACTATCCAAGACACAGCAAATATCGTTGTCCTTAGTGGATCGTGGAGAGCTATTATAAATCCTCTAGGCGGCGATATATAGTATACAAAGAGGTCATAGTAATGGGTCAATCTGCTCGTTGGACCCAAAAGAGTTACTACGGCTGGTCTAAACAGCTGGAAGTCTCCAACGAGTATTGCAACTAGCAGGATAGGTATGTTTGTTACATATATGAACTGAAGTGGGATGGTTCTCCTGATTCCTCTAAGCATAGGTCCAGTTACCGGGATTTCTACCCTCATTGCCTGAAGATAGACCAGAAGCACAACAATAGCAACAGTTGCTAAAAGTCCTGTCAGATCTGGAAATCCGTTAGGTCTTGTGAGCATTAAAATGCTTGGATGTCTTATTATTGCTGGGATAAACCCGAAAGTCATTCCCTGTCCGGGGACGTAACCTAAAAGGTCCCACATCATAGTTCTTGCCACGCCAGCTAATATGAAGAGACTTATCGCGCTTCCTATACCCCAACCCTTCTGCAACATTTCATCAAAGATGATCACTAGTATTGCGGCAAAGAAGAGCTGAAGTATTACAATAACCCTTATGTCCCAACCGACAGGACAGCCAGTTATCGGATTAGTGCCTGGGGGAAGGGACCAATACCTACATCCAAGAACGTATGCAGTAGCCTCTATTAGGGCGAAGATTATACTTAAACCTTTCTGCGCGGCCGTAAACTTCCTCCGGTCCTCGGGATCGCTAAGATCTATATCGAGAAGCTTGGCCCCCACAAGAACCTCTAAGATCAGGCCAGCGGTTACTATAGGGCTTATTCCGAGCTCCATGAGGGTTCCGGCAGCACTTGCAAAGATTATTCTTTGGAGCTCCACTTGAGAGGAGGGGGTTTTCGTGACTCCATAAAGTGGTATGCTGGCCATAATAAGGTAGAGAACAAGAACAATGGCTGTCCAACCTAACCTCCTATAGAGGCTGGGCTTCTGAGCAGGCTTTGGAACTCCTGGCACTATATCAGCAAGCGCTGCAAGCCAGTCCATCACGCCCAATACTTTCCACCGGAACCTTCAAAGGTCTCTCCTACAGTGTGTTGCCTAATCTAAGGGGCTAAATTCCCCTTTATAAAGCGTTTTGGTTTAACATATTTAATTAATAGTGTAACATTTTACCTTAATTGGGTTATAACATCTCTTGTGGTAGCAAAAGAAGCTATGAAGAGAAGAACCCGGTCCCATCGGAGCTCAGCGATGATGAGTCCTAGTCCATCAGAGCTCCTCAATTCCTTTAGGAGGATTGTGTTCACTTACAATATCGGCAGCAAGCGTCTCGAGCCAGGCAGTAAAATCGTCATTAATATAAGGTCCTATGATTATTATTTTGTATTCAACATAGTCCTCATTAACCTTTCTATTATCAAAACTTATTGTATAATAGGGATATCTTATGATTATCTCTTTATCATCCTTCTTTTCTACCACAAAATCCTTGATTACCTTCTCTAGTTCCTTAGGAAGGGGGAGTTCCAAAGTCACTCTCTCCTCATCTTTAAGGACCACAAATTCGCTAAGAGAAGGATCCCATTCCTCTAAGGCCTCTCTAGCAGCTTCCTTTACAACATTTTCTGGTTTATCTTCGAATATTGTGGTTTCAACGACCTTCCCCCTCTCAGCCCTTATATATATGGTCTTCAAAGTATTTTACACCTCCCTTTGAATTAAGTCCTAGAACATATTAAAGTTTCTGAATCTAGTCTAGAAAGAATTTGATAGAGTCAGTACCGATCCTAGTGGCGCCGGGGGTGGGATTCGAACCCACGCGCCCCGTAAAGGGCAACGGGTCTCAAGCCCGTCCCCTTGGTCCGCTCGGGCACCCCGGCACCATATTCTCCCCTAATAAGGTAGAAACGTTTTAAACTCTTGGATCGTTCGGAAGAGCTATATGATAATGACAACAACTTCTTCTCGAAAGTATATAAATGATTAACTTAACTCCCCTGGAAACTTTTAATTTTGTAATGAAAATCTTTTTCAAAAAGTTGATTATATCCTGATTGACTTTGTTGAGCTGTGGTATTACTAACCATAACTCAGTAGAAGAAGGTCCTCTCTATAAATTTCTGTTAAAGATGTAATAAGTTCTAAGGTGTAAAGTCCATGAGCAGCGTCGAAGATAAAAACCTAAATGAGCCAACAGTGATAGGTTTTATGCCCAATGAAAAGGACGAAATGAAGATACAGGAGGAGATAGATATCCTTATCGACTATATGGCTGTAGCCTCAATTGTCTGGAGCTACGGAAATCCAGATGTTGCTTTAGAACTTGCTGCTTGTGCTCGAGTTGCTTTGGATAATTTACTTGAACTTCGAGGCGTCAGAGAGAGTCCTGGTTTGGAGAACAACGAAGGAAGAAATTGGGACTTCATAAAGCTACTCGGATCTTTGGGCGGAGAAGCCCTCGGAGAGGTAATCTATTGGTCTCTTGCATCCAAACATACAGAGCTGCCTAGAGATGCCAGAGAGCTTCTTGATGAATTTGCTAAATTTGTCGGGCTTAAGTCAGGAGGATCTTCCTCTGAGCTAGGAGAGAGGATTCTCACGTACTTATCAAAAGCTCTCAACAGAACTATAGCATCACTAGTCATAAGCGCACGAAGATCTCAGTAATCCCCTGGTGAATATTTCCTTACTGGAATAGGTCTTTCTAAACATAAAAGCCCACGTTTCATCTTTTCAAGAAGTCCTCTCACAGAATCTGTAAGGTTCAGCTTCTCGGCCTCATTTATATCAAAGAAAGCTGCATCAAGGGCATCCCCGCCAGGTCTAAGAGTTCCTCCGATCATTTTCAAAAGGACAGTAATAAGAACATAATGATATCTAACTCCCTTTTCATCAACAGTTATAGCATCGTCAACATTAACCACTCCAAGAGGTTTGCCAATTATACCAGTCTCCTCCTCAAGCTCTCTCTTGGCAGCCTCTAATATACCCTCACCAACCTCTACGTGCCCTCCAGGGATGCTCCATCTACCTTTATTTGGAGGATAGCCTCTTTTCACTAAGAGAATCTTCCCATCGTCTAGAACTAAAGAACCTACACCTACTACAGGCCTCTTTGGATACAAAACGGGCATTAAGTTTCACCATAGTCCATTCTCTTTAGCACGAATTTATTAAAAAAGTACTATATACTTCACTACATACTTCTTAAGAAATGGAGCAGTAAGATGAGTATAGGTAGTATATACAAGCTCAATATTAGATACCAAGCTTTTTTACCCCTTGACATTAAAGTTTTAAGTTCGTTAAATGTATCAAAGCCCCAAATTCTTAGCCTAACAGTACCTGTCTTATAGCTCATCTTACAAGGCTTGGGCTTGCACTTTGCAAGAGCCTTTTCGATCTCTTTTATGAACCTTTCAGACCAAAGTAATGCACCTCTCTCTGAGCCCTCTGCTAGACAGCTGTGGTCATCTATGGTCACTACATGAGCGGAGCTCCTAAGGGCTTTCATATATTTAACAGAGGAATTTCTCTCTATGTTATTGGAAGGAACAATAACTACAGCTTTGCAAACATTTCCACAACACTGCTTAAAGATTCCAATCCAGCTATCGCACAGATTTGCCTCCTCTACTATGCTATTGTCCACATGGAAAAGCTTAAGGCAGCAGAGCGTTGTAGAGTTACACTCTCTTAAAGAATCTAGTGCCTTCCCAACAGCTTCACTCACACCAGCTAAGTCCATCTTAGATGTTTCTATACAATGCGAGTCAATTAGTATAGCCTTGTCCAAGAACTTTCCAAGAGACTCACAAGGTATGTCTTCTGAACCTTTAGAGTTCCAGAGGAAGATTAACGGCTTCTCCTTACAACCTAAAACTAAGTAGTTCCAATTACCGTGAGAGCCCTGTGTAGGAACTAAAGGGCTGCACTCCTTTTCGGAAAACTTTAGATGTTCTGAAATATTTTCTGCATATTTTTTAGCATCTATGGAACTCACAAGGTTTCTTTCATGGCTTCCACATCCGTGTAGAGGGATTACCCTATAATTGCTTAAATTGATAATATATTTCGGGAACTCGCTGCTGCCAACACCCTTAAATGGCCCATAATGTATTCCAGGCTCAACTAAGGCTTTGACTCCTTCTTCGTTTTGCAACAGAAGGGCGTTCCAAGACACGTTCTCTTCGACACCACTTATTATTTCCTCAAACAAATTGCGCCTATAGCTGACGTAGTTAGAGACAGCAAGTATGGTCGCCCTGATATATTTTAATCCCTTGCCAGTTAGCGCGCCATAGAGCAACAAAGGAGGAGCTATGGTAGAGAGAGTGTAAGGTATGATTCCTCTAATGCTGGCTAAATGTACAAGTAAAGGAATGCCCGAAATCCAATAAATTAAGAGGGAGAAGAAGTTTCCAAGTCCATAAACAACTATCGATAGCTGTAAAGATAACGGCCATAGACTTACACTCCTCCCAAGCTTTAACAGGACATCATACAACGAGGCTATAGGCAAAATGTACAAATAAAGGTCAATCAGAACCTCCTTATTATACGTACCTCTGCTCGTTCCAAAAATTATTATATAAGCTATGAACGTTAGGAGAACTACCTGCCATACTCTTGGCACAATTGCTAGCGAAGTTAGGTAAAAGAGAGTAAGCAGTAAAATTTTCAGCTTGTAGCCCTTATCGTTATTTTTCTTCATTCCAGCCCAGCACCCTTTTACGTAAACCAAGAATCTTCTTGAC
>JALWOJ010000107.1 GCA_026995555.1 Acidilobaceae archaeon | reverse complement strand
ATAGCGGTCAAGATCTAAAGAAAAAAATAGAAGATCTAGAAATGGAATTATCCGAAGTAAAAGAAGAATTGGTTAAAATAAGAACGGAAATCACTGGACCCAAAATTAAATTCGTTCAAAAATAAAAACCTAATTCTCTAGGGAAATTGAGATGGTATTTATATACTTTCTGATGTTTTTACTTTAGATTTGCTCAGTACAAGTATATAAATATTAATAATGAAGAGAAACAATTTATTGTTGACGAAGCCTACATAGGCTTCTCTCTTCATGTCCCTTATAGGTTGGATACTATATGGGATACTAGATAATGTATTTTAAGATATAGAGAGCCCCCCCTCATAGATCCAGATATGGGAGGGGTTCTCGCTTGGAGAAGGAAAACTCATTAAACCCGGCGTGATAAGATAACCTACCACATGCTCCGGATTGCTAAGATTAGGTTTCAGTCACAGCCCGCTTCCGAGGCTTGGTATCGGAGAGTCGCTTTGCGACTGAATAGCCCATCCTAGAGGTGGGCCGTCGGGGTTAATCCCCGGCCCCAACTGACCCAGCCATGGGGCTGGGTCATCTTTTTCTTTTAGAAGTATTGTGAGGAGCTCGCTTTCTCCCGGCGGGCTCCTTGGACTACTCTCTAAAAGTCCACATACTCCTCCTTCAAAGAGGGAGCTTTGCTCCCTCTTTATATAACCTTAGCTCAGCGGTAGAGCAGCCGGTCGGAATAGGGTCCGACGCAGGTGTGACCTGGGTTCGAGTCCCAGAGGTTATTCCTTGGGTATTTAGCTCAGTTGGTAGAGCTCTCGGCTCATAACCGAGCGGTCGTAGGTTCAATCCCTACAGTACCCACCATTTTTATTTATGGGAACCTGGCGCCTAAAGCCCTAGGTTCCCCCATAAAATCCAAGAGAATTCTTGGTCGCCTGCTCTATTATGGTTAATAGCCTTAAGGTAGGAATAGCGGAGAGCCTCTAGTGTGTTCATGATCGAAACACTATGCCTCGTCAACCAACTGTTGGTTCAGGTGTTGCAACACCCGTTCGTACATTGTCATCATTATCAAATGGTGCCTCCTTCTTAGGAGTGATGCGGCAACATCACTCCTTTTATACCGGTGTGGCGGAAAGGAAGACGCAGAAGATTTAAAATCTTCCGAGCATCGTGCTCGTGCTGGTTCGAATCCAGTCGCCGGTAATCATAGTTTTTGAG
>JALWOJ010000106.1 GCA_026995555.1 Acidilobaceae archaeon | reverse complement strand
CTTTATATTAGATAGGGAGAACGTTTATAAGGAGGGTTTAGACATGGGTATAGGACTAACCGAGGTAAGACAAGCCATTGAGGGTGCCTTGGATAGGTTGTCTCGGAGATACTCTATCCTTGAAGACCCTGTTAAGAAAGAAGAATTTGCCAACGAAATACACACCGCTGTCGCTCAGGCTTTAAAGAGTGAGATGAGTAAGAAAGAGGTTGACTTTGCTGTAATAGAAGAAGTCCTTGTATCTATGCTTGAGAAGTTGCATGGGAAACTTGAAGAAGAACACAGAGGATTGGCTAAGGGAATTGGCTATGCTTCAGGGACTATAAAGAAAGAGATTAGGGAGCACGTGACAAGGATATTAGATGAAATTCTTGGTGTTAAGGTGGCAGTAAAAGGCGTAGGTGAAAAAGTAGAGGACGCTAAAAAATCTGCTCAAGATATTGCCTACCTTAGACAAAGGTTTGGTTACTAAGGAGGATCTGGAGATGGAGGCTTTAGGCTATATAGCTTTCATGGTTGCGGTTGTGTCTGTCCTGTATCTTGTTTTTTACATAGTTAAAACGGTTGATGAGGACACCAAGAGAATAACCGGAGAAAAGGGCTGAGAGAAGCTCGGCTATGGGCATGGAAGGAATAAAAGAGCGAATTGGGTATTACAAGGAACTACTAAGATTGTTTTGGCTAACCGTAGTTACTATCGGTGGGGGATTGGCAGGTATAATAGCAAGCCCTTCCGCTCTTAGCAAGGGTAATATTTTGTTCTTGGCTGTCGTTGGCGTTGTATTGATAATCACTTTTATAGTGGGAATTTCCAAATTGCACAGAGATATAACCGCCCTTATTAAAAGGTTGGAACAGGAGGGGTAAAGAATGGCTGAGAACAATAACTCTATGATAGAAAAGGTAGCTAAAACAGACCAATCCATCGCCCAACCCACACCCTTACCATCAAAGGATATAACTACATATTGGTCAGGGCAGGCATGAGGGCGCAGACGAGTCCTACACAGGAAGCCCATACGAGCACCGTCCCGGTTATGGTGGTGATAACAGCCTTCATCTTGTAGTTATCCACCTTGGAGGTCTTCAGATATAGAAAGCTCACCCAATAAGACACGACAACGGAAAGAAGTGGTGAGAGGGGAAAGTATATATCACTCACGGGATAGATCAGCGACGGGAGGAGGTCGGGGAGAATTATTGCCAC
>JALWOJ010000105.1 GCA_026995555.1 Acidilobaceae archaeon | reverse complement strand
GTATAGCGATCTCAATGCAGATATATCTTGGTTGAGGTGTTCTATTTCAGTTGCTGAGATCGAGCTGTACTTTGTCACAAAGAAGACCCATCTTGAGATACCGCTTTTAGCTTTACTCCTTAGGAATAAAGTTTAAAACAGTAAAGTTTTTAAAAAGTAATTCACACTCTTGTGGGAGAATTTGAGGGTGGGGAACTGTTGAGCTCATCTCGTTCTAGGGGCCTCTCAGCAGCAGCCTGGGCCTCAATAATCATAATAATAATTATCGTCGTTGGAGTCGCAGCTTGGGCTGCGACTAGGCACCACGCGGCAAGGACAACTACAAGTCCAACAACGACAACATCTTCTTCAACCACAACATCTTCCACATCCTCAGCAACTAGCACAACAACCTCCACATCTACTTCCACCACTACAACATCATCTACCTCAACTACCACATCAACGACCACAACTAAAACCTCTACAACAACATCAACATGGTTCGCCCATTACGTCTATAGCCCTCCCCTCTTCATACCTCCAAAGAATGGATATGCTGCGGTGATTGAGACAAGCAAGGCCTTCGTTGTCGTTGGTCCTGTAGGATCAAAGATACCAAACTTTGACAACAAGGGGAAGCCGATAATTGTTGTGAAGTTCAAGGTCAACAAGACTGCAACTGAGCCTCCTGAGAACCTCTCGCCATATAACACAATAAATCCCTCATACTTTAGGAGCTACTATGCAGATGCTCTGATACTTTCTGGAAGAAAGGAAACAAACCCGCTTATCAGGAGTCAGATCTACGAGGCCGTTAATGCTCTCAGCAATTACTATCTTCCAATAATTTGGGTAGGACAGGGAATGAGAGTTTTTGTTTACTGGAGCTGGCTTCACGGAAGATATTATCATCCTATACTCTCTGAGAGGTTCGACCTGCTAACTGAAGATACGAATGCACCGAAGATCCCCTTAGGTATAGGTAGCTACGAGAATAATGCATCAACGCTAGTCGAAATACAGAACGGGTGGCCACAATGGGACCCTGCAAAGAGCTATGAAGGTTTTGGTTGGGCACTCTTCCACAACATAGGGGACACCTTGGTAACCTACTGGATGAATGAGACGAGATCCTTAGCTCCTGACCTTGCGGTTGCATGGGCACATAACAAGAACGGAACGATATGGTACTTCGTGATCAGAGGAAACGTTAAGGCCTACGACCCGTGGCACAACAAGGTATATACAATAAACGCAACAGATGTGTTGTTTACATTATGGAGGATCGCAAGGTTAAACCTTGATCCCAGCTGGTTAATCTCAACGTTCATTAATGTTAATGCGAGCACGGTGATGACAGAAAGTGAGTTCAACAAAATCCTATCCTCTGGATCTATTTATACAGACTACGGCAACTACCACGGGAAGGTCACGAGCCTATCTCAACTCTTAAAGATCTTCAACTACTCCGGACCAACAGCGGGAGTTGTGGAGTTAAAGCTTTATAAGCCATATGGGGCGATCCTCGACATCTTAGCAGATCCCTTCACAATGGTAATACCCATGAAGTATTTGTTTGACAACGTGCCTCAACTACAAGGAAAGTACATACAAGCGATGATCGACAGCAAGGCAGGGAGGAACCCTGCTGCCTGGGCAAAGTACATTAGAGTAGGAGAACAAGAACCGACACACCTTTACCTTCACAAGTATCCTATAGGCACTGGGCCATACTACGTTAAGGAGTACAAGGAGAACAGCTACATAGTCCTCCACTACAACCCATACTACTGGAACTCGACGCTATGGGTTAAGATGTTTGGAAAGCCAGAGCCTCAGCACAAGCTAGTAATCATACTTATTAACAATGATCCTGTTACCAGGATCGAGATACTGAAGAGGGGCCAGGCAGACGGCGCTGATAGACCTTGGGAGAGCATCCCCCTGGGAAGACTTAAGGATGTTAAAGGTTACCAGTATCCAGGAACTAACTTTAAGATAATAGTGAAGACCTTAGGTTTAACTCCTGATATAACTTACCTTGTCTTTAACGTTCTAAAACCACCATTTAACAACAAGTATGTAAGGCTTGCATTAGCTTATGCAGTACCTTATAAGCAAATATACAGCATTATTTATGCCAATTACATGACTTATCTTCATGGAGTCCTTCCGGCCGGGTTTGTCGGCTATAACAACAATATACTTCCCTACAAATATGACTTCAACATGACTAAAGCCTTGGAGTACATAAAGAAGTCTGGAATCGATCCAAGTAAATATAGCTTTGAGGTATGGTACCTGACAGGAGATCTTGAATGGGAGAAGTTAGTAACATTCTTGCAAAGTACATGGTCTAGATTAGGATTCAAGATAACTGTAAAGTCGTTTACATGGACAACGCTATTAGAAAAGATAATGCATCCAGGCTTTGACGTATACGTAATGGGCTGGGGACCAGATTATCTAGACCCTGATGACTATGCAGGACCCCTGTTCTATGGAGGAACGAAGTTTAGTGTGCTGCAGTGGAACGTGTTCACAAGCCTCTCAGCCGCACAGCAGTTCCTGAGCAGCTAACCTTCCTTTTTTTAATTTTTGTTTTGGGTAGTCATGGAGGCAGAAACAACATTTAGGGTAAATTAGGTTGTTTTGGGTATGGCGACCTCAAGGTTCCGAGGGCCGCTCCTGAAGGGCGGTGAGGGGCTTCGAGGAGACAGCGAGGAGCCCGAGGGTGGAGGTCATAAAAGATCATAAACGACGCTCTCGGTTGAACGGTTTATGTATATGGGAAGAGCATGTTATCTTACCAAAAGTATAGCTGGTCTTTTATTAGAGTTCTTTAAGGTTTAATATATTTCTGAGATTAGCTTTTTTGGGGAGGAACTTTATTCTAAGAGAGTCAGATCTTCTAATCCTTAACATGGGATCTTTAAGAGGCCACATGTAGTAGGGCTTCCTCATGTTGTTGGTCTTTATTATTGATTTCATTGCAGCTATAACCTTGCTTTCAAAGTCATGTTCCCTTCTAACCTCCTTTATCATGTTTATATAGGGCCCTCTCCAGTTGAGGCAGGGAGAAAGGAAGCCCTCGGGCAGTAACCTTATTCTTCTACATCCAGCACAGAAGATGGGGTTGTTATAGGGCCTTACAACCTCTACCTTAAGTCCGCTATCTAATATGTAGATAGGTCTGTTATGAAGATCTCTACGCATAATCTTTATAGACCTCTTTCTTAACTCTCTCTCAATATCATCTAAAGGTTTAAAATATTTCTTAAACATAATTGCACCAAGACCTACAGGATGAAGCTCTATAAGTTGAAGGGTTGCACCATATTTAAGGGCCAAATTAGCCAGGTCCCATATCTCATCCTCATTTACATTCTTTAATATTACCGCATTTATCTTTATTGAGGAGAAGCTGACTTCGCTTGCTGCCTTCAAGCCCTCTAGAACCTTATCGAGGGCATCAACTCCGGTAATGAACTTATATCTCTCTCTTCTAAGGGAGTGTATGGAAATGTTGATCCTTTCAAGCCCTCTAGACCTTAGCTCGCTAGCAAGCTCTTTCAGAAAATAACCGTTAGTTGTCATAGAAATCTCAGAGCTGGGATGATATTCCTTAAGCACAGACACTATGTCCAGGATGTCATCTCTTACAAGGGGTTCTCCGCCAGTAAGCTTGAAGCTATTTATACCCAACCTTTTGGAGGCCTCTGCAACAACTGCATACTCATCTAAAGTCATATAATGTCTTTTTACAGGAAGAGGTCTTGAAGGAGCTCCTGAAGGATGGCCTTCGACGTGGCAAAATATACACCTATAATTACATTCATTGGTCACGGATATTCTTAGATTCTCCAGAGGTCTTCCGTAGCTGTCGTAAAGTTTGTTAACGTTCACAACTATCTGCCTCAATAGATTTTTGAACTCTACAGCTTATTTTCTTAAGTCTTAACTTTTCTCGCCGACTCTAACTCCTACTCCTATAGTTTTGAATGCGGGCTCCCTTCCCTTAGGAACATATATTGGTGACCTTCTAGTTCCAGAATATCTAACAAGGACTCCTTCCTCTTCAAGCTTCTTAAGGATCTTCTTAGCAAGTCCTATACTTATTCCGTATCTCTGAGCTAATTTGAAAGGAGTCACATACCTAGCTTTTACCAATTCCTTTCGTGCTCTCTCAACAAGTTTACTTGCTTCCTCTAGGGTCTCCGCCTTCAGCTCCTCCCCTTTCGAAGACACGACACACACCCTCACTAGAAGGATAGGGTTAAAGTTTAAAGTTTAGTGTTCTTTAATTTGTTTAACTCCAATATCATTGCCTTTGCTAGGCTCTCTTTACCCGGATATTCGTTGGGAGGCATATAATACACTCTCACATTTTCAAGCTTCAAAGCAGATGCCTGGTTTGCAAGGCTCTTGTCTCCAGTAAAGAAAGCCACAAGATCCTTATTCTTTGCAACAGATTCAACTATCTTTAATACATCAAAATCGTCTTTTGCAGGATGTCTGAATAATCTATCCCCTATTTTAACGCTTGACTCTAAACCTCTTCCAAGAATTTCATGAATTTCAACATCTTCAACTTCTCTAAGCAATATATCTGAGAAACCTCTAAACATCTGATCAAGTACAGCAGCTACTTTGAGTTCCCTACCTCTCCCTTTCTCCCTAGCAATTTTTCCTAAGCCCTTAACTTTTGAAAAACTTAAGGTTCCTAGCACTTCCCCCTTGATCACAATGGCTCTTCCTTCTCTGCTAGATTCAAGCACCTCAATTAACTCCTTAAGATCTCTTACCTCTAACAGTTTATCATCTAGGATAACAAAAACCTTTATATTACTTTTCTCCATCTTCTCTCAACTCCTCTATAACATTATCTATAGCGTTATCTTTCGGATCCCAAAGTCCTCTAGTTCTATAGCTTCTGACTCCAAGCGAAGAGTATAAGTTTATATCGTATTCGCTATCTCCAATAAAGATTACTTCACAGGGTTTAACTCCAAACATTTTAATGACCTTATCTAGATGAGGCTTACCTTTCCTTTCACCTGTTCTAGGATCGTGACAGAGAATATCATCAAACACATTAATAAGGTCTTCGTTTTCTTTGACAACGTTGCACTCACTATTTGTTGAGAGAAGCACTTTAAGCCCGTGTTTCTTAAGAAGAAGGATTCTCTCTTTAACTAAGTCGTCAAGCTTTATGTTC
>JALWOJ010000104.1 GCA_026995555.1 Acidilobaceae archaeon | reverse complement strand
GCCATACAGCTTCGGACACTACCCAGACTATACTGTTGGAGTAGTAAAACTAAAGAACGGAGTTCAGATAACGGCATGGATCAGAGAGACTGATCCTAAGAAACTCCGTGTAGGAATGCCAGTTAAACTAGAGATCGTTAAGAGAGAGCCGGAAGGATACTATACATATGAATTTGTACCCATAAAAGAAGAATAAGATTCTAATCCCTTTTTAAACCACTTACACCCACTTTTTCGCTCTTGAACAACTATGGAGGTGTAAGTAATCAATGGTCTTTCCGTTTCAGAGCATAGAGGACTTCAAAATCGAAATCACCGACGAGCATGAATTATTCAGAAAAGCTGTAAGAGAATTCGTCGAAACAACAGTTATTCCTCGATGGCAACAGGTTGAGAAAGAAAACAGAATTCCCGAGGAAATAGACCAAGGAATGAAAGAGCTGGGTTTATTCGGTGTAGGTATACCAGAAGAGTATGGAGGTCAGGGAGGAGGACAAGTACTTACTGCTATTCTAATGGAGGAATTAGCCAGGGGTATTCCAAGCCTCGCAGTCTATCTAGGTGTAAACCACCTATTTGCTATACCTATACTCCTCTTCGGTAACGAAGACCAGAAAAAGAGGTATGTCACTCCAATAGCTACCGGAGAAAAAAGAGGAGCACACGCCAACACGGAGCCTGCAGCAGGAAGTGACGTAGCAGGTATACAGACAAAAGCGAAGAAAGAGAACGACCACTATGTAATCAATGGCAGAAAGATATTCATAAGCGGAGCCGAAGAGGCTGACTACTTCGTTGTATCAGCTAGAACCAGCCCGCCAGGAGAAAAAAGATGGCAAGGTATGAGCGTGTTCGTAGTTGAGAAAGACTGGCCTGGAGTGAAAGTTGGACAGAAGTTCAATGTTATAGGTATGAGAGGCGAACAGCCTAACGAAGTTATATTAGAAGACGTTAAGGTGCCAGCCGAGAATCTAATAGGGCAAGAAGGCATGGGATTCAAGGTAATAGTGACAACCTATGACCATACACGTATAGGAATAGCAGCACAAGCGGTGGGAATAGGACAAGCAGCCTTCGAGAAGGCGTTAAACTATGCGTTACAAAGAGAAACATTCGGCCAGCCACTCATAAGCTACCAGGCAATACAATTCAAGTTAGCTGACATGTACATGAAACTTGAAGCAAGCAGGCTCCTAACATTATGGGCTGCCTCGCTTGCGGATC
>JALWOJ010000103.1 GCA_026995555.1 Acidilobaceae archaeon | reverse complement strand
AGCGAATACAGGCTTAGGAGTTTTATCCCTTCAATCACCGACTCCTGTTGGCTTGCTATCAGGAGTATGGTTCCCAAAACGGGCCCTATGCACGGACTCCAGCCAGCACCGAATGTAAGCCCGATAACAAAGGAACTCAGAGCACCCGCCTTAGCCTCGCCCTGCTTTTTCATCTGTTTGTAAAGAAAGATGTGTAGGTCAAGGAGGTAAAGAGCACCCACAACGGCTATAACACCGATCAGTGTCTTTGCAGTCTCTTCTCCGATAGCACCAAAAAGATATAGGGAGATTGATATCAGCCCGGTTCCAGCAAGGAGCTTACCAAAGTTTTCTTTAAGCATAAGATTAGAGAAGTGAAGACCGAAGAACACTATAACTCCGCCTCCGATCTTTGCTATCAGCTCCCTATAGTCTGTGAGAACTTGACCTATCATGCTTGCTCCTGCACCGAGGGATATAAATACACTGGAGAAACCCAAAACGAAAAAAAGAACCGGTATAACGCTTTTCTTTACAGATTGTTCCTCTCCTTGAGCACTTACACCCGTTATGTAGGAGAGGTATCCCGGTACTATGGGCAGGACGCACGGAGCGAGGAAGCTAAGTAACCCTGCGACAAAGGCTCCGAAGAGGGTGATCTCCATACCTTAGCCTCCTAATTGTTGGGTGCTCCCTGCTGAATCCAGTTCAAGATTGTCTGATAGTCCTGAGAGTTGATGTTGAAAATTTGCCCACCGCCGTGATTAACCTGATTTATAGCTTTTAGCAGTACAAGAGAGTTGGCAGGATTATTTTTGTCAATAAAGGAGCTATAACCCTGGGTTGCCGGCTGTCCATTCGTCAGCGTGTTGTAGGTTGTCTGGGCATCGCTGACTATGAAATTCGTATTGCCTGCTTGTCCACCCTGAGTATGACATCCCTGACAGCTATTCTTGAGTATAGGATACACTCCCTGACTATATCCCTGACCGCCACCCTGATTACCTCCGTAGTAGTTATAGTTCACTATCCTACCGGGTGCACCGTTAGTTCCATTCTGAGTGTGACAGGAGTTACAGTTGTAGCGAGTAGAGGCATGGGTTTTTGATCTGTTTACCTCCTTTCCCGTGCTATCGAGAACTTTTACTATAAAGTCCCCAGTGATGTTATTTTGATACACGTAAAAGTTTCCGCTGCCTCTTCCCCTCGGTGCTTTGTAGGAGCCCCCGTTCTTGAATACTAAAAGAA
>JALWOJ010000102.1 GCA_026995555.1 Acidilobaceae archaeon | reverse complement strand
GAATTATGGTTGTGCCATAGAGCCATTTAAGGGTTGCAAAGATCTTCACTGTTTATCCATCCTGTTGTATTGTTGATTTTTATCTTGGTATATTCGCCTTGTGTAGCTAGCACTTCAAGGGTCTGCTCTTTATTTAGTATATCAAAGAGGGTTGAGTTATGCATCGGTAAGATATGTATTTTGGCCCCCTTTTTTACGCAGCGAGTCTCTATGGCCATAGAGTTTGCGATAGTAACTGCTAGAGCAACAGCAGCTAGAAGAAGGTAGATGATATGTCCCCTAAGAAAGAAGAGTAGTATAAATAGCCCCATAAATCCTGCAGCCAAGGCGATCTTTATCCGTTTGTGGTTGCTATCTTGAGGGGCCAAATCACTCTGTGTCGAGACTGAATCATCTTCGATTATAATGGGTATGAGCACCTTCTCATACTGGTCATTCTCAAGGTTGAAGTAGCTAAACTCTAAGTTCTCAAGGGTATCATCAAGTACGAGATAGTAGGTCATCTTGGAGCCATTTTCATCATTTTGAATGGATTCAAACCCCTGTTTTGCAATAGAGTCTATATGAAAATCCTTTAAATCACACCCTTTGGCCACTGCACTAAAAAGGGTTATGACCTTAGAGGGGGAGTAGCGGGTCGTTTTGTACTTCTCAACATAGAAGTTCTTACAGATGGTATGGGCAAAATCTTGGTTAAGCGTAAGAGCTATAGATTCAAGCTTCAACCCCTCTAGTTCATAAGTTTTGGAGGTATGGTATGGGCTATATCGTACCTTGGCAACGATTGTAGGCAGTTGCATATAGTGTCTGTTCGCCTTAAAGGTGAAGGTGTCATAGTAGTACCTCCCCTTGATCACTCTTTTGGGTTTGCTATCTACAAGGGTGACCCCATCAAACCCTTTAAAGGCGTATTCAATATCTAAAAAGCGCTGTTGCGTCACTACCGCTTTAATGGTTACATCAAACTGCTGATGGAGGTATATCTTTTTAGGGACTACGGCATAAGAGAGGTAGAGCTCTTTCTCCTCTACATCTGGTGTGTCGCTATACCCCTCTCCATAAAGGCTTATGCAAAGGAGAAGGAGCACCAGAATAAGAGAACGCATAATTTAGCTAAGAAACCCTTGTAACATCTTTTTACCATCGTCAGAGCCTAAAATAGCCTCCATCGCCCTCTCAGGGTGTGGCATCAAACCAAAGACACTCTTCTCCTTGTTACAGATACCGGCTA
>JALWOJ010000101.1 GCA_026995555.1 Acidilobaceae archaeon | reverse complement strand
CATCACCCTTAGAGAACTCATCTCCTACTTCAGGCAGATCTACTCCAACAATGTCCTTCAGCATCTTTTGAGCATAGTCAGTTATCCCGATCTTAGCCTTATTTCCATCAATGAGAACCCACTCATCGCTCTTTGTATACATAAGCTGGTCATCTATCTCAACAGTAGTATCTTCAACTTCCACTTTATATCTTGCCAAGCTTGTTCACCATCTCTCAGAAAGACCTGATTCACCTAAATAATCCTTTTCTTAGAAACAGATATGTGGGGGGTGTTTTCTGATGGGTGACGAATCCCTTTGTCCTCTTTGTACGAGATTTGGGGTTCTACTTCTTGACAAGCTACTGCCAAAGGGAGTTCCTCGAAACAGTTTCGGCCTTGTCGAGGGTGAAGGAGGCACTGGAAAGAGCTATTTGATACATCTTATAGTTAAAAGTTTCCTAGAGAGAGGAGAAGAGGTCGTATATCTAACGCTTGATGATGACCCTGAAAGTTTGGTTGATGCCTTAAAGTCCCACGGAGTTGACGCAGAGGAATATATCAAAAATGAGAAGCTACTCATAATAGATGGATGTGCTGCAAGATATGGTGTTGTCTCAGGAAAATACACCTACGAAAGACTTACAAGTCTCGAACCCGAGAAGGTCGCAAAGACCTTAGAGAGCGTTCTGGACTCGAAGGATATAGAGAATAGGGGCCTGTTAATAATAGACAGCGTGAACCCGTTCTTCATAGCATATGAACCTACCATGATCTATGACCTTCTTTGCAGGCTTAGAGCTTCAATTTCTAAGAGGAGAAAGGTGCTGACTTTGGCAACTCTCCACACAACTTCAGGCATATTCGAGGAGCCTGCGCAGATCCTCGAGTTCATGCTCGATCTTGTTGTGTTAATAGGCTATCACGTAAGGGCACTTGAGGCGGGAGCTCCTGTTAGGAGACTCTTAGTTAAGAAGGCCAAAGGAGTGCCCGTATCGTATGGGTGGGTGTCATATATGATAACTGATACTGGGCCTATCGAGGTCAAAGTGAAGGAAGGTGGTCAGTAGCTGGTAGCCGGGCGGGGATTCGAACCCCGGTCACGGGGGCTCTCCCACCCAGCCGTCCGACCCCTCTAAATTCTCCCTTTAAGCCTAAAACTTAAGTCTTTTTGCCATAATGCTTAAATTCAGGTAAAGTAATTGAAATTGATGATGTTTTATTTTGAATAAAAGGCTTAGGAACAAATATTAGGCCTTATTATTACACATCAAAGAAGTTATGGGGTAAACAGAATGAGCTCATATATAACTAAGCTTGACGAGCTTTTTCCTGATGGAAGAAGTGTAATATTTGCCTTCGATCACGGTTTTGAACATGGTCCTGAGGATTTCAGTTATAGAATGACTAGGGATCTTGTTAAGAAAATAGTAGAGAGTGGCGTAGATGGTATTATGTTATTGCCGGGTCTCGCTAGAATTTACAAGGAAATATGGTTCAGGAAGACGAACCTGGTATTGAAGTTAACTAGCAAAACTAATCTTAGGCCTGAGTCTCAGAGATTTCTTCAAAGCCCAGTGGGTTATGTTGAAGAGGCAATAGATCTAGGAGCTACGGCCGTCGCCGCGACTGTATACTGGGGGGCTCCGGAGGAGGATTTAATGATTGAGAGATGGATGAGCATAAGAAAGGAAGCAAACAGGCTAGGCATACCTTGTATACAACTGGCCTACCCCAGAGGTCCTCACATAGAGAACAGATACGACTTCAAAATAGTGGCCTATGGAGTCAGGGCTGCTATAGAAAGTGGGGCTGACGCCATAAAGACCTACTACACTGGAAGTTATGAGACCTTCAAAAAAGTTGTTGATGTTGCGGAAGGTGTTCCGGTCCTCATGGCTGGAGGTCCCAAAGCTAAGGACTTTCTAAGCTTCCTTAGGCAGATCAAGGAGTGCTTAGAGGCCGGTTGTAAGGGAGTTGCTGTGGGCAGAAACATATTTCAGAATGAGAACCCTGCCAAGGCGGCTAAGGCTATCATAAGGGTTGTTCATGATGAACTGGAGCCCGAGGAGGCAATTAAGGTATGAGTGGCGACAAGCTCATAGCGACTGTAGGACATATACTTGTTGATATAAGGCTTAAGGTCGACAGGTTTCCTAAGCCCGATGAGGAGGCGGAAATACTTGAGGAGAGGGTCGGCGTTGGGGGCTCTGCCGCCAACGTTGCCATAGCCCTGAGAAGGCTTGGACTCAGGTCCTCTCTCATAGCCAAGATTGGTCTTGACTCCTTTGGCAGGATAGCCGTAGATCACCTATTAAAATACAAGGTTGATATATCAGGCCTTAAGGTATCTATCAACACGAGCACGGGTTTCTCAATAGTGGTTATCGATGGGAACGGAAACATAGTGCTGTACAGCTACAAGGGGGCCTCAGAGACCTTGAGTGAGAACGAAATTTCTCAAGACATAATAAGTAGAGCCAATATGATTCATATAGCAAGCATAAGGCCCGAAATAGTGAGCAAGGTTCTCAACATGGTTAAAGAAGGCAAGCTTGTTTCGTGGGATCCCGGAAGAGTGATATCGAGGATGGGCATCGAAAGGCTTGGAAACCTAATATCAAAAGTTGACATACTTCTAGCAAATAGAGAGGAGGCTGAGGAGATGGCTCATGAAAGCGATCCTGAAAGGGCTGCTAGGAAGCTTCATGATCTTGGGGCTAAACTTGTCATAGTTAAGCTGGGCGCTGAGGGGTCGTTAGCTGTGGGGAACTTTGGCAAGATCCGTATACCTAGGTGCCCAGTTGAAAAGGTTGTAGATACTACTGGAGCCGGGGACTCCTTTGCCGCGGGGCTCTTGGCTGCGATAGCTAAGGGATACAATGTAGAGGACTCTTTGGCAATAGCTAGCGCCGCGGCATCGTTAAAGGTCATGCATTTAGGCTCTCATGAGGTTCCATCCTTTGACGAGGTTGTAGATTACGCTAGAAGGAAGGGCTGCCTATGATTTTTAATTTTGTGAGGATAAGGGGGTCGGACGGCCGGGGCTGTCCAGAGCCCCGCATCCTTGGCCGCTAGACGACCCGGCTGCCCGTTTTTAGGGTCCCTCTCTGAAGAATTAAACTTTTGGGTCATGGAAGTTGTCAGAGTGGAAGGAGCTTCTTGAAAGATGTTCTGAGAGCTGTAAGGCGGAGGATCTGAAACCCTATCTTGAGAGGTTGTGTGGAGAGGGCTTCAAGGACTGCTGGAGGCCAAAGAGGGTTAAAGGCAGTTTTAAGGAAAGGTATAGATGGATACAGGACTTAATAGACAGCGGAGTTCCTGATGGCAGGGCAAGGCTGATACTCTATGTCATATCTAGATATCTGATAAACGTCTTAGGTTTAAGCCAGGAGGAGGCTGAGAGGGAGATAGAGATCTTTCTGGAAAACTCCTGTAGCAAGCATGGAAAGTGCGGAGGAATATACAAGTCATGGATAAGGAGCGTTTTGAGAGGGGTTTCGAGGGGAGGGTGGAAGCCTAAGAGTCTGGACAGATTAAAGGCTGAAGATCCGCAACTTTACGAAATAGTCAAACTCGTTCTCGAGTCAAAGGGTGGGAGTTAAGAAAAACTTTCTGTAAAAACTATTTTAATTTCCTAACTCACGTTATCCCTTCGGATAAAAGACTTTTCCTTAATAAAAAAGAGGTGGACCTATGAGTTCGGACGATATGTTGTCCTCAGAGGCGTTCAAGCTCCTAAAGGAGTTCGTCTCGGACAGGAAGAATGAGATATTCTCTCCTATACATGAAATAGTTGATGAGTTCGGTGGAGTTAATGAGATTAATAGGAGGGCTAAGGAGGCCAGAAAATATGATGTTATAGTTTCAAGGCTAGAGAAGGTAAATCCGGGGATGCTAGAAAAGCTCAGATGGCTTGAAAAGACCATCAATGAAGGTAAGTTTGTGAGCATGGACGACTATATAAAGAGGGTAACCCAAGGCAAGTTCTCAAAGGAGGATCTTAATTGGGACTATGCAATAACCCTTGAGATAAGTGCGTGTAACTTCTTTGACTGGCTGGTAGAGGAGGTAAAGAAGGCGATCAATGAGCAAAGCTTAATGCCAGCCAGATACATAAGGGTTAGAAATATGAAGGAACAGGAGAAGGATGGTGACCTGCTTGCGTTTTCTGCAGCCATGAACCTTTTCGGCTCCTCTTATGTTCAAACACTTGACACTAAAGGAACGATGAAAGGGCCCGATGGAAAGCCGATAAATGTTCATCTTGGAGGACCAGAAACCATAACCGGTTACTTTGGTGGACTTGGGGTCCCAAATAGATATTCCTTAGAATGGGTCAAAGAACTTCTCTATTACTATACCAATTATGGCATACCTGAGTTTCTGAACTTCAACCTTGGAACGCTCCTGCTCGGAATGTACCTCTATAGGTTGGGAATAGATGTGAAGTTTAAGGTTTCTGTATATCTAGGAGTCGACAACCCATATTTTGCCCTTGCAGTCCTAAGCCTAGCAAAGCTCTTCGAAAGACCTGACGGTTCAGTTGCGCTCTCCGGTCTGAACCTTTCAAACTCCGTCGATGTCGATACAATATTGAAGGTTGCGATGATAAGGAAGAGGTTCGGGCTTGAGGATAAGGTTAGGATAGAGCATCACGTTGTCGAATCATATAAGGGTATAGTAATTCAGCCTTATGACAGGCTTAAAGATATACTTGAGATAGCTGGAAAGGTCAAGAACGTGAGTGCAAAGCATGAGGGAGCGATCCCTGAGGTCGATGAAAAGAGGGAACATCCATCAAACATACTTGAGTACTTCATAAGCAAGGAGGAAATAGAGGAGAAGGGACTTTGGAAATATCTCCTAATTAATTATCTTGACAAACACGATGCTGTGAATAGAACTGCCAGGGAAGTAATAAAGAAAGGTGTTGGGGCGCTAGCAGCCCCAAATCTACACTAACGTCTGGCCTTCCTTCTCCTGAGTTCTTCTCTTAGCTTTTTAGTCGCCTCAAAATCTATTTCCATAGTCTGTTCATTTATGATGACTCCATAAACTTCCTTGGCAGTTCTTACATCTATAAGCTCGTTTTTAACATCCTCCAAGACCAGCTTAGGATCTCTTTCTAGAGGATCTCCCCATCCACCTCCACCAGATGTCCTGATGCTTATTAAATCTCCTCGTGAAAGCTCCTCTGCAGTTATCTTTCTTACATCTATAACTTTGTTACCCTTGTAAATAAGGACCTTATTTCCAGGTCCTGGCAAGCCTCCATTGAC
>JALWOJ010000100.1 GCA_026995555.1 Acidilobaceae archaeon | reverse complement strand
ATCCTACTTCCCCAGATGGAGATCATGATTGGTATAAATCCCAACCCACTATCACTTTAACTGCTAGTGACAATCTTGCTCTCGATCACATCGAATATCATTGGGATAGTGATGCTTGGTCAACCTACACTTCACCTCTCCAACCAACTGAAGGCGAACATACCCTCTATTATCGTTCTGTCGATAAAGCAGGTAATCTTTCTGACGAAGGTTCTATGACAGTTAAATTTGACCAAACTGCTCCTACTCCTCCTCAAAACTATGATGTTATTGATATTACTTCCACCACCGCTAAAGCTATTTGGCAAGCTGCTAGCGACAATATCAGCATTGATCATTACACCGTTGAATGGAACCTTCAAGGTGAAAGTTATGTTTATAATCATACCGTTGATGCCGATACTTTTGAGTGGGTCATGGACAACTTAACTCCGGGTTCATGGCACGGTCGAGTGATTGCTGTCGATCCTGCTGGCAATGCGACTGTCGGTTACAAAGATTTTGAAGTTGTTGTTCCATCTTTAACTACCACTACGACTACTTCAACTTCGAATCAAACCTCAACAACTAACAATCAAGTTTTAGGCCTCCAAACTCAAGCTTCACCTTCGCCCAGTCCTTCACCTTCACCTTCTCCAACTCCAACTTCTACCCCTCAACCTTCAACGGGAGAAGTTAAAGGAGCTTCAACCTGTGCTGGTTGGGCTCATAACTTGCCTTGGTTAATCATCTTTGTCCAATTCTTCTTGTCTTTAGGTTTATTCCTAACCAGTAAATCAACTAAGAGACGTTTACTTCATCTTGGTTTAGGTTTAATTACTACTGCTATTCTCTGGTTCTTAACTTATCGTCAATTAACTTGTTTAACTACAACTTGGCGATACATTGTCCCTAACCTTATTGGAGTCATTTCTGCTATTCTCTAAAAGAAGATGCTACCTGCCCTGTTACTAGCCAAACTTTATCTTAACGAACTTTTACCTAATCCTTCTACTCCCGAACCCGCTACCGAATGGATCGAAATCTATAACTCTTCTAGTTCTGCCGTTATTCTTACCGACTTTAGTCTTAAAGACACTGATAACCATACTTACACTTTTCCTGAAGCCACTATTTCTGCCCAAGGATATTTCACAATCTATGGTTCAGATGGTTTACCTTCACTTAATAACTCTGGCGATACTATTTTCTTATACGATCCAAACAATCAATTAATTGACTCTTTTAGTTATACTTCTGCTCCAGAAGATC
>JALWOJ010000099.1 GCA_026995555.1 Acidilobaceae archaeon | reverse complement strand
ACCTAAGAGTTGAGAAAACCGGGCTATACCGGTTCTACATAGAAGTAGATGATGGTGGTAGGCTATGGATAGACGACACCCTACTCATAGATGCTTGGAAGGAACAACCACCAACAGTATACCATAGCGATATAGTTGAACTAGTACACGGGCTACACAAAATATTATTCCGTTTCTTCAACAACGAAGTCTTCGCTGTAGTAAGATTAGGATGGATTACACCAGATGGAAAAGCAGAAATCATTCCAAGAGAAAACCTTGTAACAAAGAAGAGTGATACAATAGAGGTAAGAGGGCTACCCAACAAATACAAGGTAGAATTATGGAGTGGTGAACCACTACTACAAGCAATCGTAGAGAATGGCAAAGCAATAATGAATGCATCAAAACTAAAAGAACCCGTAGACGCCTACTTCAAAATATACGATGAGAAAGGAGAACTCATTGGAGAATCACCAGTAATAAGAGACGTCTGGGGCGGAGACATATTCGAAATAACAATTGGAAAGGAATAACAGCTCCTACTCACTCCCAGATGATGGTGTACCCACCTCTATGTTTATCTTCAATAAGTCTTTTAGCTTAGATGAATTTATCTTACAAATTCTAGCATTAAGATTATCTGATCCCTTCAAGTTATCTAGCGCGTCATGACCATATGTTTCTAAGCCAAAGGTATCACACCATGCACCTATTAATGAACCATTAATAAAGAGGATTTGGCATTCTGTTTCTTCTCCAGCTTGTATCCGCGCTAGGAGTGGTTCATTGGGATGATCACTTTGGCTCATTATGCGTAGGGCTTCAAGTATCTTATCAAGATTCGTTGATTCAAGCTCTATGATTTTCTCCGCCCCCTCTATTAACGCGTTATTTGTTAAAGCCATTCTCCTACCAATCTCAGCAGTCTCATCCCTACCGTGTATGTGTGTTTCCTCAACGCTGGCCTTAATAGGCTCTGGTACAACTATATCTATATCATCGCCTACAAGCTCGATTACTGGCTTCTCAACATAGGTTATCTTAGTCTCCATAGGTATGAACAATGCTATTTCCTCATACTTAACTGGCCTATCAAGCCTACTCTCCGGGTCAACATCTAGTTTCAGTGTAACCTCTACTTCACTAGTCTTCATAAGCTCCACAACACCTACAAGAGAGGGAGAAGACAATATATCAACAAGTCTCTTTAAGGCATTTCCACCACGATAAGTCTTGATATCCTCAATACTCTCGATGCCAACTATACCTC
>JALWOJ010000098.1 GCA_026995555.1 Acidilobaceae archaeon | reverse complement strand
ACCATTATTGCCATACGAGTCGTGCAATTTAGGCTCGATCAATCTCTCCCTCTTCGTGGAGAATGGAAAGATCAGATGGGATCGGCTGCGCAAAGTGGTGCATCAGGCAGTTCATTTCTTGGATAATGTTATAGACGCGAACAAGTATCCCCTGCCCCAGATAGAGAGAACAACACTTCTTACAAGGAAGATAGGATTAGGGGTAATGGGTTGGGCGGAGATGCTAATAAAGTTAGGTATAGGGTATGACAGCGAGGAGGCGATTGAATTAGCGGAGAGGGTAATGAGGTTCATAAACGAGGAGAGTCACAGGGCGAGTATGAAGTTAGCGGAAGAGCGAGGAGTATTTCCGGCGTGGGAAGGGAGTGAATGGTGGAAGGAAGGGATAAGGATAAGGAATGCGACGACCACGACGATAGCTCCGACGGGGACGATATCGATAATAGCGGGTACATCCTCTAGTATAGAACCACTATTTGCCATAGCCTTCATACGCAGGGTGCTTGATGGCCAAGAGCTTCTTGAGGTGAATCCCCTATTTGAAGAGATAATGAGAAAGGAGGGTCTTTATTCGGAGGAACTTATGCGCAAGGTTGCAGAGACTGGAAGTGTGCAGCATATTGATGAAGTTCCAGACCATATAAAGAGGTTATTTAGAACGGCCCATGATGTGACACCCTACTGGCATGTTAGGATGCAGGCAGCCTTCCAGAAGTATGTAGATAATGCTGTGAGCAAAACGGTGAATCTGAGACATGAGGCCACCACAGAGGATATTGAAGAAACGTATATCTTGGCTTGGAAGCTCAAGTGCAAGGGTATAACCATATATCGCGATGGTAGCAAGAGTGTGCAGGTTATATACAAGGGTACGAAGACAACTAAGCAGGAAGCGAAGGAGGAAAAGAAGGAAGAAGAGCCAGCTCCAGCGCTAATGGATTTAACCTTTGAGATAAAGGTAGATGAGAAGTATTTGAAGGTGGATAGCACATTTGATCCAGCCTGTCCTACAGGGAAATGTGACAACTAACTATTTATTCTCTTATTTTTAGAATACCCACTATGTACATGGGCACTATTATGGTGAGATAAACAAGAAAGAATGTTGGATCCACATCCCCCCTCCACTGGGATATACTTTCTGCCATTATGTAAATTATTGAGAATGAATAGCTGAAGGCCGGGAATTTCTTAATCTCATAGTGGCAGAGGGCATAAAAAGCAAGAAAGAGAGATGTGAAAAGAAATAGGC
>JALWOJ010000097.1 GCA_026995555.1 Acidilobaceae archaeon | reverse complement strand
GGATGAAGAGGAGTTAAAAGAGGAACTGAGAATTGCAGAGGAACTTGCGGAAGAAACAAGAAACTAGTATTGCTATTTCAGACACGTCTCCCCTCATAGCCCTCAAGCATGCGGGATTGCTAGAAAAGCTTAGCCTGCTATTTCAGGGGGTAACAGTTCCTCCAAGTGTTATGAGAGAGCTTAGTGTTAAAGAGAAGGAGTATTTTCAGAGCCTAGATTTTCTATCCGTAGAGGAGCCTCGTGAAAAGAGAATAGTTGCTGTTCTAAAGACCATTGTTGATGAAGGCGAGGCCGAAGCAATAGCCTTAGCCCTGGAGAGGGGCAACCTACTAATAATAGATGATCTTAAAGGTAGGAAGCTAGCGAGAAGACTTGGCTTAAAAATCATAGGTACACTAGGTCTTTTGAAGACTATGAAGTTGAAAGGCTTGATTAAAGAGATTAAGCCAGTAATAGAGAAGCTTAGGAAGAAGGGATTTTATCTCAGTAATGATCTCATAGACAAGCTTCTAAGAGATATGGGAGAGAAATAATAATAAAACTGGAGACATGGAAGCAACTGTAATTATATATTCCTCTACATTTATTTTGCTGGAAGGTATATCGGCGTTACTGTCCTATATACCTAGGTAATAGGTATAAAATCCATACCTAACTGTCCCAAGTAAACATCAGCTTCTGGGACAAAGGTATTTAAGCACAGCCTTCGGAGCCAGAGAACACGAGTCTCTAATCCCGGCAGGCCCGCCACAAACCTCACCTAATAATCATTAACCCCGGCGTTGAATGTATTGGTTTCCAAATGTTACACCCTCATGTCGCCATCATTATATTACATGTTGAAAGTATTAGCTGAAAATTAGGTCTGACTTTGGCTTTATATCGTGGAGCAGGTAGACCAGGGCATTAGAGTCGACATATATCAAAGGTGCTCGGCCTCCTCTATCGCCTCCTCTAGGAGCTCTGGGTCTATACGGCCTAGAATGCCTTGATACTTATTTAGTATCTTTTTCCTCTCCTCTACATCGATTATCTTGACAAGAAGCTCTTTGTTCTCCTCCATGTCAAGCGGCTCCTCAGGCACTAGCACGCCGCCTCTATATCTCACTTTGATTACCTTAGACAACCCCTGCACCCATATAATGATGTATAGCACCATGAGCCAATTAGTCTTTCCCGTTAGACTGAATGTTTCCAGATTATCCACGTTGATATCCAATACAGATAATCGTTTGTGGAGAGTGTTTCTATCTGATGATTTCCCTCTGAAAATATAGTTAATAAATCCCAGGCAGCTGAAGGTCCGCGTTCGAATCCTAGCAGTCTGCAACTTAAGTACCACACATAGTCAAGGTCTTATATGAACCTCGAGGCATGTTCCGTAGTATGTGATCCGGCCAGCTTCATGTAGCACTTACATGTATGGTACCATTATAGACTCATTCTACTCTGGGATAGGGTTAGAGCATAGCCTCTTAGGGCAGTACAGTGCGGTAGGAAGACGTTGTGATAGTGGTGTTTAAGCTGGATACAGTAGGTAGCTTATTTTTCCATTTACTGACTTAAGATTTTCTTCAGGCCTTGCTATATCCTCTCCATGAAGCATCAATGCTAGTTTACTCATAGCACTCCTCAAACTAGTCATAGAGGACCTTGAAGCCCTCAGAAGTCTTAATGCTGGTATCAAACGAGCCGTCATTAGAAGCTAAACCTCATCGATGTCTAGACGTGGGATCCTTAAGTGCCTTGCAATTATTGTTGCATGTTAACGAGTTTAAAGAGATAGAGGGTTTGATTGCTGTGACCAGCAATTTTTATATACTGGTAGCCATATAGTATCCTACATGGCGTGTCTACCTTTGGGTAGGTATGTTACTGTCTCCGCTAAGGTTAGGAGAGAACTTTTAGAAGAGGCTAAGCAGCTAAACATTAATGTCTCTGAGCTTATAAGGGAAGCTCTCGAGGAGGAGGTACGCCGGCGTAAGTTGATGAGGTTGGAGGAGAGGTTAAGAAGGAAACACAGCATATTAGCTAAGATAGATGTAGATGAGGTAGTGAGGCTCATCCGTAAAGATAGGGAGACGAGATGACAAGGCCTACGTACCTCTTCGATGCATCAAGCATCGTTAGGGCGCTCAAAGAAGCTAAACTAGTGCCACTAGGCGGACAGGCGTTACAATGGTTAACAGTGTATGAGGTTCTCAACGCTTTTTGGAAAGAGACCTACCTACTCCACAGGCTTAACCCAAAGGAGGCTAGCTCTCTAATTAACGATTTTACAGAGCTGATTCGAGAGATGTTCATACTTGAGCCTAAAGGTCTTGAAGGAGATATCTTCCAAATAGCTGTTTCCAAGGGAATAACAGTCTATGACGCATCCTATATAGCTCTGGCCACAAAGTACAAACTAATACTCGTAACTGAGGATCAAAAATTGTCCCGCACTGCAAGTAGCATGGTTAATGCGGTGAGCTTAAGTAATATTGTGCAGAGGTAACTTAAAGTAAACGTAAGAAGTTTTAAGATGAGCTTTCTCAGCGCAATTCGATTTAAGGTTGCTATAGGATCGTTAATGTCTAGGAGAGATTTTTTATCTTTTCGCATCATATCATCCTTCCCCAAGTTTCTAGGTTTCTTCTATTGCTCTAAGGCCTTTGCTAAGGCCTTGCAACAGCTGAACAGGACATCAATAGTTAAGCCTGACTCAGTTTAACACTATGAAGTAGGATAAACAGCTATACCTCTGATTAATAGCTTTATTGAAATCGGTGATCGAGGGCCTAATCGTTATATAATGAGGGAAAGTTCGATGTTCAAGATGCAGTACTATTCACGAACAGGATCTATGAATTAGACTAAGATCCAAACGCTTTTTCTCATTTTAGTCTTTTTATTGACGATCTTTCTTTCCCTTCTAGTTCATGCAGCCTCCAAGCCATTGATATGCGTCTATTATTACGTTTGGTACGGAGCGCCAGATCATCCCTGGATCAACGTCACAGACACTCCAGTCCTTGGCTTCTACAACTCGAGCTACCTTTCTGTAATAGGAAGACAATTGTCATGGATGAGGGACGCTGGGATAAACTGTCTATTCATATCGTGGTGGGGGCCAGGACACTTTACAGACAAGGTTGCTCAGAAGGTCTTCCAGCTTTTACCAAACTATGGAATTAAGGCCGCGATCCTCGTTGAACCTTACCTCGGAGGAAACCCTTATCTGTACAATCAAACCTGGTGGAACAAGACCCTAACCTACCTCAGAGAGAACTTCATCGATAAGTATCCCGAAAGCTACCTCTACCTTGAAGGTAAGCCCTTGATCTTAGCGTTCAACCCTATAGGCATGAAGTACAACCCAAGCAGCGATTTTCCTCAATATACTATAAGAATTGTTGGAAACGACATTGATAACGCCAAGTATCAGGACTGGGACCTGTGGCCAGACTACGATAAAGGGTTAACTGGGGAGTTAAGGATAAGAAGGGATGGCTACGTTGCTTTGTGCCCGAGGTTTGACGACGAGCACTTTAGGCCTGGAGGTGTTCCGCCATATGATAAAAACCTAAGTCAAAGATGGTATGAAAAACAATGGGGATGGATCCTAAAGCATAAAGATAAGATTAGGATTATTGCTATTTACTCATGGAACGAGTTTCATGAGAGGAGCGCGATAGAGCCTCATAACGATGCGACTGCAATAAACAAAGATCCCTATTACCTTTATGATCTAACAAAACACTATGTTAAGGAGTTAGAGGAGTCCAAAGGGCTTAGAAGCTATTTCGACTTCGGAGTTGCTACGGGCTTAGGGATAGCTGTTTTAAGCATTATTGTTATGATATTGATTAAACACTATAATCAGTAGGTAAAGGGTTGTGTAAAAAGCGCTCTAGAAATTTTTATGAGCCTTAGCGGTTTTTCATTAATTCCAACTCTTATCTAAATAATGTGACCTTTTAGGCAACGTTTCCCACTAAACGTTAAATAATATTATGACATCCTTATCCGTCCTCCCTATCTCTTTTCCACCAAGCTCTAAGAGCTCGGTCCACTTCTTAACCTTAATTAAAGAGCTTACAATAAGAGCCCTTCTTGTAACCCTCAACATTTCTCTTACTCCTTCCAAAGGATCGGTGAGAAGGTCTAAGACGGTAAAGGAGAGAGTGAAGTCGAAGGATTTCTCCTTAAAGGGTAAATGAAGGGCATCTGCTAAGATCCCTAAACATTTGCTTTTACAAAATCTCTCCATCCTTTTATAAGCAACTCCCAACATTCCTTCACTTATGTCGAGGCAGACATACTTTTTTATGTTGTTCAGAAGACCTTGAGATTTCAGAAACTCTAAGAGAAGTCCAGTCCCACAGCCAGCATCTAGAATATTTCCTTCAACACTTACTCTTCTCAAAGCTATAAGGTATTTTTTAATTTGTTCCTCACCATAAAGTTCATCGTAGCTGTTATATGTCCTATCGTACATGAGCTTTATTTTATGAGACTTAGCGTTCACTTTATGCACCTTGAGATATAATGCTGTCATCTATTTCAATTATGCTGTCTAAGCCTAGTTCTACTATTTTCTCTTTTAGAGGCTTTCCACTTATCGGATCCCAACCTCTCTTTGAATAGTACTCCTTTTTCATGGCTTCAAGCTCCTCCGGCTTGACTATACATCCTTTACAAGGACCTTCGCTTATTGGCTCCCTAAGAAGCCTAGGAGGTAGCGTGTCATCCTCGGGATCCAGGCCTTCTCTCAGGTTGTAAAGCCTCTCTATATTGACAACCCTCTCCCCCAATTTCAGTACATCTTCGGGGCTTAGCTCAAGTCCTGTGGCTGCATTTATGAACTCAGCTATCTGTTCAGGCCAGTAGAAGTATCTACTGAACTTACATATTCCCATGCTATCATATACGGCCATTAGATCCTCCATAACCTTTACCATCTCTCCCTTTCCTTTGGCAGACCTTGGATCTACATTGCTGAACTTCCAAAGGCTTCCCGAGAGCTCTACTGCATATGCTGAACTTGTCAAATGATCTCCTCCTCTACTTGACACGGCAAAGCCTAAGGCCATTCCTTTAAGTCCTCTGACGTCATAAGCTGGAAGCTCCATTCCCTTGACATGAATAGCATATGAACTACCTTTACCTAGACGTTTAACTGCCTCCCTGACGCCATCACTCAAAAGTTTCCCAACCTTCCCCTCTTTAAGGGCTATCTTCTTTATGATCTCCATAAACACCTCGAAGTTCCCCCACCTTAGATCTAAGTCATCGACATCGTCTTTTGATATATCACCTCTTTCAAGAGCTTCAATGGCCCAGGCGATGGTTGCCCCTAAGCTAATTGTGTCTAAGCCATATTCATCCGCGAGGTAGTTAAGTGCTGCTATCTTATCTATATCACATAGACCTAAGTTAGTTCCAAGGGCATAGATAGTTTCATATTCTGGTCCATCAACTCTAACTTTACCCTCTCCAGGGATCTCAACTTCGATAACTTGGCTACAGACCCTATTACAGAATGGGCAGGGGTTCTTGCTTACCCTCCTTTTTGGAGCCCATTTACTGAGCTCCTCATGAGCTCTTTCAGGGTCCGGACACCACGAAAGCGTGCTACGTCTCCAGTTAAGGCTGGGAAAGACTCCATGTTTTTTGTTGGTATACTCAAGCGTTATCGGAGTTCCATACTCTATGTAGGCCTTGCTGGAGGGATGTGTTATGGCCTTTCTAGCCCAAGTCCTCACAAGATCTTTGAGCTTGTTCTCATTATAGGGAGTGGGAAGTTTATTGCCCTTAGCAACTATGGCTTTGAGCATCTTAGAGCCCATTACTGCCCCAGGACCTCCTCTTGAAGCCTGCCTTCCATTACAATCAATTATGCTAATTTTTGAAAGCCTCTCCCCCGCAGGCCCTATTATGCATGATGTATAACCTTTATAGTATTTGGAAAGAAGTTCTCTAGCTTCTCCTATTCTAAGTCCCCAGAGGTCCTCTTTATATTCTATCCTAGGATCCTCATCTAGAACCAAAACGCCAGGAGTCTCAAGGTTGCCTTTTATTACAATAGCATCGTAGCCAAGTTTCCTTATTTCTAAGCCCAGTTGTGCTCCTACAGAAGATCTTCCTAAGAGTCCTGTCAGAGGGCTCTTAAATGATATTATTGTTTTTGATATTGTAGCTATTCCCGTTCCTAACAAAGCTCCCGGAGCTATTATCAATGGGTTGTCAGGAGAGAGGGGATCTGTGCCCTTAGGTGCATACTTGTAAAGGAGATAGGAGGCCAGAGCTCTTCCTCCCATAAGCTTCTTTGTTACATCCTCCGGGAGATCTTCGATCCAAAACTTCTCTATACTCAAGTCGACATGAAGGACCTGTCCGCTTAGCCAGGCCAGCAACCCTTTATCGCCCAAATATAAGCGTCGTGCAGATAAGGTTTAATTGTTACCTCTTATTTTCATAATTTTAGGAAAATAAGTGACTCGGGGAACTTCGTTGAATTATAAGCTTCTCGTTGCCCTTAACGCTCTCCTCATGGGACCTAAAATGGAACCTCTTCTTCACCCGAAGCCGGGAGCCGTCACGAGGCTCAGTGAGCATAAAGATAAAAATGTTGTCGATTTTTGTGAGCATACCCTCCTAATAGAATCTGCTACGATTAGAGCATTTGTAGCTTCCAAGGATAAAGTTCTAGAGGATCCTATCGCAGAGGGCCTCGAGGAGTATTTCAACTTGTTAAGAAAGTTCAAAGTTAAGAGCAACATAGCTCTTGGAACGACCTTGCTTCATGTTCCTCTTGCTGCTGCCCTGGGAGATCTCGGTTATCCTGCTGATCCTTCGAAGCTTGTTCAAAGGGCCTCATCGTTGGTCCTTAGCTCAGAAAGAGGAGGAAAAATTTATTATAAAATTTTGGAGCTCCTTAGACCCAGTCATTTAAGAAAGTATGAAGGTCCTATCCCGGCTGTAGGAGAAGGCTATCCTAGAAGCTTTGCAGAGGTTCTTCGATCTGCCGCTTGGGACCTTGTACACTCAGAGCTCCTAAAAGGTTATCCTCTAAGCCTTAAGGTTCTCTCATTAATTGATCAGCATTTGGAGGAGAAAAAGGGTATAGAGGAATCAGCCCTTCTTGCAATGCTTAAAATTCTTTCAGATCATGGAGACACATTAATTTTGACAAAGTATGGGATAAGGGCTTATCAGAAGGCTATTGCTGACTCCCGAATAGCCCTTTTCTTTGCAGAGAGGGTGGGAATAAAGGAAGCTCTTAGAGAGTTGGACAGGGAATGGAGAAAAAGAGGTTGGAATCCTGGTGCAGTATTAGATATAGTCTCTACGGGAATAAGTCTGTACTACTATTCTTTGATCATAGAAAGTTAGTAGAGTTTCTAGGATATTATGCCTAGGTTCTTGAGCTTCTCAAGAAGGTTGTAGTAGGCAACTATTCTGGAGACGTTTTTACTTCCTGGAGGTCCAGGTCTCTTCATGAAGAATGCATTAACTTCATATACTGTGCCCTTAATGCCTCTCTTCAGAAGAGCTGCTGATATTCTTGTTGCATCAACCATAAGTCCAGCGAGGGCTGGGCTGTCGTTTATCCTCATATTAACCACAAGCTCATCCTCTAGGCCATTAAAGGTCTTCCACCATATATGCATCGCCACAAACTTCTTGTCGCCCAGCGGTTCAAGGAACCCCGTAGGCTTTATGTAGTGTGGTGCGTCATAACCAAGTATATCCTCTACAATGCTGCTCTTGGTTATCTCTTTCATTAGGTTTCTCTCGGGCACTGTAAGGGCCAGGAAGTCGGTATTTCCTCCTATGTTAAACTGTGCTATCGACATAACTTTTCTGTTTCTATTGGCTAAATGTTCAAGTATATCAGCAGTTAGAGGGGTAGCCCCTGTTGCTCCATCATCACCTAGGATTATTCCTCCCTTTTCCTCATACATCTTCACGAGGCCCTCATCGTTCGCAAGGGGGCTGGGTATAAAGTTTGCCATCACAATCTTTCTTTTCTCCAAGTACTTTAAGAGAGCATAGGCATATGCTTGGCTCGCTGTAATTTCGCCCGCACTTATGGCCTTTTCGAAAGCCTCATGACTCCCAAGGGGTGAAGCCTTTTCAGTAGTTATAACGTTTAAAACTACATCTGGCTTGATGTCATCTATAATTTCAAGAAACTTCTGTATTCCTCCCTCTATTCCATATTCCTCCTCTAGTCCTCTGGCCTTGAATGGAAGGCCTGCAAGGCTCTTAAAGTGAAGGCCCCTGTAAACCTGAACATCACTTAAGCTTCTTGGTATTGGTAATACCTTGCCTAATGACTCTAGTGCCACATCATATACGGTCTTTCCTACCTTCTTTTCATCTACATCGAAGAACCCAACTATTTCTAAGTCCTCTATTGGTATCTCCATCTTGTACTTGGCAAAGGGGACTCCATAGGGCTCTATTTCACCGCTTTTTATCCTCTCTAGCCCGACTGCAAAGTGCATACCTACAAGACCAGCTCCTAATACAGCCACCTTTATGGTCACTTTCTTTCACCTCTCAAGGGCTATTTCTCGAAACTCAAAGTTAAAGATACTCAAATTATTGAAGCTGTGGTGGATCCTAATGTCAGGAGGACCCCTTTTCTAGTCGGTAACGCTTATATATAAATTTTTATGAAAACAGGATATACTTGGCGATATCGTGAAATCCTAAATGTATTTACTTGATTAAGTTAAATAAATGAATTACGACAATATTCTAACTTGTGAATCTGGAGAGAAACGAAAAACAGTGCGCAATTCTTAAACCCTCCAGATTCTAATAAGAGGCTTGGACATGACAAGGGGGACTTAAGGGATGTTTGTAGGCTTCTTTAACCTGTTCTTTGCTTATTGGTGGCTAATGTTAATAGAAGGCTTGGTTGTAGGAGGTATCATAGGACTTCTTGCATTAGCTGCACCTAAACTTGTTAGAGATAATCCTAAAAGTCTCTCACATTTAAAAATAAGTATGGCGTTTACAGCTATAGCAATATTCCTGGCAGGTGTAGGCCTTCTTTTAGGTATCTCTGAGCTCATAGCCAAATACTATGGCGTTGCGGGTGGAGGAGCAAGCCTCGCTTTGGGAGCAGCGTTCTTTGTGGCCCTTTTAATGATATTCCAGTGGTTATTCTCCCCGCACCTAATAAATCTTGTTTATAGGACGAGACCTCCTCAGAGCTTCGCTGAAAAGGAGCTCGAGATTGAGCTTCAGAGGCTTGCCAGAGCTAGCAATGTCAAGACCCCCAAGCTTAGAATAGCTGAGGTTGATATACCTAATGCATTTTCTTACGGCAGTCCATTAACTGGGAATTACGTGGCGGTTACTAGAGGGCTATTAAGAATAATGCCAAAAGATGAAATCAAAGCAGTTCTTGGTCATGAGTTAGGGCATCTGAAGCACAGGGATGTCGCTTGGATTTTAGCCTTAAGCCTGATACCCTTAGCTGTATACTATCTTGGAAGAATATTGATTTGGAGCTCGTTCTTCTCGGCAGGTTATAGTAGCGATGAGGAGGGTGAGGAGAGCTCCCTAATCATGCTGGCTATAGGGGCCATCTTGGTTGCAGCAGGAGTTCTTTTCAAGTTTTTAGTCGCTCACTTTAACAGGTTAAGAGAATATTATGCTGATGCACACAGCGCCTTCGTAACCGGAAACCCAAGGTTGCTTCAGAGAGCTTTAGCGAGACTTCATTTGGCTATGAAGAGCAGTCCTGAGGCGGTCAGAGATAGTATGAAGTCCTCAGTGATTAGTCAGCTTTTCATAGTGGCTCCTCTTATCGAGATACAGGGAGGTTTCTTCTACGATATCGATTCTGTAGTCGAGAACCTAAAGAGGGAGAAACCTAGTGCGGTCCAGGAGCTATTCTCTGATCATCCACCTATACCAAAGAGACTAAGATTCTTAGATGCGCTTTACGAGAAGATAGGCGTTGAAGTTCCATTAGAATAAAAAGCAAGATAATTAAGACTTACTGACCAAAGATTAACTCTTATAATCTAATCCTCTAACATTTCCCGTTTCCTAATAAATTTACAAATTTTTATGTAATCATTGTGCCCCGCCCCTGACACTCACCCTCATTCCTCAGGGGGCAGCCCTGAAGTCAGGTGAGCCCTCGTGGCGGGGCCTGTATAAAGAATTATTTTTAAAGGAATTATCATTTTTTATTAATGAGGTCTTTCTAAATGACTTCCTAGGTGAGCTAAAACGAGGATAAGCGAAATAGTAAGGATTCTCGAGGATCTAGTTTCGATTCCCTTGTACTCAGTTATAGGATGTTCCTCAGATGAAGGCCTTCTTCTTCACGGTTTGCACGAAGGAATTTCGAGTATCTCCCTTTTCGACCCTAAGAGCGGAAAAGTTGAAAGATTAAGCAAGTATCCGGTGGCTGAGGTTGCTAGACCCCTTCCCAGAGCTAAAAAGATCATTTATACAAGGGATGTTGCAAAAGGGGCTGAAAAACATGAGATAAGAGTTATAGATATCGATAAAGGAATTGATGAAAAACTCCTCGAAGACCTAGAGCCTATGAGAGTGGTTGGTATAGCTTATGACGAAAGAGGAGTGGCGTTTACTGGCGTCACAGAGAAATCCATATCAATCTTCTATTTTGATGGGAAGAACGTTAATGAGGTTTCCAAGCTTCCAGGGATAGGTTTCGTAACTAATTTGAAGGGGGAGATAATTGTTGGAAACGGTTCTCTTAAAGAAGATCCTAAGTCAATGGAACTCTTTATGGTTAATGTAAAAGATGGAGAGCTTAAGATAATCACGCCAAGGCCAGGGTCAGTTAATAAAATGCCAGTAGTTCATAACAAAAAGATATACTTTGAAAGCAATGCAGAGGGCAGGAACTCCATAATGGTCTATGATCTAGAGTCGGGAGAGTTCTCTGAGATAATGGGAGAGGGCGATTACATCAAATATTTTCCAACAGAACACACTTTCATAGACTTTGTTGAGGATAAAATGATTGTTATAGGAAAGAAGGATGGAAGATCTAGGGCTTTTGTTAACTGGTCAGAACTCCCAGCACCTGAGGGTACGGTAAGTGGCATAGCCCTTTGTGGAAATAAGGCCTACCTTTCGGTGACTTCACTAACTTTTCCCGTGAAAATAGTAAAATCTTCAATCGGATCTAAAAGTTATGAGTTAGTTTATGAATCAGAACTCCCAGACACAGTAAAAGGTAAATTATCCAATAAGGCTAAGTTTGTTAAAATTAAGTCAAAGGATGGCGTTGAAGTTCCTACCTTCATAATAGAAGTTTCCAAAGGAGCACCCACTGTAGTCTATGTTCATGGAGGTCCCTGGAGCGAGGTCATGGACGAGTGGAGGATAATGATATCTTCCTTAGCAGCCTTAGGTTTTAACGTGATCGCTCCGAACTTTAGAGGGTCAACTGGTTATGGAGAAGAGTATAGATTGATGGACATAGGGGATCCTGGAGGAGGAGATTTAGAGGACATAGTTGCGGTGACAAGATGGTCCATCGAGAAAGGCCTTGCTGATAAAGATAAAATATACGTAATGGGTTATAGCTATGGAGGGTATATGACCTTATGGTCTATGGTCTCTCGACCTGGTCTTTTCAAGTGCGGGGCGGCAGGAGCAGCGATCTCCGATTGGGAAGAAATGTACGAGTTAAGTGACGCAATCTTTAGGAAATTTATTGATACACTTTTTGCTAATAGAAAGGACCTGCTTAAGGAGAGGAGCCCCATTTCGAAAGCTGAGAACCTTAAAGATCCTCTATGTATAGTTCAGCCTCAGAATGATACGAGAACTCCTCTGAGGCCTATACTAAAGTTTGTTGAGAAACTTCAGGACCTTGGGAAGAAGTATGAGTTACATGTCGTTCCAGACATGGGTCACGTGATTATCAGCATAGATGATGCAGTTAAGGTCCTTTTGCCTCTTCTCCTGTTTTTGAAGAGGTGCAGTTCTTGAAGATAAAATTTGGAACAACACTAACAACTTTTTCAAGGACTCTGGCGGTAGGGATTGCCCTAACTATAAACGCTATTGCAAGTTTAATCCTTGTTAGAAAGCTTCCCGTTGCCGACTATGCTCTTTATCAAGCAGTGATTAAAAGGCTCACGGGATTCACAAACATACCCTTTACCCTGACCTCCTTTTGGATATATAGGTATATGGTGCAAAAGAGGAAGGGTACGTGGGAGGCATCCCTAATCTTAGTTTTAGTAGCGGCGCTCTTAGGCTTTTCCATAGGTTTCTTCTTCACGCTAAGCAAGGGTTTTTCCCTAATGATAGCCATATTAGCTGGTCTTGCTCTTTTAAGCTTTGAGAGTTTTAGACCTATAAACACATCTATTGACGCCCTTAGGCCAGTAAGGTTTGGACTTCTTCAACTAATCTACAGAGCCCTCTATTCAACTCTGATCTTTCTTCTTGTATATGTAATGGCCGAGAAGATCGTTGGAGCATTTGTCTCAGTAATTATAGCTTTCCTAGCAACCTCTGCCATTGGATTTCTTTGGCTTAGGGATTTTTTACCTCCTCCTGGCAACCCCTTTCATATATTAAAGGAGTGGGTTAAAGGATCCTACCTTACATTGGTAAGTACCCTGAGTACCCTTGTTATGTCATTTGACGTAATAGTAGCTTATAAATTCCTAGGGTCATTAGGTGTTGCAGCTTTCTTCGCTTCATTTGTGTTCTTTTCGTATCTCAGAGAGCCCCTCTTACATGGGTTAAGATATCTTCAAGGATATTTACTTAGCGGGGGAGCTCCTGAAAGAACATTAAGGAGCTTAAAGGCCACCATAATATTTCTCTCTCCAATCCTAGTTTACTTTATGTTTAACAGTGAGCATATAATATATCTTTTGAATCCAAAATATGTTTTCGCTTCAAAGGCAATAATAGTACTCGCGATAGACACATACATCTTTGTGCTTTTCGCTTCTATCTCAAATATCTATGCTGGCTTGATAAAGGGAAATGCGGAAGAAACAGCGAGAAAGTTAATCAAGCTTGAATTGATTTTGTTTGCGTTCAGTTTATTCTACATATTTTTTATATTTTTGACCCTATCCAGGACAAAGTTAGTTGAAAAGGGGGTTATGTTCTGGGCCTTCTCCAAGCTAATTTTAGATATGTTGTATTTAGCAACATATATCATCACTTTTCCCGATTCAAAGTTGAAGAACTCAATTGCCAGAGAAGTCTTCTATAACAGCATCTATTTTGTAGGAGCACTACCTTTAGGTTATGTGATAAGAGCTCACGGAACTCCCTCTCCCCACTTCTTTAGGGAACTTTTCATAATTCTTCCCTCATTTTCAATTCTTCTGACTATCTATTATGTTTCAATAATATTGATTTCTAAAGAAATAAGGAGATCGTTGAAATCATTAATAGGTGATATCTTAAGATTGAGGCGTGGCTAGAGAGACAAAATCACTTATTATCCCCAAAACCTCATAGGTTACATAGGATTAGGCAGGTGAAAGAATTTGCCCAAGAAAAGAGAGAATAGAGGTAGGAGAAAGGGAGCTAAAGGAAGAGTCAGGATGATACAATGTGATAACTGTGGAAAGCTCGTTCCTGAGGATAAAGCTGTGTGTGTAACGAGAATGTACAGTCCTGTAGATCCTCAGTTAGCCAGAGAGCTTGAGAAGAAAGGAGCCATAATAATGAGATATCCTGTGACCAAGTGCTATTGTATAAACTGTGCCATTCATTTAGGCATAATCAAGATAAGGCCCGAGCATGAAAGAAAGCCTAAGCCAAAGATTGAACTATAATCAGGTAGAATATCCAACCAAGATCTTATTTCCACCTAAACTCTTAGCCTTTCTCAACAACTTGATTGCTTTCCTTCTTGCGGGAGTCCCATAGTAAGCTTCCCTCCTATTTCTTGCAGGCTTAAGTCCAACCAGCCCCTCAACGATAGCAGCACTAGCCTTAACTGACATCTTGTTAAGTTCATTTATTATGTTCTTAATATCATCTATTACATCGTTTATACTTGCAAACGGTATTTCCATAATGAATTCCTCTGTACCTCTGTTCACATCAACTCCAAATATTATGACAGCTCTATGTTTGCTTGCAAAGTCAAGAGCTAGTTGTGTAAGAAGTCCTGTGGCCTGGTTGGGTTTCCACTGGCTCCATCCCCTTTCCTCTATTACCTCCTCAAAATTATCTAGGTCAAGGGCTATCACGACACCTTTAACAGGGCCCCTTAATGGTTCAAGTTCTTCAGACTCCATGTCTTTTAATCCCTTCTATTCTACACTCCCCTCTAGCAAAGAGGGAGTGACCCTTAAGTCTTTCATCAACGTAAGGATAATCTCTTCTATAATGAACTCCTCTGCTCTCTTTTCTCTCGGCGGCACATTTTATAATTGCTAGTGCCAAAGTCTTGATCTGTGGGAGAATGTCTAATTCGTTAACAAGCCTTTCAGCTATCATAAGGTTGTGTGAGTCCCTTTCCAGACCCACATAGCTCCACATAATGTCTCTAAGCCTATCTATATTACCCAATTTTGAAGGATTCCTCAATCTTACGGTCTCTAAGTTTATGTCCTTAAGTCTTCCAAGCTTTTCAAGATCTCTGGATATAGTTCTACTAACCTCTAAGCCGCCTACAACACATTCAAGGGACGAATTGCTTGGCAGCCTGTTTGCGCCATGAAAGCCTGAAGCCGCTGCCTCTCCTATAGCATAAAGTCTCCTTGTAGGGGCTCTCCAGTAAAGGTCGACAAGTATGCCTCCTATAGAGTAGTGTGCTACAGGAACTATCGGTATTCGATCCCTTTTCATGTCTAGGCCCTTTTTGAGCAAGGCTTCATAGATGCCGGGAAAACTCTTTTCAACGTCCTTAACATTTCTGGCGTCGAGATAAACCTTCTCCCCCTCTAAGAGCTTTCTGTAAATTGCCCTAGACACAACGTCCCTAGGAGCTAGCTCATTAACAAAGCGGTTTCCTCTGGAGTCAGTTATTATGGCTCCCCGTCCTCTGACAGCTTCACTTATTAAAATCACATCTCCATCTGGAGAAACATAAGCTGTCGGATGAAATTGAACGAACTCTAAATCCATAGCGATACCGCCTTTCCTTATGTAGTCACCTATTAATATGCCCAAGTTTCCTCGAAAACCAGCTGTATACCGATAAATTCCCGTATAGCCTCCTGAGGCGATTATCGTTGAATCAAATAGGTATTCATGGCCGTCAGAACTGATCACTCCCAGACATTCATTGTTTTTAATGAGGACTTCATATATTTCTTTGTTCACAAATTCGACGCCGAGCTCTCTCGCTCTTTCCCTTATAACCTTCATGATATGTTTTCCGGTCTCCCCTCTTATTGAAAAGACCCTAGGCCTGCTGTGGCCTCCTTCAAGTTCAACACTTTCGAAGTTAACTCCGAGTCTGCGGAGGAAATCGTAGGCCTCAGTGGCTTTAGATATTATGTTCCAAACAGCGTCTATATCGTTCATAAAGAGCCCAGTCTTTAATGTATCTATTACATGTAAGGATATGCTGTCGCCATCCAAAATAGGAAGGGCTATCCCGGCCTGTATTTTGTCGGAGTTCGAATCCTCGAGCTTTCCATTATATAAAACAGTTACGTCAAAGCCTCTCTCGGCCAGTGAAATGGCTGCTGTAAGGCCAGCTAAGCCAGCTCCTACAATGCCCACTCTGCCCTTCATCTATCTTAACACCTCCAAGCTCAAATCAACTCTCTCTGGTCTCATAGTTATGTAGCTCGAACTTATCACATCTATGTCAAGTTTTGCATATTCAACTATGTTTTCTGGTGTTATTCCTCCGCTAACTTCAAGCATGACCTTATCCCTAAGCTTTTTCTCTTTTAGAAGATTTATTGCCTCTTGTATTTCATTAGGCTTCATGTTATCGAACATTATTATGTCAGCACCAGCCTCTGCGGCCTCTATAGCCTGAAGAGGATTCGTTACTTCAACCTCAATTTTTTGGATGAAACTTTTAAGCCTTAGAGCCCTCCTAACAGCCTCACTAACGCTTCCAACCACTCTTAGATGATTATCTTTTATTAGATAGGCATCACTTAGACTGAAACGATGTGTATCTCCTCCTCCATCCCTAACAGCTCTCTTAACGAGACAACCCATGCCAGGAGGATATTTTCTTGTAGCAGCCACTCTGACCTTAGGATTAACCTTTTTAACGGTCTCAACGAGCTTTCTGGTCGTCGTCGCTACTCCAAAGAGGTACATAAGCAGGTTGAGGAGAGTTCTTTCAATGCTTAAAATTAGTTGGATGTTCCCTCTAAGGAGCATTACTTTATCACCATAGCCGAACCTCTCCCCGTCTTTGACTAGAACCTCAACCTGAACTCCTAAGGACCGTAGAACTGGAGCAAGAAGCTGTGTGCAGGAAGCTACTCCCTCGCTCTTAGCCATGACAACAGCTTCGGAGGAGAGGTTTGGTGATATTAGAGCTTCACTTGTTATGTCTCCAAAGGGTTCATCTTCCCTGACCCATTCTAAAAACTTGTTAAGAAGGAGACTTTGACAAAAGCTCAAGAAATTCACCTCAACATCTCAAGAGATCTCTCTATGACCTCCCTTACTCTTCTACTAACCTCTTTATCAAGAATTACCCTAGGTTTGAGCGTCTCAAGAGATCTAAGTATCTTCAGAGGAGTGATCTTTTTCATATCTATGCATATAGCCCTAGGGTTTAAAGGATAGACCTTCTTCTCTGGGTAGAGCTTTCTGGCCCTATAACTTAGCCCCTCCTCGGTGCCCATGATGAACTCCTTAGCATTCATATCCTTAACAGCTTTCAGCATTTGACTAGTGCTTCCTATGAAGTCAGCTCTAGCCCTTACTTCGGGCGGGGCTTCAGGATGCACCAGAACTTTGGCATTAGGATGCTCTTCTAAGGCTTTAATTAGATGGTACTCGTCTATGAGATATTGATGAACGGGACAATGACCATGCGGAGGTAGAGGTATGACCTTTATCCCTGTCATCTTCATAACGTGGTCAGCCAGATTTTTGTCTGGACCAAAAAGGACTTCATCCTTCCCTATCCTCTTAATTAGGCTCACAGCGGACGAGCTCGTAACTACATAATCGGCTAGGGCCTTCGAGACCGCAAGGGAATTAACATAAAGAACTACCGGGACGTTTGGATGTTCCTCTTTATATTTTTTGATAATGTCCGGCGTCGCATAGTCAGCTAAAGGACATCCAGCCGAAGGGTCCGGATGTAACACTATCTTGTCAGGGTTGAGGGCGGCCGCCATTTCAGCCATGAACGAAACTCCGGCGAACACTATGATGTCCGCATCTACATTAAGGGCCTTCTTTGCAAGTTCTAAGCTGTCGCCTACAAAATCAGCAACGTCCTGCACCTCTGGAAGCTGATAGTTGTGGGCAAGTATTACAGCATTCCTCTTCCTCTTAAGCTCAATAATTTTATCAAGAATATCCTTTGTTCTCTGGTACAAAGCCTTACACCCGAAGAACTAAGGTTAACATTAAACATTAATATGTTCTTTTAGTTCGAGAACAATTGTTCTCCAAGATTTACTGTCTATAACTATGCTTAATTTAAGAAAAAAGAGAATAGATGAGAATTGAGTGGGTGAGGGAGCTTAGTAGAAGTAGAATTTCCCTATAAGGAATTCAGGAAGGGTCAAAAGGAGCTTGCTGAAGAAATAGAAAAAGCTGTGAAGGAGGGCGAACTCCTTGTAATTAATGCGCCGACAGGGTTTGGAAAGACAGCTGCAGTTATTTATGGTCTTCTCAAAGCTCAGGCTGAAAAAGTTCTATATGTAGTCAGAACTATAAACGAGATAGATCCCGTAATTAGGGAGCTTAAAAGCTTTGGAGCCAGGTTCACCTTTCTTTTCAGTGCCCGAAGAACTTGTCCGCTTTTTGCTGGCAAAGGAGCTGAGCTTAGCCCGGAGGAGTTTTGGGAGAATTGTAGGTTAGCACGACTAAGAGGACTCTGCACATTCTATCTTAACTTAGAAAGCGTTAGTGAAGAGGAGACGTGGAGTTATGTTAAGAATCATTACTCGTTTCACGCAGTAAAGATAGCTAAGGACATAGCAAAACATCTCAAGGTTTGCCCTTTCTTTGCCCTTGGAAGTTTAATAGAAGATTCTACATTCATAGTAGCCGTTTATCCTTATCTCTTTAGAAAAGACATCTTCGCTTACTTCTTGGAACCTTATTCTTACGAAGATCTAGTTATAGTTATTGATGAGGCTCATAGTCTCCTTGATGCACAAAGCTTAATAGAGAGAACTATTACCCCTATGACTTTAAAGGCCTCGATAAGCGATATAATGACGTATTCTCCTGAGGCAAAGGAGCTACTTAAAGTTCTTGAAAATGTACTACGAAAAGTGTCTAAATTAAAACCCTCTACTAGGATAAAAATTGTTGACAAAGATATATTCAAGTCTCTCATAGATGTAAAGGATCAGCTTGTAGATGTGACCGATGAGATTAGGAGGAAGAAGTTTGAAGAGGCATTAAAGGGAGGTGGCGTTTCGGCAGTATCAACTCCTCTTTACAGACTTGTTCTCTGGGTTGACGTTGCCTCGCTAGATGCTTCTAAAGTTTTTCTGGAGCCAGGTGGAGATGAAATTAAGATTAAGGTGACGCCAGTGGACCCTTCAGTTATTGTGGCAGAGCCTCTAGAGAAGGCAAAGGCTGTGATATTAATGAGTGGGACAATGCCTCCCGGAGAGTTTGTGGAGGAAGTCCTTAACGTAAAGAGAAGAAGGACATACATAGACGTTGAAATGCAATTCGGATCGTTTGTACCTCGAGATAACATCTACACAATAGTAGCACTTGACGTTACAACTAGGTATAAGGAAAGGACAGGAATAATGTTTAGAAGAATAAGCGAGTATTTAACAATAATTGGTAGAGAGCTACCAGGCCCTAAACTAGTGGTTTATCCAAGTTATGAAATTATGAAGGAAATTGTTTCAAAGTTACCTGTCGATATACCGTTAATAGTCGAGGGCAAGAGCACAAGTCTTGAGGAGGCGAAGCTTAAGGTTGAAGAAAACCTAGATGTTATGGTAAATGCTGTGGCAGGAGGAAAGCTTGTCGAGGGTGTGGAGTTTACTGATTATGAGGGTAATAACCTTTTACATAACGTTGTTATTGTTGGAGTTCCGTATCCTCAGCCAGACGATTATACAAAGGAACAGCTTAATGCTCTTGCGTTAAGAATAGGTAAATCAAAAGCCAGACATTACGTATATGAGGTCAAAGCTTTCGTGAGAGTGAGGCAGGCGCTTGGGAGGGCAATAAGAAGTCCCAAGGATAAGGCGCTCTACATACTGCTAGATAAAAGGTTTATAAATAAAAGGCTAAGAAGCCTTCTCAGAATTCCGATAAATAGATTAGTCTCGGGGCCATCAGAATTAGAAGG
>JALWOJ010000096.1 GCA_026995555.1 Acidilobaceae archaeon | reverse complement strand
ACATATCTCCGTCCCTTAATATTGACATCCATAAAACCACTGAAAGTATAAGCAACAGAAAAGATAAATAGAAATGACCTAAAGCCATGATTAAAAAGAACAGGGGGAACACAACAGAAAGAGCAACACCATAGCTTTTCATTCTACTCTCAATAGATTCCTTATGCTTCTTAATGGAGTAAGGTATTTCTTTAAAGCAGGGCAACGTTAGAGCCTTAATCAAAGTTGATATCAAATCTATCAAGTTCTTAACATTTCTCTCCTTTATGTATTCATTTACTGCCTGTTTAATTTCACTTAAGAGACCAGTAGACCCTTTCATCGATACGAAAATTTCGTAATCTAAAGGCTCCTTCAATACTTTCTTAACGTCTTTGCTTTCCATTAAGCTAACTAGTTCAGAGATAATTAGAAAGAAGTCCTTAGATATGCATCTCTTAGAGCGTTTTCTTATAGAAAGTATCTCTTCACATAAAAGGGCTGATGAATGGAAGAAATTCTCAGAATACTCTTTAAGTTCTCGAACCTTTGAAGGGCTCTCTTCTCTACAAGGCTCATAGCTTGAAATCTTCAAGATAATTGATTTTAATCTTCTGGCCAGAAACGACCTTTCAGCTTCGATCAAGTTCTCACTCTTAAGTTTTTCACAAAGTCTAGCAAAGTTGATATGGTTTTAGAGATCTCCTCCTGACTGTTCGGATTGAAAGAAATGTGTATCACATTCTTCGAAGAATCTAAACTTATCCTATATATCTTCACTTTATATTTTGAGACTAATAGGTTAAAAAGACTCTTAATATTTTCAAATGCCGATGTCTGGCCCCTGTACAAAACTTTGTATTCGTTTTCATTGTCCAAATTGAACGAAATGTTCTTAAATCCTTGAAAAGTTTTTAACTCTCTCCTTAATGTCTTTACGACAAACTTTTCCCTAGGATCATAAAGATGAGCTTCTCCCCCAAGCTTGTAACTTTTATCAAGTTCTAGAGTAATCTCAAGCCTCTCTCTCTTTTTAAGTAAAATTATCACTGGGATGTAGAAAAACACATGATGAGGAGGTGTTATGTATAATGCCCATGCCCTTTTAACTCCTCCTCTGTTAATCCAATATTTTGCCCTAAAGCCAACCAGATAACCTAAAAGCCAATACCTTTTATCTCTAGGCTTTAGTGAATTTTCTAATGTCCTTATTATAATAACCTGTTTTCTTATCATTACTCTCCTAATTCTAAAAAACCAGACTATCGCAGGAAAACTTGCGATGACCACTATCCAGAAGGTTATGGTCAGTACTTTGCCTAAGCTCACACACGAACACCGTCTCCCATTATAAATTAGTTTCCTAAGAAACTTTAAGTTAAACCTTTTATATTATATACTATTTTACTATTATATTGGACTTTTCCCCTTGAATGGGAGTGTGAATACTATGAATAGTAAGGAAATTAGTGGGGCAACAATAACAATAATTGGTATAATACTTCTTGCATATGCCTTCATCGTCGGTGGGTTACATGGTCACATAGGTAGCAAATCTATCACTGGCGATGCATGGGCTGCAATAATAGGATGGTTCTTCATCATAGGCGGACCAGCCCTTTGGTTTGGTGAAGTCCCTGTCAGTATTAAGAAAAAGGTAGCGACTCAAGAGATGCGCAAGGAGGGTGAGAGGTCTTGAGCTTTTATGCAATTGAAATACTTATAATTGTATTCGTTATATATGGTCTAGCTTATGTCTACTATGGCAGAAGGTTACTTCAAAACAAGATCGTTAAAGCAGATCCTAACAGGCCAACGCCAGCTTACACAAAGTTTGACGGCGTCGATTATGTTCCCGCAAACAAGTACGTACTCTATGGTCATCATTTCGCAAGCATAGCAGGCGCAGGACCGATTATTGGTCCGGCAATAGCCATGAGTTATGGCTGGGCTCTACCACTGATCTGGGTCCTCTTCGGCAACGTGTTCATTGGAGCTGTCCATGACTATCTCGCTTTGATGTCGAGCGTAAGGTATGGAGGAATATCGATAATGAGCGTGAGCGAAAACGTCATGGGAAAGAGTGCAAGGTACATATCATTAGCTTATGTTTACTTTGCTCTACTCCTAGTTTTTGCTGCCTTCGTTAGTGTAGCTTCAATACTCTTTGCAAAAATACCCAGCGCAGCAACTGTAGCCCTTATTTTCATGCCCCTTGCACTTCTCTTCGGAATTCTGACATATAGAGTTGGTATAAGTCTAAGACTTGGAACAATCATAGCAGTTATTATAATAGTACTGGGATTCATATATGCCTATAAAATACCTTTCCTCCTAGGATATAACCCGTCTACCGGCGCAGGAAACATCTGGTCTGCTTATCATTACTGGATTATAGTGTTAAGCATATATGCAATACTCGCTGCAAGCCTTCCTGTATGGTATCTTCTACAGCCCAGAGATTATCTTAATGCCTACGTCCTTTGGTTCTTTGTGTTCTTCGCCGCTTTTGGATCTCTAGTCCTTGCTGATCACAAGCTAATAGGGACTGCTTACACGTCCTTCGCCCCTAGAATGGCAGCCTTTGCTAACCAACCCACATACTTCTGGCCAGCAATACCTCTGATCATAGCCTGTGGCGCCTTAAGTGGCTTCCATTCACTGGTAGGGAGTGGTACCTCAAGCAAACAGCTTTCTAATGAACTGGATGCACTTCTAGTTGGATACGGAGGCATGTTAACAGAGGGCGCAGTTTCGTCAATGGCAGTAATCCTTCCAATAAGTCTTGCCTGGACAGCCCCGGAGCTTTATAAGCTCGGAGTCCTGAAGCCTGGAAAAACCATGCTATCCTTGAGTCCTTTGGATCGATTCCTGGTCGGCTACGGCTACATGTCGGGAGAAGTAATTCACAGATTTGGAGGAAGCTTTTCAACAGGATTTCATGTATTTAAGTTATTTGCTGCAATAGCATTAGCCTCGTTCGTATTGACAACCCTAGACACTGCGACAAGACTAGCTAGGTTTTCATGGCAAGAAATGTTTGATTGGCTAAGCACAAGAAGCCCAACGTTATATAAGATCATAACAAACAGGTGGTTCGCTTCATTTTTAGTAGTGCTCATAGGTGGAGGTATGGCATATCCTGTTGTTAGGCTAGGTAAGTCACTGGCACCTGCATATAAGATCTTATGGCCTGCGTTCGCGGGAGTTAACCAGCTACTTGCAGCTCTAGCCCTTCTCACAGCCGCCCTATGGGTCTACGCAATACTCAAGGTTAGGGGAGGAGAGAACTGGCTTATCCAAGTTCCAGCATGGTTCCTCTGGGTAACGGTAACTGCAGGGTTGATTTGGTGGACCGTAGATGTTTTACCAAAACTGAGCGTCTCAGTGCAGAAAGTTGGTGCAGGTTCGATAGTTATCGTAAGCCTCGCTTTGGACTTCCTTCTGATATATTACTTCGTTAGAGGACTGAGAAGAGCCTCTAAGATAACACAGTTCCCAGGATAAAAACTATTTAACTTTTTATTTACGTAATAATATTACTGAGCGATTCATAGCTAATATTATCAGCTCAAGGTCGTGATAGCATGAAGAACAATAAAATTAAGAACGTTTTGGGTGGTATAAAGAAGCTCATCAAAGATGCTACAATAGGTTTCTTTCAAGGAATTTATGAGGAGGGGGTTGAAACCCTTAATGCCCAGTACATGGAGATGGAAAACCTCTTTCTTACCCTAGTATTTGGAGGCTTTGTCGGCATGCCCCTAGCACCTATAGGGATCTCAATGGAACTTATGCCCCTTCTTAAGGATGAAATCAAACTGCTTGAAGAGAGACACTTCTTGGGATATGACGTTCTCGCGAACTATTTCAGCACATTAGGTGGAGAGTGGTGAAAAAAGGTAAAGATGCCTACTCTTCTCTTTTGGAAGGGATAACAAAAAAACATGTATTCGTCACAGTAGGTAAAGGTGGTGTGGGGAAGACCACGGTTAGCATTCTCTTGGCTCTAGTTCTTTCTGAAAGAGGAAAGACTTTGTTAGCAAGTTTAGATCCAGCAAAGCATCTTCTAGAATACCTAGGTGTACCTAAGGTTTTAAAGGAGGTTAAAGTTAAAGAGAACCTAAATGTCATACAATACGACATAGAGCCGTTAGCTAAAAAGGTCTCCTCCGACTACGCAACCTTGTTAAAACAGGTAGTCCCAGGTCTAACGATATTAAGCTTAGACGATCTGGTTAATGCTATAAGGCATGCACCAGGTTTTGAGGAGGAGATCTTTCTGAGAGTACTCGAAAGTTTATACAACAGAGATGATGTTGATTATATAGTCATTGACACTCCTCCTACGGGAATAACACATAGAATTTTTAATTTACCTAGACTTTACATATTCTGGCTTGACAAGCTCTATGAGCTCAGATCTAAAATAGTGTCCCTAAGATATTCCATAGCGAGATCTTTAAGGGAGAAGGTTGAGGAAGAGGATCCTGTCCTCGATAAACTCGAAAACCTAAGAAGGAGGTATAAAGCATTATATGAGAACATAAGGGATCCAAAACGTACAAGTATTATTATAGTAACAACACCTGAACCGCTACCTGTCTATGAAGCTGAGGAAAGTGTAAAGTTCTTCACACAGCTAGGAGCAAACACTAGAGCTATCATAATAAACAAAATCCTGCCTGAAGATGTGGCCAAAAAGTTAGGAATTAAAGAATCTCAGAACGAAAGCTTAAGCAGAGCACTTTCTATACCTTGTAATGAATGTAGAAAGATCTGTATAAAACATCATTCAAAAACTCCCAGATCGTTAAAGGAAGCTGAAGAGTTAATAGATCTAAGTGAGCTTGTAGAACAGTAGCATTAATAACAGTTATAAAGACCGTAGATTATGGAAGTGCTTAGGTGATGTAGTGTGCCAGCGTTCAAGAAGGTTAAAAATCTTAAGATTCCAGGAGTAAATCCACCAGAGAAGACTTGTGATGACCCAAACTGCCCCTGGCACGGAACACTAAGAGTTAGAGGAGTAATTCTCGAAGGTGTGGTTGAGAAGTTCAGAGCCCAAAGAACGGCGGTTGTAAGACACGACTATATTTACTATGTTAAGAAGTATAAGAGATATGAGAAGAGGAGTAAGAAAATACATGCACATGTACCGCCGTGTATAGATGTTAAGGAGGGGGATGTCGTCGTAATAGGGGAAACCAGACCCATAGCCAAGACCGTTAAGTTTGTGGTTCTGGGCGTAAAGAAGAGAGCTGGTAGCTAAATCTACAATATTCTATCAAAGTTTTCATCCCTATCGTTAAAAGGATCGCGATTATTTAAGTCCTTAGGTCAATGTTACATCACTCTTCTACTGATAGCACATCTAAGTAAGATATTAGCTTGTCTACAACCCAAGCCCAACCTTCTGGTGCTGGATATGGAGGGATTATATAGTCCGATCTTTGAGGCCTCACCTTTAGTCTGTAATCAGGCTGCGGCATAACGAAGGCTAAATCCGCCCTTTCCAACGCCTCCTTATCAGTAATGGTGTCACCGGCATATGCAATGATACAATTCCTCAAGTCTGGAAAAATTCTTCCCAAGGCTTCAATAACGCCGAGCTTTCCCTTGCCATCATATATATGGATGAAGCGAGGACCTGTAACCACGTTTAATCCTCTCGAAGCAATCTCGTCAATAAGCCTCTTTATACAAGTTCTATCCTGTCTTTTAACTATTAAAGACATTATATAACGTCTCTTTTTAATTAGGGAGGCCTCTTTCAAGGGTAGTCCCGTCATCACATTTATCAGGTTCTCGTCTACGTTTCTCACATCAATAAATATGTCCCGACACCTATCCGGGACTATGTCATTGGCCCCCCTCAGATCAATATATACGCTCCTGCAGAGTTCAAATATTGCAAGCCCCGTGGATCTGTCTACATAATCATACTCCGTCATTATGTCAGGTTTTGAAGCTAGGGCGCAGCCAAGTTCAAAAGCGATGGCTGGCCCTCCCTTATAGCCAGGCCTTCCTACCTCCTCATAGTACATTAACGAAGCTTCTAGGGTTTTACTTGTGACTATAAAGAGAGGTATTCCAAAACTCCTAAGTTTTGACGAAGCTTCTTTAACGCCCCTAAGACTAAAGTTCTTAGCGTGGGCCATAGTTCCATCTATATCGCTCAGGAACACCAATCTTTCCGTTTCGATTCACCATATATTTTAGTTAAAGTTTTGGACCTCGTATTAAAGTAATCATAAGGTCTAGAACGGCATGTAACATTCCTCGCTCTTCTCCTCGAACTCATCCATTATTTCGATAGGATCCACAGTTATTGTTGGTGGATACACAATTGGTTTAGGTGGTTCATCCTCCTGATAACCGTACTTCTTTAATATTTTTAATATTTTGTCTTTTATCTCGTCATCAGCTATTCTTGAATGATAGATTATTCCTAAGCACTCTGCAAGTCTTGCTAAGAGCTCCTTATCACTCACCTCATATAAGGCATGAGGGGTTATTGCCTCTATTTGAGTTATATATGCTCTGAGCCAACCGAAGGGACACCTAACCCAACGCTTTTTCTCAAGCCAACATTTATCCAAAATATAGATTAGATGATAGAGACCTGGACATCTACCTCCGGCCCATGGAAGCTTCTCGGCCATCTCCAATGTCATTCCCATGTCTATAGTATCCGCTGTCTGTATGAAGTCCGTATACTCTCCAGTGTACTTAGATATCATAGCATTGACAAGGTCGTTTATTATTTGAGAGACCTTGGCAACCTTTCTCAATGGTTTATGATTAATTGCAAGCCAACCCCTCGTCGACCTCTTGATCCTCACCATTATGTGATTAAATGTCTTCATTGTGTTGAATATTGAGAGGAAGGCCATAGCATACTCATATGCGGTTCCAGGAAGTATGTTATTACCATCAATATAACCTATATAGCTATTTGACATCCAGTTTGTTATTAAAGTTCCAAGTATGTATGCTTCCCCTATTCCTGGCCTTACAGTCCCATCATCAGTAAGAAGCACCTTAAACGGTGTCTTTCTTAGAACCTCGCCCCACGTCGGATCGTAAACTGAAACGACAGCAACGTAACGCCCAGTTCTGGCCATAATTAGTCTAGCGAGCCTCCTTTCGTCATACAATCTATCCTTAGATGAAAGTGAAATTATGATCACCTGGGTAAAGTGAGGAAATGCCGCTACAAGACCCCAAAGTGTATGAAAGTCAAGGTTCTTCTCAACAACTATGTATGCAGTTTTTCTCATAAACTCTGTAGTAACGTCATAATCTACCCCCATGACATTATTTCTCTCGGAGAAGAAGCCTCTATCATCAATCTCCAGAATCTTCGAAAGCGAATAAATTCTAATATAACCATAATCTACAAAATCCACAGGGGATTGTACAAGCATTATGTAACACCGTATTATTAGTCTGAAGTACCTCTCATATCTCCTGAATTCCTAAACTCATTTTAATATTTATAAATAGTTCCTACATAAGTTTACCCCTTTATGTGCCATTCAAGACTTAAATTATACGAACTTTTTACGATCTCTACGGCAAAAGATTAGGAGAATTAAAACTATTCAGGTAATAATCATGAAGCGATATTGGAATCCCTATACCTTCATTGAGGAGGCCGGATACGGCTTAGTCGAGACTATAGGAAACTATGTTAAGGTTTTCGCATTAAAAAACTCGGAAGACTATAACATCAATAGTATCATAGTGCCTATTGATTGGCCTATGGGCATCCTTTTTAGAAGCAAAAGAGGACTAAGGGGTTTCATGCCTAAAGATTTGATGCTTATTCTTGATCAATCTACGTCTAATAACATATTGATAAGGGAGCCTGAAAATCTAAGAGTAGTTGCAAAGGCAGAAGTGAAGCTCGTAACAAAAAATACTGTCGAAGTTTATAAAGTTTATGGAGAGGTAAAAGATTACTATCTTCTCGATTTACCGGAGAACATTTGGAGAAACATTGCTGAAAGGCTTTTGAAAGAAACTTTGAATATTAAGCCTAAGCTCCTTTATGCCTTAAGGGCTGAGGTACCTAATGCTCTCAAGATTCTCAAGAGGAGCACACCTCCAGGCTCCTTTGTTTTAGCTCTGCCCTGCAAATCTGGCAAAGCTATTTCAGAGAGGTATAAGTTCGTAGAGGAGACCCTAAGAAGCTACACCAGAGTCTTGTGTATAAATTTAGAGTAAGCGACGCAATAAATTTTATAGAAAATGAATGTCTTAAAAAGAGTTTAAGAACCTTGAAAAGAACTGATTACTAGTTGCAGAGAAGAAGTTTAAGGGTGCTAGCCTTGGGAACGGAGCTAAACAAGATAATTAACAGACTCTCGAGAGCCTTAGATGAGAGAGGCTCTTTCCTTGAAAAGCTTGCTGAGGGCGTGGTTTTTGAGGTGACCTCTTCAAATATTGATGAAATTATCAAAAACAACAAGGTTGTGTTTCTTTACTTCACGGCAGAATGGTGTGGTCCTTGCATAACATTCCTTCAGACATTCAGGGACGTTGCGAGTCTTTACGCAAGGCCGAAGGTTTACTTCGGAAAAGTTGACGTAGATGCCTCATATAGCATTGCAGATAGATACAACATCAAACACATACCATCAATCCTAATAATCGTTAATGGCAATGTTGTTGATATCATAACAGGATCACAATCAAGGGAGAAGCTTGAAGAAAAGGTGAGAGCTTATATCGAGGTTGCATTTAAGGAGACTGAAGCAATCCAAGTTCCTTCAGCTGATAAATAACGTACTCTCTTATCTCCTTTGCTGAAGGTAAATCCTCCACAAGTCTTCCATTCTCAATAAACTTCTTCATAAGAGGTTTAGGTTCTGAACCATCTGGACAGAGAGGAGGCTTCTCGCCCCAAGGAACTATATAGTCCTGAAGTCCCTTACACCTATAAAGTTGTTTAGCGCCTGGTAACTTTCCTCTCTTTGTAATGGGTATCCACTTTCCATCCTTCTCTATCTCAACAATGTCCATACTTATATCTATGTTGGGTGCTGCTGAGATGCTTGTCCCAACGCCGAATCCGTCGGCAACATCTTTTAGCTCAGCTATTTTCTTCTCATCGAGCCCTCCACTAATAATTATCTTCACGTTCCTATATCCGTGAAGGTTTAAAGTCCACCTAACCTCTTCTGCTATTTCTTTCATTTTACCTCTTCTACTGCTAGGAGTATCGAGTCTGACGCCCCAGAGCTTTTCACCAAAGGTTCTTGCAGCCATGAGTGCTTCCTCTCTTTCATCACAGAACGTGTCCACAAGAGTTATTAGAGGTGCTTCTTCACCTACTGTTTCGTAAAAAGCCTTCCAGGCTTTAACTTGGTCTCCAAATATTATTATCAGTGCATGTGGCATTGTGCCGCTAGGCTTCACCCCTATATATTTCTCTGAGAAAAGCCCACTTACACCGTCGGCGCCTCCTATGTAAGCCGCCCTGTCGGCTGAAGGAGCCACGGCAGGGTGTAAAGCCCTGAGGCCGAAGTAAAGAACGGTCTTCCCTCCAGCAGCAATTTTTATTCTAGCCGCTTTTGTAGCTATGCTCGATGCAAACCTTAATATTCCTAAAAGTGCCGTCTCAAAGATCCCAAAATCGACATATCTACCCTCTATCATTAACAATGGCTCCTTAGCTTTGAATATTGTACCTTCAGGGAGGCTGTAGACATCGACAGGCTTACCCTTAAGCATTGCAAGGACTTCTTCTAGGCCTGCATAAATTGCCCACTCATAACCTTCAGGGAGGCTGTAGACATGAGCCTCCATTTTAACCTTTACATTGGAGAGCCCACTTCTCTCAATAATTCTCTTTGTTCTTTCAAAATAGATGTCTGTTATCACGCCACTTAGAATTTCATCTAAAGTGGACATGTAAAGCTTTGGCTCCCTCACTCCTGGCGCCCCTTTAATAGCATACTCTGAGTACCAAAACTTAAGATTTGTTTAAAATACTTGTTGTTTCAAAACAAATTGTTTGGTAGAAATACTAAGACTAAAGGTAACCTACGAAGCTTGATTAGCGTGAAATGAATTAATGATTTTCTTTAAGACATCTTAGTGGTGTTCTAAACCAGACAGTTGTTTGAGGGAATGGTATCTCTATCCCCGCTTCGTCTAGGGCAACCTTTATCCTTTCTAATACTTTCTTCTTTGCCTCGAACCACTTAGAGGTAGGGGCCCAGAACCTAACCTTTAATATGACCCCGCTGTCGCCCAGCTCTTCCACAAACACCTCGGGAGAGGGATAGACAAGGGCTAAAGGTTCCTCCTCTATCACATTTCTTATAACCTCTTTTGCCTTCTCAATGTCGTCTCCATATCCTATAGAGACCAAGTACTCAACTCTTCTAGCAACCAAACTTGACAGGTTCTTTATGTTTGATCCAAATAAGGTTCCGTTGGGAACCCTATAGGTCACCCCATCCCAACCCAAGATTCTTGTTGATAACATTGTGATATCGGATACGACGCCACTTATTCCAGCTCCTTCTATCTCTATAGGATCCCCCACGGAGAACGGTCTCTCTACATAAAGAAAGAAGCCGCTAAGCACGTTTGAAAAGACTTGCTGGCTTGCAAACCCAACTATTATTCCAGCAAAACCTCCAGCTACGAGAAGGCTACTAAGGTTTATACCATAGGTTTCCAAGGCGGCAATTATTCCTATGCTGATTATCGTATAATAGATTGTGTTATAAAGAGGCTTAGCCACGTTCTCCGGGGTCCTTTTTCTAAGTTCATTATAGAGTACCCTTCCAAAGAACCTGGCTATTAAATAAAAGATCACGATCAAGGAAATGGATATGACAAGCTTCACGGGTCTAATAGTTCCTATCATTGACTCAAGGTTCAAATTAGCCACCTTTGCTGAATCCGTTTATCATTTCAAACCTGTAGGGCTCCGAACGGACTTTTCCCTCAGAACTTGATATAAGGAGATAGCCTTCAGGACATTGAGGAGGTAACACCTCAACTGTAGCGTTTCTTTCACCTTTGATACAGATCTTAACTGTTGGACCCATGCTCATCCAAGAACCTTCTCTAAAGCATATAAAGAAAGCCTCAGAAGCAAAAACTATTCTCGAAAATGTCACTGCCCTTTTCCAGCAGTTCTTTATAAAAAGACTTATAGTCGTACTTGCCTCTTCTCTACCCGTCGTTCTAAGATATCTCACTAAAAGACCTTCTTGAACTTTACCATATACAGCCATCTTTGGAACATCTATGGAAAAAAGATCAATAGTATTATGCGGATTTCTTATGTCAGCTATTATAGCTAAGTCCACGGGAATTCTTATTTTCAGATTTACCTCTAATCCGGCATAAATTGCGAGTTCTTTATCTAACTCTATCATTAAATGATTGTAAAGCCCCTTTTCAGGAAGAATTGTTGGGGGATAAGGAACTAAAAATAGGTTAGGAGCTTTTATCAACATCTCCTTCTCAAGTTTGTCGTTTCTCACTCTCTTGTAATGAATGACGTCTCCAGACGCTTTAGCTGTTATTTTAACGTTACCAATAGCAACCTGGTTTTTGTTTACAAGAGAGCCATAGACCATAGACCCTTTAACACCACTATTCATTTAAGCTATTCTAGGCTATTAATGCGTTGAATCGGAAGCTTAATTTTAGTAATGATTGGAATTAGCACTAAATAAAAATTTACTGAAGGCAAAAAATTAGTCAAAAAACATCATAGAACAAATATTTCTTAACTCCAAATATATTTTAAACTTGTTAAAGACCTTTTTTCCTAGCCCGAGGCGAGAAAGGTGCCCGGACCTGATGATAGAAAGAACACAAGAAAATGCTCAACCTGTCACTACTGGAGACCTCACCTCCTATATCCATGGATAGGTTACTGTACTCTTCATTCAAAGCTTACGCTTGAGGACGATTCTTGTGAAAAGTGGAAACCAATTAACTACGAGGAATCAGACAGGAAGTTTTACTGGTGTTTGACCTGCAGAAGGACTGTGTATAAAGAAGAACTTCCAGCGCTTCTGAGGGCCGGGCACCGAGTTTACATATGGGTATATGTAGATCCCGATATAAGGGAGGAAATAGTTGTATCTTCCCTAGAGTAAGGTGTTGGAAATTGAGTCAAGATAGAGTTGACCTCGGCTTAATAATCGGCGGGCCTCAAGGAGGAGGAATAGAGTCTGCCGGTCAGATAGCTGTGAGAACATTAATGTCCAAGGGATATGACGTTTATGGCACTAGAGAGTATCATAGCAACATAACCGGAGCCCATAGTTATTTCAACCTAAGAGCACGCTCCGACATCGCTAGAAGCGTGAGGTTACCCGTCGACTTCCTTATCGCTTTGGATGCGGAGTCCGTCTTCACTCATATGGATGATGTCAAGGAGAATGGATTTTTTGTATATGACAGTGGAACTTCCGGAACAAAAATCGATAAAATAGCGCCCATGCCGAAGCCATTAAAGGTTAGAGTAAAGGATAAGCTCTCAAAGCTCGGTCTCGGGGATACCGTTGCTGATGCGATAAAGTATGTTGAAAGCAAGAACGTCAAAGTTGTTGGGGTTCCGATAAAGGAGCTTCTAAAGGAGACTGCCAAGAGAAGTGGACTCTCCGTTGTTTCAGTGGCCAGAGTGGCCAACACAATAGGCCTTGCAGCGGCATTCGCTTTGATAGGTATCGAAAAGGAGCATATTGAGAAGGCCATAAACCTCTACTTTGCTGGGAAAGAAAAGGTAATAAAGCCAAACGTTGTGGCTGTCGAAACGACATATGAGTACATCAAAGATAACTTCAAGCTTGGCAACCCGTTGCCTAACGGTCCTTATCAGGGAAGGCTCAGAATGGTTGTTAATGGTAACGATGTTGTTGCCATGGGCAAGATCGCTGGAGGACTCACATTACAAACCTACTATCCAATAACTCCTGCAGCAGACGAAGCCCTTTACATGGAAGGATATAGGGTTGTAGAGCCCATAGAGGAGGCAAAGAAGAGGTTAGGATTGGATAAGATAGGCACTCTTGTCATTCAAACGGAGGACGAGATATCTGCAATAGGCATGGCTATAGGAGCTGCTCTAGCTGGAGCCAGGGTAGCTACCACAACCAGCGGACCTGGGTTCAGCTTAATGAATGAAATGGTGAGCATGGCCGTCATTATGGAAGTGCCTATAGTGATCACCATATGGCAGAGAGCAGGACCTAGCACGGGAATGGCTACCAGAAACGGACAGCAGGATCTGCTAATAAGCATGTTCTCTGGACACGGAGATACGCCAAAGATAGTTCTAGCTAGTGGCGATCATGAAGAGGCATTTTACGATTCGATAAGGGCCCTTAACTGGGCAGAGAAGTTCCAGACCCCAGTCATTCACTTAGTCGATAAGATGCTATCGGGCTCGTTGAAGAGCATAGATCCTCCAGACCCTACGAAGGTCAAAATAGAGAGGGGTAAGCTTTTGAGAAAGGTTGATGGAGAGTACAAGAGATTCCTGATAACTGATGACGGGATAAGCCCAAGGGCCCCCCTAGGCGTCGCCAAACAAATGATCTCAAGCTTAGTTCACGACGAATATGGCATGGTTACCGAAGATCCCGTGCTCAGAAACCAGATGACTGAAAAGATGTTAAGGAAGATAGAAACTATTGAGAAGGAGATACCGGAGTCCGAGAGATACTCGCTCTACGGGGATCCCGATGCTGATGTCCTCTTAATCAGTTGGGGTACTAACAAAGGACCAATACTCGACGCAATGGAAAGGCTTTCAAGAGACGGCATAAAAGTTAAGTTCTTCCAGATCAGGACCTTTAAGCCGTTCCCTGCAAAGGCCTTAAATGAGGCTATGGATAACTCTAAGGTCATTATAGGGATTGAGTCAAACATCCTTGAACAGATGAGGTTAATTACTAGGATGACGATATTAAGGGACATACCCCATATGATTGTAAAGTACACTGGTAGGACCATGTACGAACAGGAGATATACTTTGGTGTAAAAGAGATTTTGGAGAAGGGTAGTAGGAAGGTGGTGGTTAGCGATGGTGCGTAACTGGATTGAATATAGAACGGATGCCTGGGTTCAATGGTGTCCTGGATGTGGAAACTTTGGCATACTAACAGCTGTCTACAAGGCCTTTGCGGAGTTGGACCTAGACCCTAAAGAAACCGTTGTAGTCTCTGGAATAGGTTGTAGTAGCAGAATACCATATTACATTAACGTTTCAGGAGTTCACACACTACATGGAAGACCTATACCCGTTGCGACAGGTATAAAGTTGGCCAATCCGAGGCTCACTGTAGTAGTTCATTCTGGAGATGGAGACCTTCTAGGAATAGGCATGGCCCACTTCGTTGCATTAGGAAGGAGGAACGTCGATCTGACCGTTATACTCCATGATAATGCGGTCTATGGACTTACAAAGGGACAGGCAGGTCCAACTTTGCCAGCCTGGTTTAGAACAAAGGCCCTAAGAGCCCCCAATTATCAAGATGCTGTAGAACCTGTGCTTATAGCATTGGCCTCGGGATACACATTCATAGCGAGGGCATATGCCTATCACGCAGAAAGATTAAAGGAGATAATAAAGGAGGCCATTAAGCATAAAGGATCCTCTCTGGTCCAAGTACTTCAGCCATGTCCGACATACAACAACGTGATGACTCCTAAGTGGTACGAGGAGAGGATCTTTTACGTTGATGAGAAATATCCGGACTATGATCCTACAGTGAAGGCTCCGGAGGAAAGAGATAGAAAAATTGCTGAGATCTTAGATAAGTTCTATAAAGATCCCAATAAGATACCTCTAGGAATACTTTTAAGAGATGTGAGCAAAGATACTTTTGAAGAGAGAATAGAAAAAATAATACCTGGTTATCTTAAGAATCCGCCAGGTTTAAGACCTACAGACCTCGATGGCAAATCTTTAATAAAGCCTGAGGAGGTCTTTAGGGATAGACTTGTAAAGGCCTAAAACTTCCCTTTTTTGTTGGATATAACCATATTTATTCTTTTCCTAGTTCTAAGTTAAACCAGAGGAAGAGGTCTCTATTGAATTGAAGAGAAGGCTTGATGATTACTTAGAGAAAGGAACCAAAAGGGTCAATAAGGAAGCTAAAGATTATGAAGTCTTCGATATTGAACAAATAGCAAAGATCGTAGCTGAAAAAACGGTTGCCTTGCTTACTAAAGGTCTTTTAGATGAGTTAGAGAAACTTAGAACGGACATCAATGATCTTAAAAAGGATGTGTTAGAACTTAAAAAGGAAATTGAGCTACTAAGGAAGGCTTCAAAGATTAAGGAATTTTCTAAAAGAAGCGGTTTCGACATACCTCAAAAATTCAGGGAGAAGCTTGAGAACTTCGGTTACGTCTTGGCCAGTGAGGCAAGGAATGAGTTTAACCTAAGCATCTCTGTTTTCAGACGAATAGCTTCTAGGCTTGAAAATGTTGACATAATTGAGTCTGGTGGCGACATAGTTGTAGTTGATAAGAATGCTTTTAAAGACTTTAAGAATAGGCTTAGTAAGGTAAAAACTTCCGACCCCATAGAGGCCTCAAGAAGTTTAGGAAAATACGATAAATTGTTCTTAACCTTGAGAAAGGGTGGTCTTCTCATATATGATTCAAAGTCTGGATGGAGGTTGCTTGAGTATTGAATAATAATGAAAACAAAAGTGAGAGGAAGTTTTATCTAAGGTACATAGACGCGGGAGGGGTCTTAATGGCCGTCATAACTGACGAAGAGGTCTTGGGGATGAAGGCGGAAGATCCTCAAAGTGGCGTAAGAATTATAGTAAGCGAGAACTTTTACAAGGGAGAACTTGTGGATTTGGACAAGATAATTGAGGCTATGGAAAAAGCTGACATGATCATTCTAACTGGAAATAGGTGCATAGAAATCGCCATTAAGCTCGGTTTTGTTAACCCAGATTCTGTTCTGAAGGTCGGTAACTTGAGCCAGGCTCAGGTTATGAAGTTTGGTTACTAATGGGACATCTCATTTTGGAAGAGTCATTAATAAATAAATCGTGTTTAGTCTTCTTATACTCCAATCCATAGAATAAAATAATAACTTAAAGACAGTTTCATCCTGAAACGGCCTCATTAATATAGGCATTTAAAAACCCACTTAAATATTGTACCCACCTTTATTACACTTCAATCTTTATAAACCGTTGGTAATATATATCTTCCTGAAAGCCCTTTTCGGAGGTGTTGCTTGATTGCCTCTACCTGAAAAGGTTCCTCAAAGACCTGGATACGACGTAACGCTAAAATATATTTACAAAAGAGCCCTGCATCTGTTTCCTGATCTAGAACTAGTTTACAGAACTAAGAAGGGAGTAGATCGATACACATTTTCTAAAGCTGCCGAGAGAATGCAGAGCTTAGCTAATGCGCTAAGACAGTTAGGAGTTGGGAGCCTTGATGTAGTTGCTACTCTGGACTGGAACACCCATTGGCACTATGAGGAATATTATGCAGTTCCTATGATGGGTGCCGTTTTGCACACAGTCAACGTGAGACTGGCCCCAGAGGAAATAGTTTATGTAATGAACAGTGCCGAGGATAAAGTTGTTGTCGTTCATAGCGATTTTCTACCGTTAATTCAGGCAATAGCAGATAAGATCAAAACTCTAAAACATATCATCCTCGTAGATACTGACGAAGTCCCCCAGAAAATAAAGGGCATACCTGTCCACCATTACGAAGACTTGATTAAAGAATATGGAGGTAAGTTTGAGTGGCCTGACTTAGATGAAGATAGACCTGCGGCTATGTGCTATACTAGTGGTACTACGGGTCTTCCTAAGGGCACTTATCATAGTCACAAGATGTTAACGCTACACGCTATGAGCGTAGCATTGCATTTAGTCTCGGTGACTGATGAAAGACTCAGATTGTCTCCTAAAGACACAATAATGTCTCTGGTACCTATGTATCATGTCTACAGCTGGGGAGCTCCTTATGGATTTACACTTATAGGGCTAAAGCAAGTTTATCCGGGCAGGTTCGTGACAAAGGTTTTGTTGGAGCTAATTAAGAATGAAAAGATTAAATACCTTATGGGAGTTCCTACGATACTCTATATGCTTCTTACGGATCCTGACAGCGAGAAATATGATCTCAGTGGAGTGATTTTCGTCAATGGAGGAGCTGCTCTACCCAAAGGACTAGCCCTCTTAGCTAGAAAGAGGGGAATGAATGTTGTGGTGGGCTATGGCCTTACTGAGACTGCGCCAGTTCTTACTATAGCATCGCCCACATTTAATTATGAAAAGAGGTTCCGCCCTGAGGAGCTTGATGAAATAGAGCTTAGAACAGGGTTCCCAATACCACTGGTGGATCTGATGGTCGTCGATGAGAACATGAACCCTGTGCCTAAAGATGGGAAGACGATGGGCGAAATTGTTGTCAGAGCGCCGTGGATAACTCCAGAGTATTACAGAAATCCTGAAAAGACTGAAAGTGCATGGAAAGGAGGTTGGTTCCATACAGGAGATATAGCTGTATGGTTCCCAGACGGATCTATACTAATTCAGGACAGGGACAAGGATGTTATCAAGAGCGGGGGTGAGTGGATAAGTAGTGTTAGGCTAGAGGATGCTATAAGTCAGCACCCTGGCGTTGCTGAGGTTGCTGTGATCGCAGCTAAGCACCCCAAGTGGCAGGAGAGGCCCGTGGCGTTAGTAGTCCCAAGGCCTGGCTGGGAGAACAAGATAACGACTGATGAAATCAGAAACTTCTTGATGAAAAACTTTGTTGAGCCCGGTAAGATAGCTAAATGGTGGTTGCCGGATAAAGTAATCGTCGTTGAAAGCCTGCCAAAAACTAGCGTGGGCAAAATAAACAAGAGGGTTCTTAGGGAGAAATACAGCAACGTGCTTCTGGAGGAAAAGTAACAATAATAGAGACTAAGAACAAAATTGAAGCAGAACCTACCCTTTTTATAGTTTAACTTAAGCTTAGTAGTTTACCTCTCTAAGAAACTCTTCGGGTGGGACGAAGAACCTTATTCTAGCCTTATGATAGTCCCTTATAATAGTCCTAGCTGCCTCTTCTATCAGAGGTTCCTTGGATTTCTTATAAAACCACCCTCTGCTTTTAGCCAATTCTTCTAGAATTGCATATGGGTCCCTAGATGATATTCCATAAGCTTCCTCGAAAGCCTTTGCATTATATTTCAGTATCTTCTCTATAAGAGCAACTGCTGGAGGGACAGGATCTTTAAGCTCCTCAGGGGCTCTTCCCCTGATTATAGCCTCTGGCCAAGAACCTTCAACCGGTATTGTGCCTGGCGTATCGATTAGATAAAAGCCTGGTTCGACCTTGTATAATTGATGAGACTTTGTGTAACCAGGGTTACCAGGTACGGGGCTCGTGGATGCACCCTTTCTTGCTCTTAGAGCGTTTATCACTGATGACTTCCCCGTTTTGGGATAGCCTACCACTGTCGCAACAAAAGGTTTCGTTTCAGCAAGTTTCTTGATCGTTCCTCTTAAGATTCTCGTCCCCAACCTCTTTGTGGCCGAGACATAGAGAACTTCATACCCATGACCCTCAATAATCCTCTTCCACTTTTCAGCCACAAGCCTTGGAACCAGGTCTGCCTTGTTTAAAACTATGAGCAACTTCTTGTCAAAGGCCTCAACTATTTTCTCAAGCCTCCTACTTCTAGTTGATATAGGATCTCTGATGTCTACGACTTCAACTACCACGTCGGCCTGTTTTACTAACCTTGCTAAGAGACGCCAGCTAGCTAATTGCAATTTTAGCACCTTATGTTAATATAAAACTATCAGAACTAAAGAACTATACTGTTTCACCAAGAGATAAAAGGTCTTAACGCTATCCTGATACTTTAGTTGTTGCCTTCTCTTTTACAATGTTCTCCCAATGTTGTATATAATAGTCTGCATACTTTTTGATCTTGGACTCCGCGTAATTTACAAACATATTAAGAATGAATCTAACGGGGGCACCCATTATTCCTCCCAAGTAGCCTTTTGAGAGAATGGCCTTTGCCCATCTTATTGAATGCAATGCCGAAACCTTCATAGCCTCTAAATGATAGGGCTTTATGTGCTCGCGTTTGAACCCTTCTCTATCCTTTAGCATCCCCATGGGAACGAAGAACATTGGAACTATGAGACTCGGATAAGGCTTTAATCTCTCTATAAGCTCTATGGTTTTTATTACATCATCTTCATTTTCCTCGGGTAATCCAAGTATATACGTTGCTGCTGGAATTATATTCGCCTCTGCCATTATAGAAAATGCATCTTCAACTACATCAGGCCATTTCTCTGTTGGATAAGGAGCGGCCTTTGCGGGCATTATTATTTTAGCTAATCTTGGTGATCCAGTCTCTATTCCGACTTCTACCCCAAACATCTTTCTGACGTCGCCATCCAATATGAGCTCTGATATTTTTGATACAACCTTCCCATGTTCCTCAGCATACTTTACTGCGGCAAGACTTGCGTGGCTCCAGGCAAAGCCCGCCTCATACTTTTCTAGATAAGATGCGACCATCGAATGAAGTTTTAAAAGGGGTTCTGCCCTTGGCCTTATGACATCTGCCCCATAGAGAAGAACGTCCTCGCTATGCAAA
>JALWOJ010000095.1 GCA_026995555.1 Acidilobaceae archaeon | reverse complement strand
GTCGGAATGACTGACGCTGAGGGTAACATAATAGCTCAGGCTCCTGGAGTTCCTGGCTTCTCAGGAGTTCTGGACTTTGTAGCTAGGAAAGTCTTGAAAAAGTGGAAAGATGAGCTTCATCCTGGAGATGTTATAGTAGGAAATGTTCCCTATGATAGTGGGACCCACCTCAATGATACCACATTAGCTATGCCGATGTTCCATAAAGACGAACTTATTGGCATGGTGTTAAGCAAGGGTCACTGGAGCGAAGTTGGAGGTGCGGCTTTTGGAAGTTGGAATCCAAATGCAACTGAAATATATCAAGAAGGCCTTATAATACCCTGTGTAAAGCTTTATGACTCAGGGAAATTAAATAAAGATATACTTGACATGATACTGAGCAACTCCAGACTCCCAGAGTATACTAGAGGTGACATTGAGGCCCAGGTTGCGTCGATGAGAGTAGCAAAGAAAAGGGTTGACAAGTTAATAGAAAAATATGGAATAGATAATGTCTTAAATGCCATGAAAAAGTTGATTGAGGATGGAGAGAAGTATGCGTATCAGAAACTCAAGGAGCTTCCTAAAGGGGAGTTTGAAGCTGAAGACTATATAGATGCTGCTCTTGCTGGAACCGATAAGCCCATATATGTCAGGGTAAGGGTTAAAATAACCGATGATAAGTTTATTGCTGACTTTACAGGGAGCGCCCCTCAAGTAAAGATATCTATAAACTCGCCCTTCCCTGCAACAGTTTCTGGTGTAAGAGAGATATACATGGCCGTCACCGATCCTCATACACCTCCAACGGGAGGATTCTTTAAACCGCTAGAGGTTATAGCGCCTGAAGGCACCATATTCAATCCAAAACCTCCTGCTCCTACTTCTACTTATTGGGAATCAATGGCGTTTGCCTCAGACTTAGTATGGAAAGCACTAGCTCCTCATGTGCCAGAGAAGCTGACTGCAGGTCACTTCCTCTCAATAATAGCTACTATTGTGGGCGGTATAGATGATAGAACTGGAGAACCGTTCGCAATAGTCGAGCCTCAGCCAGGAGGATGGGGGGCTGGATATGACATGGATGGTACAAGCGGACTTGTGGCTATAGGTGATGGAGATACTTATATAGCTTCTAGCGAGGTATATGAGAAGAACTTCCCAATTCTTGTGGAAAGGTACATGTTAAATACCGAGAGCGGCACTGGTCATGGAAAGTTTAGAGGAGGTTTTGGAGTCATAAGAGAGTACAGAATCCTTAATAGCAAGGCTATAGTGACAATACAAGTCGG
>JALWOJ010000094.1 GCA_026995555.1 Acidilobaceae archaeon | reverse complement strand
ATGTTACAGGTAAGGTTAACATCAACAATGAGCTTAAAGATACCGAAGCGATAGTAAGTACCATAGAGCAGGAGCTTCTAAAGCGGTTAGATAAAGAGGAGTTCTCATCGGTTACATCTGTTATCGGTATGCGTCTTGATGCTAAAAATCATGCCGAACTTGGGGAGAATGTATTTCATATATTCATCGATCTTTATGAACGAGCGCCAGATAATCTATATAACCGCTATATCAATCCCATCTTCTCTATGGAGTATAACGCCTCACTGCTAAAAAGAGAGCGGAGCGCTTTGGCCATAAGTAAAGATGTAAAAGCGTGGCTTGTACCATTTAAGGCGTTAAAGACATCAGAGGGGCACCCTCTTTTTGAGGAGCTCAATATCAATGTGCCAGGTACTGGGGTGGTAGCACACGATGTAGAGATAGAACTTAGTGGAAAAGATGACAATGCTTTAGTGGATGGTGTGCAGCGATTGGGTGATAAATTACGAGGGATCGAGGGGATCTACGATGTGGCTGATGATGCCGATATTGGAGAAAAAGAGCTTAAACTCCGTATCAATAGTTATGGTGAGACATTGGGCTTTAATGAGGCGATAATCACTAGTGAGTTGAGCAGTTACTACCTAAAGGGGGAGTACTCTAAGATGTTTGGAGCGCAAGGGCTTATCCGTATTAAGTTTGTAGGTAAAGATAGAGATGATCTCGCATCTATTAAATCGTACCGTATCCAAGTGCCTCACTCCCTTAAAACGGTAGCGCTTGATGAGGTGTGCGACTTTGTCTACACCCAAGCTTTTGTAGCGATAAACAAGGAGGACTCAAAACGGACCCGTAGTGTTTTTGCCTCGATGGATAAGGAGCTAACTACCGCTTCAGATGTGATGAAGGCGTTAAAGCCAACGCTTGAAGCGTTAGAAAAAGAGGGGTATATGGTCCGCATAAAAGGGGAGCAAGAGGAGAATGAGAAGACACAAGTAGAGATGATGCAGGCCTCACTTGTCGCTTTAGTGTTAATATTTATCACCCTAGTGTGGCTCTTTGATTCAATGTTGGAGTCACTTATTATTATCTCCACTATGCCACTTGTGATCTTAGGGGTCTATGTAGGGCATGATATCATGTCGCTTCCTATGACAATGACAGGCCTTATTGGCGTAGTTGGGCTTATGGGGGTCGTGGTAAATGATGGACTTATTATGGTGAGTTTTATTAAAAAGGCCGATAGTTTGTCGATGCTTGTCACTTTGGCAAAAACGCGTCTTCGCCCAATACTAC
>JALWOJ010000093.1 GCA_026995555.1 Acidilobaceae archaeon | reverse complement strand
CTTCTGGGAGGTAGATGCTCTAAATGCGGTAAGACGTTCTATCCTTACAGGGATACGTGTCCTAGGTGTGGAAGCGACAGCGTCGAGGAGGTTTATTTGCCGCGGGAAGGGAGGCTGCTATATTATACCGTCATAAGGACCCCTCCATCCGATTTTGAAGGGTCTGCGCCATACGTTATCGGCCTGGTCGAATTAACCGACGGCACTAGGTTGCTGGCTCAGATTACCGATGTCGCTGAAGATCAGCTGAGAGAGGGGATAGAAGTTGAAGCTGTTTTCAGAAAATATAGGGAACAGGGGGAAGAAGGAATAATAGAATACGGCATAAAGTTTCGTCCTAAAATTTAATCCTTTTTTGTGGTACATATGGAAACATTAAGGCAGAGGATACTGCAAGTATTAGAAGAGGCGCGAGAACCTTTAACTGTAGATGAAATCGGCGCGTTGCTTAGAATTCCAGCGAAGGATCGTAAGCGTCTTTACGATGAAATTGCTCATCTGGCACGGACAGTTGAAAGAAAGAGTGGAGGAACCATGAGGATAATGTATGAGCCTCCTCGTTGCGCTAACTGCGGCTACGTCTTCAAGGACTTAAAAAGAATTAGGAAGCCTAGTCGATGCCCTAAATGTAAGAGTGAGAGGATTCTGCCTCCCAGGTTTATTCTTCTGAGGAAGTAGTTTTCCTCAAAACGGTTAATATGATTGAGGAGAGTATCGCGGGCAGGGCGGTGTCTGTCGAGAGGGTTATGCCTGGAGCAACGTCTATGACTAGCGAGGACTGCCTCAATATCCCGGCTGGCAGGCCTTCTCTCGCGCCTACTAGAATATTGATCCTTCTGTTCTCCATAATTAGCTTTGAGAGTTCGTCCTCGACCTCTGTGATCATCCTCCCCCTAGTTGATGTTGCTATAATTGGCTCGTTCTTTCTATCTCTTACAAGCTGATACATGTCTTGAAGCTTTAGCGGGACTCTTCGAACCTTTCTTGAATATGATTTTCTCTGTATTTCGAGGCGGGATTGGGCTCCCTCTAGGATTCCTGAGAGGAAAGCGTAGAGTTCGCTTACCTTTACCGGCCTTACGGGGGCAACAATGTATTCGTAAAGTTCAAAGGTTTGTATTGCCCTGCCTAGCCTCAGCCCAATGTTTTTAGCAGCGTCTAAGGGTCCAGTATAAGGTATCTGTGCAACCGAGATTTTGCCTAATAGGCTGGCTATGTCCATCTTCCCAGGGTATTTCTTCCTTAACTCTTCCTTTCCATCTATAACTCCGATGTAGGCC
>JALWOJ010000092.1 GCA_026995555.1 Acidilobaceae archaeon | reverse complement strand
CATATACATTCCTCTCTTAGCGTGGTTTTCTATACTATTAGGGTTAACGATGTCCTACGTAGTAGGAAAACTCCTCTCGTTGCCAGATAATTCCATGAAAACGTTCTTGTTGATATCAAGCTTCGGGAACACCGCATTCTTAGGGTATCCCTTTTCCTACGCTATCCTCGGCCGGGAAGGACTTACTTACGCTATCATCTTTGACCAGCTTGGCTCTTTTCTTTTTGTAATAACCCTCGGATTACTCATAGCAGTAGGAAGTTTCAAAATAAGGGAGTTATTGACCTTTCCCCCCTTTTTAGCTCTCTGCTTATCCCTGCTTCTTCATCACAAGCAGCTTCCCGACTCTATTAATTACTTCCTTCAAGTTTCTTCCGCTTCCCTAATTCCTGTGATACTTTTCTCCCTCGGACTCCGATTTGAACCCATTTACACGTTTTCGCCTATAAAACCTTTAGTTTTTGCTTTGCTTATAAAGATGTTTCTTGTCCCTTGCGGAGTTCTCGCTCTTTTAAAGACTTTCTCCCTTGAAGGTACGGTGTATAAAACCGTTCTACTTGAGAGTTGTATGCCACCTATGGTGTTAGCTGGTGTTCTCGCACTCAAGTATAACTTAGATTTCAGACTTGCGTTTTCCGCAATAACCTTAGGAATTCCCCTCAGCTTTATAACCGTTCCTATCTTCACCCAGTTACTCTAATTCTCCTCTGCATCCTGTACATCTCTATGATTTCCTGCTCCGTAGTTGCGTCCTCTGGCCTTTTATCAAACCTATACCTTCCGGTAAACCTCGGAAATCTGAGACCGAGTCCCCTGTTCTGCTCAACCTTTCCCCAACCGCAGGTGTGAACGGGGCTGAGTGTGAGCTCCGCTCCCGTAATTTCTAAAACCAGGTATGGCTCAAACCACATGTCCGCCTCTAAGATGGAATTCACTCTCGGGTGCTTGTGTTTCAACTTTCTCGCATTTAAGATTTCTTCAAGCTTCTTAAAGTCGTCTTCCGTAAAACCCGTTCCTACCTTACAGACCGTTTTAAAGGTATCACTCTCTGGGTCGTAGCAAGCCATCAGGAGAGAACCAAACGTTCCTGACCTTTGCCCCTTTCCTAAAAATCCCCCCACCACAACGAGGTCTAAGGTGTCCGCAAGGACAGACTTATAATCCCTCTTATACTTAATCCAGAGAAAACCTCTCTTCCCCGCTTGATAGATTGAGTTGGAAGCTAAGGACTTACAAACTAATCCCTCACAGCCCTCCTCTATAGCCTGATAGAAGAAATTTTCCAAGTCCTCG
>JALWOJ010000091.1 GCA_026995555.1 Acidilobaceae archaeon | reverse complement strand
TAATGGGGAAAGAGAAAGTGCATAAGTCGTCACCGGAGTAGAAAATTTAATAACCAAGTTATATTTCTACTTGGAAATTTATCCTTGACTCTTGTGCTTAAACTTAACATGTTCTCGAGGGGGCTCGGCTTCTTCACGGCTATAGCCGTACAGGTCTGGGTGACGGTAAGGCAGACCCTAGCTCTTGGAACCCCTCCTCACTAGGGATGCTACCTCTTTCACCAGTCTCTCAACCCTCTTTTTGGCGGTGGTAACGTCTTTCCCGGCACACCAGCCCTCGTAGAAGCAGATGTGCATCTCGGCTGCGCTGGCCCAGGAGTCGTGCACCCATTCTCCGAGCTCGTTCTCGAGTCTCCTCTTGTACTCCCACAGCTCTCCATGGCTTGTTAACCGCCTCTCTTCCTTCCAAAACGCGTAAGCTTTAACTGTAAGGGCTGCAGCCCCCCAGAGCTTCTCCGCCGCCTGCCTGACATTACCCTCCTTCAATTCCTCTTCAGCCTCCTGTAAGAGGTCTTCTGCGGCCTTCACGTACTCCCGGGCCCTATCCCTAGGGTCAAGGCCCTGGCTCAAGATCTCAATAAGGTACTCCTCAACACTGAAACCCTGCTTCTCCGCCTCCTCCCTGACCCGTTTAGCCAATCGGCCACGAATAACGAGTGTCTCAGTCAACTTCTGATACCTCTAGGGATAAAGTGGATTTCCGTGGCTAAAAAGAATGACTGTGACGGCGGGTTAAATGCAGTTTCTACTTTGTAGGTCTTTAAGGCTTCTGTATGTTCTTCAGTGTCCTTTATAAAACACTTACAAAAAATCTTCGCTAGCTTATCTTAGCGACCCTGCTGGGAGATAGAGGCCTTTGGTGGGAGATGCCGCGATTAACAGCCCTATAGAGGCTACGATGACCTAGGACGGGGAACGGTTAAGGGCAAGATGGTCAGGGCAGGACTTGTTGTTGAGGGGACGTCCGGCAGGAGGACTAAGACTTTGAGGTTGACGGAGAGGGGGAGGAGGCTTGCAAGGTGCTTGGACGAGTGCAGGGACATTATAGGTTTCTGAGTTAGAGAAGAATTCTAAAACCTGAAGAGAGTTTTCTAACATAACTGGGGTCCTCTCGGCTTTCTTTATTATCCGTAAAAATTCTTTATTTAGCTATAAATAAAAATGTCAACGGTTTTCAAAAACGATAAGAGGGGTTTCTAACGTCTTCTCCCAACAATCTTATTAAGGTTTGTGAAGAAAAGGGAGGTCTTCGTGGGGGTCCTTATCACTTCATTATTGATGATGACAAACTTCTTCACATATCATACTACAGTATTTTAAAAAGAGTTAATGATAATATTGAAGGAAAGGACCACCTCATGACGGACATTAAGGCTCGTCTTCGCCTACTGTAACCACTATCCAAAGAATTATGTGTGGACAATCACATATGACAATCATTTAACCTCTCATTAGCATTTATGAGAAACTACTCAAGGAGGCTGTGTAGAACGAGGTTGCCAAGCCCTATGATTATCTCGGTCTCCGCTACCTTATGTGAATTAGAAAAGGAATGCAGGAGGACGAATGCAGACATATAGAAGACATAGGATTCCTATAAAAAGGATTATGGAAAGGATAGGGATATCAGAACAACCTTTACAGACACTATTTATTAAATAAAATAATTTACAATTATGGAGCATGAGAAGTTGAAAGATTATGCTTAGAGGTGGAGTAACTTAAGCAACCTGATAGTTGCTATTGACTTAAGCGAGGATGGTCCTGGAGTGATAGCAATAGCATGTGCTAGAGAGCATATACTAAAATCTCAGCGATTTACAACAATAGCATCGTCACTAAAGCACTATAGGAAAGTCCCATCCGCAAGAAAGAAAACTTATCTGAAGACGTTCATTAGGAAATATGCAAAGCCTTACAACTACTTAGAAGTGATAAGGATACTACCATATAATCTGGGAGCTATGAGTAATGTAAATCGACTTTTAAGTGAAGTTAAACCAGCTCTAATCATTATAGATGACAAGTTATATAACAAAGTCAATCACCCGATCAAACTTAAAGAAAGTAGGGTCAGGAGGAAGCACTTTAAGAACCTCGTAACTGTGGCTGATAACCTGGCGAATTATTTCAGGATATTATTGAAAGATGATCCTAAGAAGTTTAAGGAGGAGCTCAAGAGGTTTTGAAAAGTGATGCAACAGCCGCGTCACGGGAACACTCTGTGGATCATATTCCATCACCACAGAGCCCACGTCCGCGGAGGCATTTCTTTCATCATTGTTATATATTTTAAACATATATAAACCTTGCTCCTTAGGAGTTCTCTATCTTTGTTCAGATCTTAGATTTTTAATTCCGTAAAAGCATCATCTTGTCGTAGCGTATTAGATAACATCAAAATCCTCATATTAATCCTCCTTCTATGAAGTCAATCTTGAAGTATAGCCTGGCTTATCTTAACCCCCCGGTTTCATATCAGGAAGTGGCGTCAAAAGTGTTTCGTTTTCTCGAATAAATTCTGAAACATACATTTTCAAGCCCTTTCATGTAGAAAGTGCACTGAAAATGATGAACCAACAGAATTTGAACCCTGGACCTCCGCCGTTCCTGATCTGGGTCCTGTAGACCTCCCACGCGACGGAAACGGCGTGCTTCAGCGCCGCCTTAGCTCTGATGAGCTCCACCGCGCTTCCGAGGCCTTCATACCTTATCTCTAACGAGGCCCTTTCGGCGTCCCGACCCTCTCAGCCATGGTAGGCTGGCACGCGACCTGGAGGATCCAGGACTCCGAGGAGAGGGAGGAGGGCTGGGAGCCCGTCTCCCTCTGGGATCCTGAGTCCGACTCGTGGAGCTTAGCCATCCCCAAAAGGCTCGAGTCCAGATCCTCAGGGGCCTGAGACTCAAGAGAGAAGAGAATCTCGAGGCGGTTCTTAAGCCGCTTGAAAAGAAGCTTACTGCTAAAGTGTCGATCAAAGAATTTTTGTAGAAAGTTCATTATTTTCAGCTACAGTAGGTCAGAAGCTTTTTAGTAGGAACGCCTCACATTTATCCTGGGAATTAAAGTTATGGTAAAATTAGGCTTTAAAGACTATCTGGGCGTGGTGCCTAAGGAGAACGGCATCGAGGTTCAGGAGATCCATGGCAACGAGTCCAGGTACTTTTTGTATACGATGATCGGGTAAACGCATATGTTCATGTCTCTAAGCTCTCTACATCTTTCGCTAAGGAAGTTTTGTCCTCTAAAGAAATAAGGTTAAGCTATTTCGTACCGTATAGGAAGCACATAGATGCGTACATAATTACCTGATCGAGGAAGCACATCCGCACATACCACCTCAGGGATGGGAGCGTAATACCAGAAACCACTGGAGCGATGCCCTACTGCTCGAGCGGCTATAATGAAGTAGATGGGATTGTGTACAAGCTTTTATCAATTTCGGATGCTTGGAGGAAAAACCTTAACTGCCAGACCTTAAACGCTGGGAATGAGTGGAGAGAGTTCTTTAGATGCGAATATATGGCTAAGCTTTCGTATCAGTACAAGTACGAGGCTTCCCATACTGACGGCTGTGACCTCTCTGGCCGCCCTGACCATGATGTGATTTTGTGGTTGCTGTTCTCTCATGGCTTACTTTCCTAGTATTGGTGGCTTGATTATCTTGAAATCTTTGTCTAGTGAGCAGTCTAGTCGCTCTACTTATAAGGTGAAAGAACATATACATTAAGATAAATAAAGCTTTTATATCAGTTCTTACATAGCTAGATTTTTATAGAGAGTTTTTCAGATAATTGAGGTAACTATTGTGACTAGTATGGGGAAAATTGCTGCTCTGCTCTTAATATCATTAGTGATAGTTCCTCAGGCATCTCTTATTCTTAACACCGTACCTGTGTCTGCACATTCAAGTGCCTTGAGTTCAAATATTCAGAGCCTATTCATCAAAAAGCTTATTACTGTAAAGATTAATAACAAAGGCCATATTAAGTTCAACATAACTAAATTAGATAAAATGATAAACATATCGTCGGCTTCATGTGGTTGCGTTAATGGCACTAAATGTTCAAGTAAACTGAATGTGTCAATAAAGAAGCTCTATACAATTAATAACTCTAAAGAAAAACTAGTATTTGCCTCAATAACTCTATATAATACACTTATAATTACAGGTTCTACGTTCTAGTGTACAAGGCTATTCATAGAGCTTCTAATGTAAGCATAGTAACGATTATAGTAACTGATCAGAAGACCAATAAGTATAGACAATTCTTAACAGTAGCCAATATAGGATCAGGAAAGACTACTCCAGTAGCTAATGTAGTGTTTATATCAAATAAGACAACCCTTTCAGAATATTATAAGATATTGGCAAAAACGATAAACAGGATGGCTATAAATGACAGAAATAATAGCAGATCTTGGCACTTAATAGCAAAGGACCTCATGCATCTTTCCATAATAGTTAAGAAAGAATTACCTCAATACAATAAAAGTGCCAAAGGTCTAGCGATAGTCATTGATGGCTTTTGGAGCTGTTTCGCTAATTGTCTGCTTCTTCATGCACCTTCTCTTATTAAGGAGTGCTGGGATGTATGTGCACCATGTATAACATTTCCTAATGAGATAACTTGTATTCCCTGTATGATATGCGTAGGTGTGCAAGCAGTAGAATGTATTTACGAATGCTACTAATAATCCTAACGAATGAAAATAAGGAAGAATGAGGAAATGTTAGTAAGGGGCGGTGGTTCAATTAATGCATATAACAACAGCGATCTTAGCAGTCTCAGCTGCAATCTTCGTGCTGTTCTTGATTCTCAGCATTAAAAGGAGGCAAAGGATCTGGTATACAATAGGTGTAATAGAGCTTCTTTCTGTCGTTTTTGCAGAAGGACTTATAGTAAAGGTGACTCCAAGGTCTGTAATATATTTTACAATTCTCTCGTTTTTGGTCTTAGTTATGGCCTTTGCCTTTGAAAGAAAGAAGTGGAACCTCTTTACAACAATCGGGATACTATTTTTAGTTGTTGTGTTTATTAAAGCAATAGTAAGTGTTCATAACCTATATGATATACTTTTGGTCATTAGTTATACAGCTATTTTTGCCATGTTTGGAGCAACATACTATATGGGTAAAAGGAGGGGGATAAGTTTTAGTGAAATAAACGTCTGCAGCATTATTGATAGAAAAGTCTTGGGAATGTTGATGGTAGCTGCACTTTTGGTAATTATAGTTATCACAGGAGTAATATTGATGCTTCCTCCGAGGCATGCTCATAAAAATTTACTAATATTTAAGGTACCAGGGGCTATGATGGCTGTTGGAGGTACTTATGGAATATATAGAATTCTTGTCTGGACAATTGACAGATGTAGAAGGTATAAGGGAGAGGCTACCAGCATATAAAGTTAGGTCTTGCTTCTTAAAGAACCTAATTAGATTTCTATTTAGAACTCATTACTTAGATTAATACTTTAAGTAGTAAATTTTAAGATTTTTAATTTTATTGA
>JALWOJ010000090.1 GCA_026995555.1 Acidilobaceae archaeon | reverse complement strand
CAACTAATGTGGTTTAGGTTTCTAATGGAGCTGCCGGCGGGATTCGAATCCACAACCACTGGGCTTACAAGGCCTGATTAAGTCATCATTAAGTCATCAAAAGTTTCCGAAAATTACTTTAGTTCGGAAGCTCGAAACCCTTAATGATACTATGTTGGATTTCACAATTTTAGTTCGGGAACTCTCCATAAGTATTTAGCCCTAGTATCTTCCACCGTCTTCTCAGCCTCTCTTTCTCATGATCGCTGAGCTACCCCCGCAGATCTCGCACGAACCGTAGATATAGTAATAGGCAAACCTCTGCTCTTACCGCTCTTATCTTTATCGCTACCTAAATAGTATTTAGCGAGATCTTCTAGCTCATCAGCTATTCTGCTAGTCTCGTGTCTAAACTCCTGTAGAATACGGTAAAGTGATGTATTGGTAGGGGTGTTAACTTCACTAACTTCACCTTTAAGCCTCTCAGCTTCCCCTCAGAAGCTTCCTTAAGTTTCCAAACCTTTTGCCTCTAAGGATGTGTTGTAGTGAACAACCCGCCTTCCTCAAGGTCCTCTTCACTAAGCGGCGGTTCAAACTCATGGAATATCCTAGGTTCACGAGTAAACACTCTTAGATCTTTAACAATAGTCTTGATATGCTTCTCTATTATCCTAACCTTCCTATACTTCTCCGACAAACAGCTATACTCAGGAAGTGCATAGTATGCTTTCTGGCTTGGACGACTCTTCTCTTCAGGATATCTCACTAACTTCCATTCTTTACAAGTTTTGAGAGAAGATCTGCAAGCCTCCTTTTATCCATCTCCACCCCACGTCTTCTCAGCTCATTATGTATCTGGGGAGAATATTGGACACTCCCCTCTCACGCTGGATTCTCTAATAACCTCTATGACCATAGATTTAACGCCCGAATTAACTGAGTTCCTTATGTAGTTCATCCACTCACTTACACATGCTAATTGTCTCTGGATTCTCTTAGTGAATCCATGTTGAAATCCGTTATGCTTATCATCAACCTTACTTCTACATGGTGAGTTAGATGTCTGGCATGCTAGCCCTTGAGCTTATCAAGAGAGATCTCATAATGTACAGAAAGGAAGAGGATAACTAGGATGAGCCATAGAGATAGGAAGAGGTATCTATATTTATGCACCTAAGAGCTATGATGACGTCTGGAAGATCTTACATGACTATGACGCGGAAGTAATCATTTGCATAGAAATACCTGAAGGGTGAACTGAAGAAACTTATGGAGAAGCTGGGGAAACAGGGAAAGTAGCTGAATTTCAGAGCCCCTCTA
>JALWOJ010000089.1 GCA_026995555.1 Acidilobaceae archaeon | reverse complement strand
CATAGAGAAGTTGGTTATATTGCCTCCTATAATAGCGCTGTTGGGGACAATAATGGTACGATTATCAACTGGACAGATAGTAGTTGAGAACATATTGATCGCCTCTACGGTACCACTTGCACCCCCTGCCTCAATAAAGTCACCCACCTTAAAGGGGCGAAAGACAATAATAAGCACCGCTGCTCCAATATTGGAGATAGAGTCTTTTAGAGCCAATCCAACGGCTACACCCATAGAGGCGATAATGGCTACAAATGAGGTGGTCTCAACGCCCAAGTTCGATACAGCGGCCAATAAGACCAGCAGTAGTAGTATAAAATAGCTTGAAGCGCTAACAAAACCTGTAAGTGTCTCATCAACACTCATCTTTGTCAATACGCCTCTTATAATATTAGAGAGAGCCTTAGCTGCTAATTTCCCTATAAAGAAGATAAGAGCAGAGCCAAGCAGTTTTAGGCCATACTCTGTTGCGTAAGTGGTTACTATTTCCATTAGAGCATCACCATTGGTTAGAGAGAGTGTCATAATTATCCTTTGAAGGCGGCATTATGCCTAGATAAAACTTACAACATCAAAAGGTTCTAGTCGGTGGCGCTTGCTCTGCTCTTGATCTCTATAGCCTAGTGCAACAAGTAGCGCTATGGAGTAGTCCTCATCAAGGTCTAGGATTTTTTTAACGCTATCCTCCTCAAATCCTTCGATAGGGCAGCTATCTACCTTAAGTGAGGCGGCACAGGTCATTAAATTGGCTGCGGCAATATAGGCCTGCTTCTCACTCCACGCCTCCAAACACCCCTCTTTGGCCATTTTAGGGGTTATAAAGTTGTTATAGACTTCAATATACCTATCTGTCGCCTCCTCATCAAGCCCTCGCTCCATAAAGCGCTCTTTGACATAGTCGCTACCAGGTTTAAGAAGATAGTTTTCACATGTAAAGATAATCACATCACTACACTCACTTAGTTGAGGTTGATCCCAACACGCTTTGCGTAGATCATCTTTTACATTCTGGCTTTGAGCGACAGTGATACGCCACGGTTGCATACCAAAAGAGCTAGGTGAGAGGAGGGTCGCTTCTAGGATCTCCCCTAATATCTCCGATGGAATGGTCTTATATTTGTTGAATTTTTTACAGGCAAAGCGAAACTCCATCGCCTCTTTACATGAACTCATGGTGATACTCCTTATATCTGGTCTCAACGAAGGTTTTCATCTTGTTGTATGTGGGGGTGTGCTCACTAGTTAGCCCATCAAGTAAAACGATATACTTCTCATAATTCTTCCAAACTCTTTTAGAGGCCTCTTTTCGC
>JALWOJ010000088.1 GCA_026995555.1 Acidilobaceae archaeon | reverse complement strand
GAGAAGGTAGTTAAAGATGAGGATATATCTCTACTTGAAGAACAGGAGGTGGAGGTTGATAGCTAAAGGAGGGGTGAATGGAAGGTGAAAAGAGCAGGGATAAAGAATTCTTAGATATAACAAACATCATACTGAGTACGGTTAAAGCGACATCTGAGCTTTTGCAGGCTGCCAAGCTATCCGAGCTTGATTCGGTGTTCGGGGGCATTCTGGAAAAGCTCAACAATTTCTTTATTAAAGTAGAGAATAGCTTTAGAGATTTTATTATCTTTGAGAGGTACGTAGCCTGTGCTTACACACGAGAGCTTGGGTTCTCCTTGCTTACCATACCGGAAGATATAAAGGAGAAGGTGTGGAAGTATAAGGATAATCCTGACATTTGTGGATTTACCGGAGAGGAATGTGTATGTAAGAAGTCAACAGATTATATGAAACGTAGATTTCTGGAAAAATTAGAAACCCTAAAAGATTCTGGGAATGTTATAAAAGATAGTTCTAAATCCTTAAAGGAAGGCATTGAGTATATAGGCAAGGGTGTTTCAGAATTGACAGGTAGTGCAAAAAAGATAATGAGTATAGCTGAGGTGATAGAGATAATTGCTCTAAACGCTTACATAGAAGCAGCAAGACTTGGAGAGCATGGAAGGGGTTTTAAAGTTATTGCAGACGAAGTTCGTAAAGCCTCTGCAAGGACTAACGAACTTGCTCAAGAGATAGTAGATGCTATAAAGACACTCCATAAACGGTTCACCGAGCAAGTAGAGAGACAGTCCCAGTTTGACACCGAGATGGAAAGCCTTGAGAGAGAACAAGTAGAATTAAGTGAAGACCTGAATAAGGATTTGACTTGGATGACACAAAATTTCATAGACTTTATAGAGTACGTAAGACGCTCTATTGAAGATGATATGGAAATGCTCTCCGAGGTAAGACACACTATAACCTCTGTTCTCCAGAGTATTGACCTTGCCAATCAGAGGGCTATGAATACACACCACGCTCTTGAAATACTGGCAAGCATGATAGATGAATTTGAAGATATCCTTAGGGGAAGCAAAGAAGTAAAAGAAGCTTACAGGAATGTTATAAGGCTTTATGAAGAGTTCAAAACTATTCCTAAACTTCATGATGAAAGGGAAATAATAGCTAAATCCGAGGGTAGAACTATAAACAAGGAGGAAGAAGTTGTGGGTGAAAAAGTAGAGGGTGTTGATACTGACGTTGAGCTGTTTTAATAAGGAGGTGAGGCATGAAGAAAGCTCTTGCTGTAGATGATTCGGCTACTATGAGGAACCTTGTTAAGATGGCTCTTGAACCGGAGGGCTTTAGTGTTGATACTGCAGAAAATGGACAACAAGCCCTTGAGTTAGCGAAGAAGAATACTTACAACATAGTTATAAGTGATATAAACATGCCCGTTATGAACGGACTTGAATTTTTAAGGGAATTTAGAGACTTCAATAGAACAACACCTGTATTGATGTTAACCACAGAAACAGAAGCTACTAAGAAAGAGCAGGCTAAGAAGCTGGGAGCAACCGGTTGGATAGTTAAGCCTTTCAAACCTGAAGACCTTGTAAAGATAGTCAAAAGGGTTGTGAGATGAAGTACTTAGTAAAGTTTAGGTTAGGCAAGAGTGTCTTTGAAAGGGCTATAGACCCTCGTTTCTATCTGGAAGACCTTAGAGAACTGGGCAACACGGAAGTTGAAATAATAAAAGAGAACATTCCTCAGCCCGAGGAGGAACCTACCGATGAGCATGTCTTCCACGCCGATGTGATTTTGGAGACAGATAAGCCCAAAGAGGAAATTCTTGAACTATTGGAGTTTATACTTGAGGACGGGGTTGAAGTAGAAGAGCTTGAGGGTAAACAGCCTGAGCAACAAGAAGAGAAGAAGGAAGAGGAAAAGAAAGACAGCGGTGGTCAAGTTCCCGAATCGCTTTTGGAAAACTACAAATTAGAAACTGAGGAGATCCTCTCAAGACTCTCTTCTTCTTTAGAGGAACTGGCACAGGCTCCCGGCAGTCTTGAGCTTATAAACGAGGTCTTCAGGAGCTTCCATACCCTTAAGGGTAATACTGGTCTGATTCTATCTTACGGAGAAGAGCCGAACCTAAAAGCCATCTTTGAGATAACACACAAGGCAGAGTCAGTTCTTCAAAAAGCAAGAGATGGCGGCATAGGACTGAGTTCAAGGCAGGTGGAGATACTCCAAGAGCTTGTTGATAGGCTCGATGACCTGTTCTTAGCTTTCTCTGAAGGTGGTGAGGAGAATGTTGAAGACGTATATGAGCTTCTTGAGGAGTTAGGGCAGAGTTCAGAAAAGAGCAAGGACATGGGTAAGGGGGAAGGGTTGCCCTCAGACCTCTCAGCGCTGGTTAATGTGGCTTCTCAGTACATACCCTTGTTCAGGGAACTTTGTTCTAAGGGAGAGATAAACGAGGAAGAGGCTGAGTTCTTCAGAAGGGCTTTGATAACTTTGTACAAGCTCACCAAAGAGCTGGGCTTTGAGCAGTTGAATGAGAAGATAAAGAAACTGCAGAATGCCTTCGGAAACATAGACTTTAAGGAATTTTGTGAATACCTTGAGGAGCTTGCCAATGACCTGCAAAAGCTTGTAGAGAGTAAAGGGGAGAAGAAAGAGGAGAAGAAAGAAGATAAAAAGAGCTTTGACACCTCCAAATATATCTCTAAGAGCAATTACCTGCGTGTTGAGGAAAGCTTAGTGAAAGAACTCATGGATATAGTGGGGGAGCTTTCTGTATTCAAAGAGTGGATGTATCTATTTGTGGATAAACTCCAGAAGACCTACGGTGTTCCGGAGGCATCAAAGGAGCTAAAGGATAATATTCACCGATTCAGGAGTTTAATGGAAGGTCTCCAGAGGACTGTTCTTGAGATGAGGATGATACCTCTTTCAACCCTCTTTGAGAGATTTCCAAAACTTGTCAGAGATCTATCAAGGGCATTGAACAAAAAGGTAAAGCTCAATATTGAGGGCGGAGAGACCAAACTTGATAAGGTAATAGTAGAAAGGATTGCAGAACCTATGATTCACCTGATAAGAAATTCAATAGATCACGGGATAGAAACTTTGGAAGAACGAGAGAGCTTAGGTAAACCTCCCGAGGGTAGCATAACCATAAAGGCTTATCAGGAGGGTGGATCGGTAGTCATAGAGGTATCGGACGACGGAAGGGGAATAGACGTAGATAAGGTTAAGAAGAAGGCAATTGAGAAGGGTTTACATACCCAAGAAGAGCTGGATAGCATGAGTGAGGAAGAGATAGTTCAGCTGATATTCCATCCCGGGTTTTCCACAAAAGACCAAGCCACTGAGTTATCCGGCAGGGGTGTGGGTATGGACGTAGTAGCCAGCACCCTAAGGGAGTTTGGCGGGGAAGTGTTCGTTGAGACCAAAAAGGCGGTGGGAACGACCGTTAAGATGGTTCTGCCACTTACACTGGCAATTAGAAAGATTTTGCTGGTAAGGATAGGGGAAGTTATATTCGGAGTGCCTGCAGAAAGTGTCGGAGAGGTATTCAAGATAACCAGAGACAAGATTAAAACCCTCAAAGGTTTAAGAGTTGTGTATCACAGGGACAGAGTTTTAGAGTTAGAGTTCCTTTCGGAGAAGTTGGGGATAAACAGCACTGCCAACGGAAGTATAACTTTACTTATAGACAACGAGCTAACTCAGGGAATAGTAGTTGACGAAGTGATCAGCACCATAGACGCAGTTGTAAAGCCAATACCTGATGTTATCCCAACCTCCGATGATATAAGTGGAGTTACTATCTTGGGTGACGGAAGCATAGTGTATGTTCTTGAAGTGTTAAAGTAACTCTGGAGATAGGATATGTCTAAGATAAAAGTTTTGATCGTTGATGATTCAGCCTTCATGAGGAAGGCGATAAGGGAGATTCTTGAAAGCGACCCGGATATAGAAGTTGTTGATGTTGCCAGAAACGGACTTGAAGCCATAGAAAAGGTTAAAACTCTAAATCCGGACGTGGTTACGTTAGATATAAATATGCCCGTTATGGATGGTAAGGAAGCTCTGGAAAAGATAATGGAGGAAAATCCCTTACCCGTGGTGGTTGTATCCTCCCTTACCAAGGAGGACGCACCGATAACTATGGAACTTTTAGATATAGGAGCCTTTGATTACGTTCCCAAACCCTCCGGGACTATATCCCTTGATATACACAAAGTGGCTGATGAGATAGTAGCTAAGGTTAAAGAAGCTTACAGGGCGAGGTTTAGAATAGCTAAGAAGAGGCTTGTAAAGAGAAGCTCTATATCTTCTTTCAGTCCCGCAAAGAGAGGTGTTGCCAAATACGTAGTTGCTCTGGGAATATCAACCGGTGGTCCCGCAACGCTGATAGACATACTCAAGGACTGTGAAATAGACGACGAAACTGCCTACCTTGTGGTTCAACACATGCCACCGCAGTTTACACCTTCTTTAGCTAAAAGATTGAGCGAATACACACCTATAAATTTCTTTCACGCCTCTGAGGGACAGAGCATACTGGGTGGATACGGATACCTCGCACCCGGAGGCTGGCACATGAAGATAACACCAACCAAGAAAGTAAAACTTTTCAAAGATGACAGTTATATATATTACCCTTCTGTTGATGTTCTCTTTGACTCGGTGGCTGAAGTATTCTGCCCTAATGCTATAGGGGTTCTACTTACAGGCATAGGCAGGGACGGCGCTGAAGGACTTCTAAAGATGAAGCAGAGAGGTTGTCCCACGATAGCAGAATCCGAAGAAACTGCGGTCGTTTATGGAATGCCCGCTGCCGCTAAGGAATTAGGAGCAGCCCTTGAAATACTGCCTTCATACAGGATAGCCGATTCCATAAAAAAGTTTCTAAGGAGGATAAAGAAGTGAAGGAACAACTCCTTAAAAAGCTTAGGTCGGAGGATAAATCTGAAGTCAGGGAGGCTATAGAAGCTCTGGCGGATTATTCCGACGAGGAGGTGGTTAAAGAGATAGTTAACGTTATGACGAGCGTAAGGAGTAAAGCAGTCCTTGAGGCGGCCAAGAATACGCTTTCTTCCTTTACCGACCTTAGCGATGTGGTTTGTAAAGAGGTGGTCAAGCTCTTTAATATAGAGGAACCTAAGCTCAGACATGCGGCTATAGATATACTTTCCTCTTACGGAAATACCTGTCTTAACGTGGTTGAAGAGGAACTTCTAAGCCATGAAGACTACAACATGAGAAAATTTGGACTTGATGTTTTATCACAAGTTCGGACTGAAGAAGCCTTAACGAAGATAATATCAGCGATTTCTGATGAGAATCCCAACGTTAGGTTTACAGCTCTTGAATATATGGGGAAGTTTACGGAGTTTAAGGATAAAGTAATTGAGGGCATCCTAAAGGTTCTACCTCATATAAATGACCTATATGGATTAACCACTCTTGCTTCAACGGTAATATACTGTAATTTCAAAGACAATAGGCTTGTGCAACCTATTAAAGATAAATTAGCAGAGATTGATGATCCTATGGGGAAGCACTGGTTGTATAAAACTCTAATATTTT
>JALWOJ010000087.1 GCA_026995555.1 Acidilobaceae archaeon | reverse complement strand
GTATAGACATGTATGTTGAAAAAGAAGAACAGAATCTTATAACTTTAATGAGCAACGGAGTAAGATCATTTATAGTTAAACCGCAAAGAATTTTAAGTGAAGAGGATTTAGAGTTTTTGATTGATTGTAAACCTGTATTATAATTTTGCAATTATGGAAAGAAACTGGAACGTTGGAACAAAGTATCTAAACGATAAGACAAGAATTATAGTAGTCGGTATAACAGGAAGGGAAGCTTCTCAAGTCGTATCAGAAACTGAAGCCCTTTATCCTGGATTTATAAAGGTTGGTGTCACCCCCGGAAAGGGAGGCACTGAAGTAGCGGGAATACCAGTTTTTAACACAGTCAAAGAAGCTCTTGAATCTCCCGAAGGTAAGGATGTAAATACAGGACTCGTTTACGTTCCCCCCGCGTCCGTTAAAGATGCGGTTATTGAACTCATTGATGCTGGAATAAAGTTAATTTACATAGTTACCGAGCACGTTCCCATAAGAGACACTGTTTACTTCTATCACTACGCAAAGGAAAGGGGTGTTACAATCGTAGGACCTACATCTCTTGGTTGCATAGTTCCCAGAATTCCCGCAAGAATTGGAGCGATAGGAGGGAAGAATCCTTCAATAGCTTACGCGGACGGCGGTCTTGTTATACTCTCAAAGTCCGGAGGATTAACCACCACTACAGCCGAAATGTTCAAGAGAAGAGGATGGGGAGTCTATATGGCTTTAGCTCTAGGAGGAGATGTAATTTCCTGCACAACTTTTGCAGACGTTCTTGAGGAAATAGCGGATGACCCGAATGTAAAGGGTGTAATAATACAGGGAGAAGTAGGGGGAACTTACGAAGAGCAAGCAGCAGAAACAATTCTTAGACTATACAAGGAAGGAAGGTGGAATAAACCGGTTGCCGCTTTCGTTGCGGGTAAGTTCCAGGAAAAGCTTGAGGGAGTATCCTTCGGACACGCGGGAGCTATTGTTGAAAGGGGAAGGGGAAAGGCAACCGATAAGATAAGACTATTTAACGAAGTAGGAAAGGAAACGGGGCTCGTTAAGGTTGCGGAGTTTTACCACGACCTCGTTAACTGTATTGAAGAACTCGGAGTTCCGAGGGACTTTGAAGACACAACACCCGGCGGAAAGGTTGACCCGCTTTACAGAACAATTGACCCCGAAACCTGCGAGTTTAAGCCTCAGGATTAATACACATATACTTTCCCTTTCTCTTCACAAACCTTCCTCTTCCCAAATTCACCTCTCCCCCTTTGTAGACTAAACTTCTGACAAGTTCAACCTTTTCAAAATCTTTTTTTTTT
>JALWOJ010000086.1 GCA_026995555.1 Acidilobaceae archaeon | reverse complement strand
TGGAGTTTACCGTTGTAATACCAGCCGGCGGAGAAGGTTCTAGGTTCAGGCCCTACACAGACATCGTGCCAAAGCCTATGATACCGCTGGGAGAGGATGAAAGGCCAATACTAGATTATATAGTTAGGCACTTAGCTAAGAAAGGTTCAAAGAGGATAGTACTTCTCGTAAACTACAAGTGGAGGTACATAAAGAACTATTTTAATGATGGGAGTAGGTATAACGTTATGCTAGACTATAGCATCGATGATGGCACTTATAGCAATACTGGCGGTTCCCTTCTTAAAGCGTATAAGGAGGGTTTAATAAAAGGCGACGTAATCCTTATATGGTATGGAGACATTATAGCAAACCTAGATCCCGTGGAACTCATAGGTTTTCACCAAAGAGAAGGGGCAGATGCCGTGCTGGTTATTGCTGATAGGTACCAAATACCAGTAGGGCTTGCAGAAGTTGATAATGAGAAAAATGTAAAGAGGCTTAGAGAAAAGCCTTGGCTGAACATAATGGTTACCATAGGTGTTCTGACACTTAAGCCTTCAGTTCTAGATGGGATAGAGGGAAAACTAGGTACTAAATTCGACTTAATGGGCGACCTCATACCCTATATGATAGAAAGCGGCAAAAAAGTAAAGAGCTTCCTCTACAGCTGCGAGTGGCTAGATGTTGGAAGCCTGGAGAGGTATAAGAAAATAGACTCTTCCTTATTAAACAAGGTTATTCGTTGACAAGCACCAAGCCTTCCTTTACAATTATAAGATCGCCATCCTTTATTGTCTTCAAATCCTTTATGTTTATTCCATCGACGAGTGGAATTCCTGAAAGTACACAACCAGCAACTATTATTGGTTCTGAAGATGACATAATTATTGCTTTCGGTGAGACGTTATTCATCTTCAATGCATATATTATATATGAACCCACCGTGCTCCCTCTAGGTTTGTAAGAAACCAAGATCTTATCCCTTAGGCTCCTTCCGTCAAAGAGCATTCCTGTTTCAGGATCAACGTCTCCATAGAAACTTATCTCATTTACAACAACAGCTTCTCCCTCAGCAAAACCCTTAACCAACGCCCTACCTTTGAAGGCTACCATTTCTCTATCACATCCTTCAACTCCCTTATTGAAAGTAGGGAGACCTTTATACCCCTCTTGCTCAAGTAATATAAGGACTTGTAGCTGTTTGTCGCTACCCTTAAGCCCTTGTACCCAAAGGGGCTCACAACCAAGCAAGTATCCCCAATAAGCCTCACCCCATGGCTCCTTAGGATCCCTATCGTCTCCTTACCTAGCCTAGCTATAGTGTCCCTAGAGG
>JALWOJ010000085.1 GCA_026995555.1 Acidilobaceae archaeon | reverse complement strand
GTCTGTCCCGAAAGGATGTTTCCATGAAGGTGGCTGGTAAGCCTCCTTAAAGTTTATATAAAGACCTGCAGATTGAGGATAAGGTGCTATATAAGGAGCGAAGATAGCCGCAAATATTGTAAATAGGACTATTCCAAGACCTACAAGTGAGAGAGGACTTCTTCTAAAATAGTACCAATATCTCCTAAAGGACTCGTAACGACGGGCCCAAGAGCTTCTTCTCTTTAGAGAGCTGGCCATTTTACTCACCTCTCTCCATATATCTCATTCTAGGATCGAGGTAGGCCACGCCTATGTCAACAATGATGTTTGCTATAGCGTATATTATTCCGATTATAAGAACGACCGCAACTATAGCGTTTAAGTCCTTTCTGAGCATAGCTTCAATACCATAATATGAAAAGCCTGGCCAGTTGAAAACCATCTCAACCAAGAAGGCGTTACCCAAGAGAGAAGCTGCATCCATACCCATAACTGTTACTGCTGGTATTATCGATGGTTTAAATAAATATTTAAACATTAGTATTCTATCAGGCAAACCATGAGATTTCATCAACGCTATGAAGTCCTTGTTTAAATTATCTATCATTCCTATTCTGATCATTCTAGCGTCCTGAGCCATAGGACCTAATGCTAATGCCAATGCTGGAAGGAACAAATGCCACAATTCATCTTTAAACGCAACAAAATCCTTGGTTATTAAGGCATCAATTAGATGAAAACCCGTTATTCTAGGGGGAGGAGCTATGCCTTCGCTAAACATTCCTTGAACCGGAAACCATCCCAGCCACCATCCGAATACAAGTTGGAATATTATAGCCCAGACAAATGCTGGTACAGAAATTCCTATGTAGGCAAACGCCCTGACAAGGTTATCTGGCCATTTATAAGCCCACCAACCTGAGGTTGCACCAAGAATTATTGCTCCTATTACTTGTATTATTACTGCTGTCATAACAAGCTCTAAAGAATTTGGAAGATAGTTTATTACATCTAAAGTCACACTATGTTTCGTATAAAGAGAATATCCTAAATCCCCGTGAAGTACATTTTTAAGCCAAAGAAGATATTGAATAACTAAAGGTTTATCTAAATTTAATTGATGTCTGATACGTTCAACAACTTCCTGAGGTGCATGAGGGCCGGCGATCATTCTGGCAGGATTTCCAGGTAAAACTCTTGCCAATACGAAGACTAATATTGAAAGACCGAAAAGCGAGAAAGCTATGTATCCTGTTCTTTTTAGGATGTATTTGGTAAATGCTGAGACCATAGTTATCCCTCAGGCCACCAGTTTTCAGATTTCTGTGAGGGAACTCTGTGTACTTAAACTTATAAAGGTTCTTAGGAGGAGAAATAGTTTATAAAAAACTCTTGTTAAATAGAAAAATCCTATAATTCTTAACTCCCACTCTTCAATAATTCCGCCTTTTTGTTTAGTAATATCTGTATTTCTCTAGCAACTATATTATAGCCTATAGCTGGCACTATCTTTGAAGGATCTTGGGCTTGAGGCCATATTATATAGTATGACTGATATGGGAACTTAGCCACTAGGTCAAAGAGGAAAAGACTAGGAGCTATGCTGTTTATGTACTTCTCTATTTTACAATACTCTTGGTACCTCTCCTGGTCGTTCATTATTGACATAGCTCTCTGCATCCAAGCATCAAGTGAAGAGTTGAGTAACCACTCGTTTTGTTCCCAACTCGAGGCTGTCTGAGATGAATATCTTGCCCAAAGCAAAGCTCCCGCATCTGGATATGGAGCTATATCAAATATAGAGACTACATTAGGACTTGTGGTCCAATTCGTTAGGTACTCAACCATCTTTGCCCAAGGAGTCTTAACAACCTTGACCTTAAGTCCTAACTCCGCCGCATCCTTAGCAAAGAGAAGGGCTACCTTCTCCTCCTGTGGTACCTCAGCACACCACCAGAATGTAATCACATATTTATCTGGATGCTGAACTATATCGGGCCAATACTTAGACTTCTCTAGTTCTTCCTTAGCTTTAGTCAGATTAGTTACGTACCTTCCGACATCACACCATCCAGGCAGGTCATGAGGAACTGGACCATCCGCTAACCTAGTACCTGGATATATTTCTGTAACAACTACATTATATTCAAATGCATATGCAAGCGCTTTTCTAACATGTATATCATCTAGTGGTGGCTTCTTTGTATTAAACATTAGGTAAAACTCTCCGGGCAAAGGTATCTTGGCTATTGAAATTCCCTTAATTTTAGCTATCTCGTTAAGTGTTTCCTGTGGAAGCCACTGATCTCCTATATCCAGCTCTCTCTTAGCAAGCATACTCATTTCAGTAGTTGGAGCTCCAGCTGTTGCTAAGAATATGACCTCGTCAGGAGCATTTGGAGCAAAAGCTTCTTTATTCCAATAATCCTTGAATCTAACCATTACAATATATTTCTGAGGATTAACTTTTACGGCCATATAAGGACCTGAGCCAGCATCATGATATGTTAACCATTGAGTAGCAAAATCTCCATATTTTCCGTAGGGACCCGGCTTTTTAATATGGGCCAAGACGACTTTATGGTCTACAATGTAAAGTCTTATTAGGGCTTTTAGGAATCCTCCCCAGGGCTTCTTGAGAATGAATTGAACAGTATAATTATCTAGAACTTTCACTTCCTTTATGTAAGGTATGAAGAGATATGCATATCCTTGACCAATTATGAGAAGCCTCTTCATAGAAAAAGCAACATCCTCGGCTGTAAGCTCATCACCATTATGGAACTTTATGCCCTTCCTTATCTTAAATGTCCAAACAAGTCCATTCTTGGAGACAGTCCAGTTAACTGCAACCCAAGGTTTGACACCCCCATTAGGAGTTGGCCAGACCAGAGGATCGTAGAGTTGAGTTAGGGCTGTCGAGCTTGAAAAATCAGAGCCTATTGCAGGGTCTATATAGGTGGGAAAGGCAAATCCTACCCTTAAAACCCGTTTTGCCGACGTTGTGCTGGATGTTGTTGTAGTTGAAGTGGACGTAGTTGAACTTGTGCTTGTGGTTGTTGAAGATGTTGTGGTTGTTGAGGAGACTGGAGTTGTTGTTGGACTTGTAGTTGTCCTTGCCGCGTGGTGCCTAGTCGCAGCCCAAGCTGCGACTCCAACGACAATAATTATTATTATGATTATTGAGGCCCAGGCTGCCGCTGAGAGGCCCCTAGAACGACGTTTAGATACCAAAAATATCACCACAAAACCCTTAGAGCCCTCAACATGTCTAAATCTCCTCCTTGTTCCCCAATAAAAGCTTTGTGGTAAAACGCTGGGATCCTCTATTTAAAGCCTAATTTACGTATTAATTATAGCCGACTAATTTTATAACAGAAGACTTAAAATTCCACCCCTACAGACCTCAAAGCGGTGCTAGACTTGCCTATTAGACTAGGTGTTGACATAGGAGGTGCCTTCACTGATTTAGTGGCATTTAATGAAGAGACGGGGGAAATAACTTGGGTTAAGGGCGAAACCACTCCTCTAAATCTCTCGGAGGGCGTAATCAACGTAGTCAAAAAGAGTAAATTAGATCTCTCTAAACTTTCCATGTTTATTCACGGTCAGACTCTCGTCATAAATTCCATAGTCACTAGAGATGGAGCTAAGGTTGGTCTGCTCACAACAAAGGGACACAGAGATGTGCTTATATTACAAAGGGCTAACAGAAGAGATATGTATAACTTGAGATACAAAAAGCCTGAGCCCTTCGTACCCAGGTATTTAAGCCTCGAAGTTGAGGAACGCATAGATGGGACTGGAAACGTTTTGATACCTCTCAACAAAGAGAGCGTTGTCAATGCTGTCGAGAGACTCCTAAAAGAAGGAGTAGAATCTATATGTATAGGATTTTTAAATTCCTATCTTAATCCTAAGCATGAAACTGAGGCAAAGAAAATAGTTCTTGACGTCCTGAAGGAACATAATAAAGACATACCAGTAACAATATCTAGCGAGGTTACAAGGGAGTGGAGAGAGTACGAGAGAATAAACACTGCTGTTCTAAATGCATTTGTTAAACCAAAAATGAGGAAATATCTCTCGGTACTTGAAAATGAAATAAGCAAACTAGGGTTTAAAGGTAAGTTCTTGATGGTGCTTTCTAACGGTGGTATGGCTTCTTTTGACTTTGCTAAGAACCTACCTATTTACACCATTGAATCAGGTCCTGTAGCGGGAGTCATGGGTGCTGTAGCTATAGCGGAGCTTATTGGTGAGAGAAATATAATTGCCCTTGACGGAGGAAGCACGACAACAAAGGCTAGCCTTGTAGAGAACTTAACTCCTAAGATAACAAGCGATTACTACGTTGGCAGGGATAGGTTCCACGCTGGCTATCCAGTTAAGGTTCCTACGGTTGAGATAGCCGAGGTTGGAAACGGAGGAACCAGCATTGCATGGATAGATTCGGTAGGGAACTTAAGGGTTGGACCCAAGGCGGCTGGAGCGTACCCAGGACCTGCCTGTTATGGCAAAGGGGGTAAGGAGCCTACAGTAACCGATGCCTATGTTGTGAACAGGCTAATAAACCCTGAGTACCTTCTTGGAGGAGAAATGAAAATATATAGAGATTTAGCAGTTAAAGTGATAAAGGAAAAAATAGCAGACCACTATAACATCTCTGTTGAAGAGGCTGCTGATGCGATAGTTAGAATAGCTAATGAAAATGCTGCTAATGCTATAAGGATTATATCTGTCCAGAAAGGTTACGATCCCAGAGACTTCTCACTTATAGCTTATGGAGGTTCTGGACCTATGTTTGCACCCTTTATAGCTGAAGACCTAGAAATGAAAAAGATCATAATTCCTACCGTGCCTCCAGGAGTCTTTTCAGCGTGGGGAATGTTGCTCATGGACATAAAGCATGACGTAATAATAAGCAATGTTATGAAGGTTGAGGAAGGTAACCTAGATAAAATAAACGAAGTTTTCTTAGAGGTTGATTCTAAACTCTACGATATATTCAGGGAGGAGGAAAACATATCACCTGAGAATATTATAATCTTCCATTACGCTGATATGAGATACAAAGGACAAGAGCACACAGTTAAAGTTCCTATAAAAACTGGAAAGATAACTGCTGGGGACCTGCCAGAGATTATAGAGAAGTTCCATGAATATCATGAGCACGCATATGATTTCAGATTGCCTGGAAGTCCAGTAGAAATAGTGAGTTTTCACGGGGTGGGTATCGCCAAGGTCGTGAAGCCCAAATTAAAGGAGATAGAGAAAACTGACAGTAAACTTGGAGATGCGATAGTTGAGGAGAGAAAGATATATGTCTATGGTGAGGAGATGGAGGTTCCTGTCTATAGTAGAACCAAAATACCTAGAGAGGCCGAAGGCTTCGGTCCTGCTGTAATAGAAGACCCTACTTCAACCGTTCTCGTTCTCAAGAATCAAAAGTTTTTAAGAGACAGATTTGGTAATATCATAATAATGTTCCAGAGGTGATTGTTCATGAAAAGAAGTGATATATTTACATTGGAAATAATTTCAAATAACCTTATGGTTGCGACAGAGGAGATGTTCTATGCTTTCGCTAGAACAGCCAAGAGCCCAGTCATCTATGAAG
>JALWOJ010000084.1 GCA_026995555.1 Acidilobaceae archaeon | reverse complement strand
ATTTCCCATTATCTTGTCCATTAGCCAGTGCCCGGGGATTATTCCCACTAGCGTTAAAGGAATGGGAGCAAGGATAATTCCGGGAATTCTGAAATCCTTAAACCATCCGAGAACGAGAACATACATGACAAACACAGCAACAGTAAATGCAAGTCCGAGGTCCCTGAAAACTTCAAGTGTTATGTGCATTTCACCGTCCCACTTTATGTAAACCTTATCCTCAAGAACGGGTAGGGACATCCAGAGTTCTCCCACCTCTCCGTAAGGGTTTTCAATACTTAGAATCTTATCCCTGACATCAAGTATTCCGTAAATTGGTGCTTCCTCCCTTCCAGCAACGTCCCCTATTACGTAAACTACCCTTCTTAAGTTCTTGTGATATATTGTCTTCGGAATAGGTCCTTCTTCAATTTCAACAACTTCAGAAAGAGGAATTAACTGTCCCATTCTGTTAGGTATCTTTATGTTCTTTAAAAATTCCGGAACTCTATACTTTTCATCAAGTCTTATTATTATGGGAACGTGTTCCGTATCCGTAGTTCTCATAACATCAACTTGCCATCCTCCTATGAGAGCCTTAAGCGTGTAAACGATTTCCTCCTTTGAAAGTCCTACAAGCTTGGCTTTATCTTCCTTAACGACGAACTTAATCATAGGTGCGGGATATTCAAGATAAATTCCTTCATCGGTTATAGCTTTTGAATCTTTAAATATCTTTAGAACTCTCCATGAGAATTCTTCAAGTGTTTTCATATCAGGTGCGTAAACTTCCGCAACAATCGGAGACAACACGGGAGGTCCGGGGGGAACTTCAACTACAGCTACGTATTTAGCTCCGTATTTTTCAGCAATTTTATGAACCTTCGGTCTTATAAGTTTTGCAAACTGGTGAGATTGTAAATCCCTGTCATGCTTTCCTACGAGGTTTACCTGAATTTCCGCAAGGTTAGAAGCCTGTCTCAAGTAGTAGTGTCTTACAAGTCCGTTGAAGGTGAAGGGTGCTGCAGTTCCTACGTATATCTGATAGTCCGTAACTATTGAATACTTTCCTATTTCTTGAGCAATTTCTTTTGCAACCTTTAGGGTATCCTCTAAAGTTGTTCCTTCGGGCATGTCAAGGACTATTTCAAGCTCGGACTTGTTATCGTAAGGAAGCATTTTAACGAGAACGTGTTTTGTAAACAGAAGCCCTACAGAACCGCCCATAAGAGCTAAAACGAAGAGGTAAAATGCGTATCTCTTTAACCTGCTTGAGAGCAAAGGATACATTATTCTGCAGTAAAGTTTCCAGAAAAAGGTCTTCCTTATATCTATCTCGTGA
>JALWOJ010000083.1 GCA_026995555.1 Acidilobaceae archaeon | reverse complement strand
TGGCATGCTCATCGTTGGGGAGGATGAGAACGGAAAGGTGTATCTCTTACCTGTTCCGGAGGAGGTCCCTGTAGGGATAAAGGTTTGGTAAGGTCGTAACGAAAAGCATAGCACTTTTTATCGGTGGTGATGCATATAAGTCAGAGAATTAGGGTGTCAGAGAATGTCACTAAGGAGTCTTGTTATAGAGGGATTTGTAGTTACAGTAAGTCCCATGACCTCTGTTAGGGAGGCTGCAAGGGTCATGTATGAAAACGGGGTTGGTAGTGTTTTAGTTGTTGGGGACGATGGAAGGCTTCAAGGCATCTTTACTGAGAGGGATCTCGTTAGGGTGGTTGCAACTAACAAGGACCTCAATAAGCCCGTAAAGGAGTTCATGACCAGAAATGTTGAGACGTTAAAGCCCAATGACAGCATGTGGAAAGCCTTAGAGATAATGGTTAATCTCGGTATAAGGCACATACCCATTTTAGACGATAATGGAAGGCCTATAGGAGTCGTGAGCATGAGAGACCTTATTAATAGGCTGAGGGAGGCTGACCTCTAAGCTAAAAGTTTATGAGAAATTTCATTAACGATCTCGTTGAGACTCTTCAAATTTTCATAGGCCTGCTCACTCAGCATTTCCCAGGCTCCGGGCTTCTTGGGATCGGCCCAGAAGGTGTAGAGAAGTCTTTCCTCTCCGCTCACCCAAACTTCAAGGGGAGGTTTTTTACCGCTCTCAATGTCCTTAAGTATCCTTCTGTAAACTACGGCCTCAGGAAACCAAACAGCCTCCAGATCTCCAGTGCTCCACCTATAGTCTCCATAGTTTATTGCCTTAAGGAACCTCCTTGAGAGCTCCGAGTAGACCTTCTTCCATCCAACCCTTTTGGCCAAGGACTCTATAACTACTAGAGCCCTTCTTCCCAGGATTCCAGAGCCTCCCAGCCACTCCCTAAGCCTTTTTGAGAAGCAGCTCCACCTCTCTCTGCCTTCCAAAGCCTTCAGGGAGAGCAAAACGGCCTTTGAAGCCTCTTCCATATCAGCGTTTTTCTTGACATCAAGTTCGGTATGATATATCTCTCTCAGTCTGTCATTCCAAAGGCTGTGAAACGACAAAGTCTCGAAGCCTTGAGTCGCAAAGCTAAAGCTATCACATTCTGGACACTCGCAGCATCTTTCCTCAATATCCTCTTCAATAATGTTGCATATCAGTTGCGGTGAGCCCGACACCTTTAAGGAAGGCGACCCAGCAACATCAAAGTTAACATAAGGGCCAAAGCTTTCTATTAGGGAAGGTAGTAGCTGTTTGACGTACCATCTGCTTCCCCATGCCCAATACCATCCCGCGTATCCTAATGCCCCATGTTCTTCAGCAGAGAAGAGGAGAAGTCTCCCGCCACCAAACCTTTTTACCGAACCCTCCCATGCCAAAAACGCTTGGGCGATTCCTAGAATATCGTCTTGAAACCCCTTAAACCACCTGTCATAATGAGCTCCGAATATAGGCCTTCCTTCTATTTCACCGTCATCAGCCTCTAAAATGATGCCTGACGTCCTGATGCTTCTTGCCGATATAAAGATCCTTACTGTGCTTGAACTTTTTGCCTTTCTTACGAACTCTTTGTCAACATAAAGTACCGGTATAGGAGTTGGAGAGCCCGCATGGAAGCTGAAGCCCCAAGTTCCCGTTGTGACTATCTTTCTTAGCACGTTCCTCTCATTAAACACTGCAAGGGCCTTCGCCCCAGCTTCAGCCGCCAGGAGGGTTGCTGCCTTCAACTCATCTGGATTTTCAGGCTCCTTAGCAACAGCTACACTTCCCTCTGGAAATCTCCTCCAGGACCTTGGTTCCGAGGGATCGCCCCCCAGAAAGAAAGGCTTTGCCTCAACGTCAAAGTCTTCAACATAGGGGGCAAGAGAGGCCTTTCCACTGGGTTCCAGCTCAACGTCTTTAAGTCTCCAACTTATCAGGGGAAACCTTATCTTTCTAAAGGTCTTCGCCCCAAATTTTTCAAGAACAGAAATTATCCTCTCTGCCTCCTCTTCATCCCTCCTTCCAGCAACATGTTCTTCAGATACAAGTTCTTCACTTATCCTTAAAATTTTCTTCTTTATTTCATCGATCAACACAGTTCCCCGTAAAATGACTCTTTTTCTAAGTATCCTTTGAAGAGTGTAAAACATTTAAAAAGAGCTTAACAGCTATAACCTTAGTTCAGCGCTAATAAAAAAAGAATGAGGTTGTTAGGTTTGATTCACTTATTTAAAACCTCCTTGAAGAAGTTACCGAGCCTCTTTATACCCTCCTCTATCAGATCTATTGGTGGATAGCTAAAGTTGAGCCTTAAGGTGTTCTCTCCTCCCCCCTCAGCAAAGAAGCTCTGCCCAGGAACGTAAGCAACTCCTCTTTTAACTGCCTCCGGTAGGAGCTTCTTTGTATCTATGCCCTTAGGTAGATAGGCAAAGATGAAGAGCCCTCCTATAGGTCTGGTCCATGAAGAGCCCTCTGGGAAGTACTTCTCCAGAGCCTCAAGCATTATGTCGCGCTTCTCCTTATAAAGCTTCTTTGCCCTCTCTATTCCCTCGTCAATCACCCCCTCCTTTATCGCCTCCATGGCTATGTACTGGGTCAGGTTCGGGGTATGAAGATCCACTGCCTGCTTGGCAAGCTCTAAGGATCTGATTATTTCCGAGTTTGCTAACGTCCAGCCAATTCTCATTCCTGGTGAGAGTATCTTGCTAAGGGTGCTTAGGTAAATAACTCTACCACTTTTATCCATGGTCTTTAGAGGCTCTGCATCGACAGGCTTGAAGCTGAAGAAGCTATAAGGATCGTCTTCAACGACTAGAAGGTCTAGCTCCTCAGCAAGCTCTAGAAGATGCTTTCTTCTTTCTCTGCTCATGGTAACTCCGCTTGGGTTCTGACATGTCGGTATAGTATATATTAGCTTTATTCTCGCGCCCTCCTTGATGAGCTTCTTCGCCCTCTCCTCTAACACGTCAACTTTCATACCATTCTCGTCAACTGGGGCAGAGGCAAATTTAGCTCCAAACTGCCTGAAAACGTTTAATGCAGCCAAGTAGGTGGGTGCTTCGACCAGCACATAGTCCCCGGGATCAACGAACACCTTGCCTATCAAGTAGAGCGACTCTTGGCTTCCTGTAGTCACTATGACGTCATCATTATCATTTACCTTCACGTTATTTCTTCTCATGAACTGCTTTAAGATGTTTCTGAACTGTGTAACTCCAAGGGTAGGGCCATACTGAAGTGCCATATCTCCCTGTTCCTCAATGACCCTAGCAGCAATCTTTGAGAGCTTTTCCTTTGGAAAGGTTGCAGGATCTGGGAGTCCACCAGCAAAACTAATGACGTTGCCCTGCTCTGCTAGCTTAAGGAGCTCCCTTATTTCGGAGGCCTTCATATACTTAGTTCTGTCGGCCAGAAACTTTGAATAGTCCACCAAAGCTAATGCACCAATTAAATATTAACGAAGGTAGGAATTATTATAGATACCTATTAAATGTAATTTCTCTTAGTGTATTGATATTCCCAATTTTATTTCTATTAACTACTTTATTACCAAAGTGGAGCCTTGAGGCCTAGACTTGAATCAGTGATACTGATAGTTGCCTCTGCAGTGGGTGCAAGTCCTGTGACCGCTCTTATTGCATCTATATTTTCTGGTATAACTATAGATTCCTGATGGATTGCTTGGAACAACATGAGTTCATTGCCCCTAGTTGTTATTGAATCCTCAAATACTACTAGTTCTGGAACATCTCCTCTCTTTCTGACCTCCCTGGCCGCCTCAATTATCTCAGCCGTGCTTCTTATTCCTGTGGCTTCAGAACTTACCAAGATTATTCTCGGAGATTCCTCTAAAACGGATATTATGTCCTCCCTTGTAACCGTCTTTGAGAGTTTAAGCATAACGTTATGAACATGCATCAACGTTGTAGGAACAACTACCGCTGCAGTAATTATATCAAGCCATGGAAGTACTTCCTTTACGTCCTCTCCATGATGGCTAGGTATCGTTGGTGGATTAAGAACTATTGCATTTATTGGCCCTCTCTTTATCTCCTTAGGATCGGCAGCTCTTCTCACAATAACTGCTCTGACGCTTTCCACTCCAAAGGTCTTATGAAGGGTACATATAAGTCTGAGAAGGCCTGTCGTGTTACATGACACGACTCTCAAGCTATTCTTGTTCAAAGCCTCCTCATAGTTGCAAAGGGTGCTAAAGGACCTTTCAGCGACATTAGGCTTCTCACCCCCTTGAAATATCGCCTTAACACCCTTTGACACATAAAGATCTCTGTATTTGGCTCCAGTGCCTCCGGGAGTCGCATCAACTATTACGTCAACCTTTGATAGAAGGTCGTTAAGGGTACCTTTAACTTCAATGCCCTTTTCTTCAAACTTTTTAATGTCGTCATCTTTAATCACATAGATTCCTATTCCAGCCCTTTGAGCTTGAAAGGCAGCATAGTCAGGGGTCTTTTTGACTACTCCTATAAGCTCCATGTCGTCCTGAAGGAATACTGCATGCGCAACTCTTTTCCCTATGGTTCCATAGCCATTAATACCTACTCTCACAACCAACATCTACACCTCTGTGTTTAGCTCTCTCCTGAGTAAAATAGTTTGTATGACCTGTCAAGCGCCTTAACAGCTGGAAGTTCCCTTCCAGTGAGAGCGTATACAAGAGCTCCTCCTCCAGTACTTATATGTCCGACTCTTCTTCTTAGCTCCTCGCTCAGCTCAGACAGGATAACATTGAAGTGCCCACCTCCAAAGACGGTGAAGGCTTTTCCACTGAGTGCAGCCTCGACGATACCTTTAGTTCCAGCTCTAAACCTGGGATCCTCTATAACTCCTGCAGGCCCCTTCATTACCACGAAGGCGGAGTTTTTCAAAATTTCAGAATAAGCGTTTATAGTCTCGGGTCCTATGTCCTTCGGTATACCTTCAATCTTGTCCGAACTCAAAACCTCTACCTTGCTTCCCTTCTCACATAAAAAGTCACTGGGAACAAGTATTCTTCCCTTGCTCATCTCTAATAACTTTCTAGCTCTCTGAACTAGAGCAGTACCTCCTCCTTTTCTTCTCAGAAGCTCTTCGCTCTCCCCAACATTCATTCCCTTAGCCTTGAGGAAGAGCAGCGCGAGAAGGCCTGTAGTCAATATGTAATCTGCAACGTTATGTCTGACAGAGTAATCAATGATCTCTATCATGTCTTTTATCTTGGCTCCGCCTAGGACAAAGGTCTTAGGTCTTTCAGGCCTCTCCAAGATCCTTGAGATAGCTTTAAGCTCTTTTTCTAGAAGCCTCCCTGCTGCTGAAGGCATTCTTAAAGGAAATCCCACTAGACTAGCCTGGCTTCTGTGGCTTGCTGCAAATGCATCGTTGACATAACAATCAGCCACCTTTGATAGCCTAGATACAAATATGCTGTTTGCATGAACCTCTGGAGGAGCTTCCACGAAGTCCTCAGACGAGAGCCTAGTGTTATCAAGCATTATTATTTCTCCCTCATTCATATTGGCTATAGCTCTCCTGGCCTCAGGCCCAAAAACATCTTCAATAAAAGTTATCTTTCTGTTTATGATCTCTGAGAGGACC
>JALWOJ010000082.1:8320-20368 GCA_026995555.1 Acidilobaceae archaeon | reverse complement strand
CTCAAGGCTGAAGGCAGCTAAGTCATAAAACCCCTTCTCGATCTGCATCTCTGCAGTCTCATAAAACCTCCTAGATCTTTCAACAAGACATTCATATTCATCCAGCTTTCTCATAATTTCACATTAATGCAAATTTAATTGTGCACATGTCTTAACCTCCACTCATTAGTGGTTCAAAGTAATTATAAACTGCCAGGAGGCTACGTCCCAAATACAAAATGTAATTAATTTTCTCCTTAACCCAGGAGAGGAGGGACCTAAAGCCCCCTACTGGGGGCTGGGCCACGGAAAGGGCCCTCCTCAGGCCCGTTACGAAAGTTATTCCCCTCATTGTGTTTAGCTCGATCTTTGCTATAACTCTGGCAATAGCCCTTGACGCCATACTCTTAGGCCTATATCTGTCTATTGGGGCGAGCATTGCAGCCTTGAGGAGGGCCCTCTCCATGGAATCTAGAATCCTCCAGTAAATGCCTAACCTCTTGGCCCTCCTAACCTCCTTTATGATAATATTTTTATCTATGTGACCTGGGGCAAGAAGCTTCTTGGCTATCTCTTCAACAACATCATCTATCTCTCCTGCCCCAGGTCTTGACAATTTTCTGACCTCTCTTCCAAGGAGAATAGTTAATAGAAAGCGAGGCACATTTAAATGTAATCCACAAGGTTTATTAAGGAGCCTCTAGTTGAGGGCGATATATGTCAAATAATATTTCTATATAAAAACTGTTTAATTGATACTTTCAGGAAACGTTGAATTTATGTGTTAATATTACACACTAAAAGTTACTTCTTTACAATACCTATTATTAAGCCTATTATGTAACCTATACTTACCGGGCCCACTGTCAAAAGGCCTAAAGTGGCCATCATCTTCTTAAGCATAGGCTCCATCTGCTGAAACTGTTGGTAATAGCTCTTTAGCGTATTCTCTATACTGCCGCCAAAGCTCCATATGTTAAGGACTGCTCCAAGCACAAGTATTCCTATAAATGCTAGGATGTACTTTAGAACCTTAACGGAGATATAGCCTAGAGCTATGCCTAGGACCAGCTGAATTATTATTGATGCCGCTACATATGGGTTCGAGGCCATGGAGGAGATCAAGTTGGTCAATGCTGGCGTCGTGTTGGTCGCTGTGGTGGTTGTTGTCAGTGACTGGAACAACACGATCGTGTTAAGCCACACTAAATGCACCATGGATGTCACCCATTAACAAGATGCATTGCCCACTAATTAAACTTTTTGAGAGACGTTTCTCTGCTCTATTGAATGAAGAGCTCTAAAGAAAGAAGCTTCAACTTCAGTTTTAACCTCCTAAGACACCTTTTTAGCATGAAACATGCCCTGGGTGAAGATTTATGGCAATGGGACCTCCAGCTACAGCGTATGACAGGGCAATAACGATATTCTCCCCTGAGGGCAGGCTTTATCAGGTAATGTACGCTTCAGAGGCAGTAAAGCAGGGATGGACAAGCCTAGGCCTTAGGACAGAGGAGTACGTCATCATCGCTGCTGAGAAGAGAAAAATAATGAAGCTGCTTGACCTAGATTCCATGGAAAAGATATATAAGGTTGATGATCATATAGGGGTCACGTTTGCTGGAATAGGTGGCGATGGCAGGGTCCTTATTGACTATGCTAGGCTCGTCGCTGCAAGGCATCGCCTGATCTATGGGGAGCCTGCCTCTGTTGAGTACATAGTTAAGTCTGTGGCTGACGTGAAGCAGATGTACACCCAGCATGGAGGGGTTAGGCCCTTTGGAGTAGCCCTTATCTTTGGAGGGGTTGATGAGGATGGCTCAACTAGGCTCTTCAGGACGGAGCCCGGAGGCCAGTATTTTGGCTATTATGCGATAGCTATAGGAATAGGTGGAGATCACGCAAACTCCTTCTTTGAAAAGAACTACAGAAAGAACATGAGCTTCGATGAGGCGGTAATTACAGTTATCAAAGCTCTTATTAACTCAAGGGTCGCTACAAGCGATGAGAAGAGAGAAGACATACTTGCTGAACTGCCTTCAATAATAGAGATAGGTTATATTAGCGCTAAGGACAAGGTCTTTAAGAAGATGAGTCATGAAGATCTTTCAAAGTTCATTGAGGAACATAAGAAGGAGATTGAAAGCTCTTAAGGTTTTAAGCTTTAAGATCTCATTTTTACAAATTTAAATTTAGAGCGAACTTTTTATTTATGAGAGAGGTTGAAAAATATGACTAGAAAACACGATTATCTAGTAGCCAGAATAGATATCAAAGGCCAACACTTCGAGATACTTGTGAGGCCCGATCCGGCCTTCAAGTACAAGGAAGGGGAGAAGGTTGACATAGATGAAGTTCTCTGGTCCGACACTGTATATAAGGATGTGAGAAAAGGGTTGAGGGCGAGCCCAGAGTCGATCAGAAAAGCGTTTGGAACAGATGATATAAGGAAGATAGCCGAAAAGATCCTGAAGGAGGGTGAGCTCCAGCTCACTGAGGAGCACAGAAAGAAGCTTTTGGAGGCCAAGAGAAAGCAAATAATATCTTACATAGTGAGGAACGCCATCGATCCCAAGACAGGCAGGCCCATTCCTGAGCAGAGGATAGAGGCCGCAATGGAACAGCTTAGAATAGGTATAGATCTGTTTAAGGACGCTGAGGCCCAGGCAATAGAGATAGTTAGGAAGCTTGCCAGGCTGATGCCAATAAAGATCGCAAAGGCCCTTCTGGAGGTAACAATACCTCCACAATATTCAGGGAGAATATACAAAGACCTTCAGAGGCTGGGCGAGCTAAAGAAGGTTGATTGGAAAAACGATGGAAGCCTTGTAGCAGAAATAGAAATACCTGCTGGATCACAGATAGATGTGGTTTCAAAGATTCAGAAGCTCACAAGAGGGAGTGCGATAGTGAACGTTAAGAAGGTGTCTTGAAGATGAGTTATAGAAAGGTGGTCGTGCCTGGGGAACCCCTTGAGCCTGATACCGAGGGCGATCCGAAGTATATTGTGGTTGATGAAAGCGGAACTAAAAGGGCGGCCGTGATAGGCGTTATAGATGTTAGGGACTCGAAGAAGTACTTTAGCCCCCTTGAAGGAGCCTACGTACCAAAGCCTGGGGATATAGTTATAGGTATAGTCACAAATGTTGGCATAACCAATTGGCTTGTTGACATAAACTCTCCATATACAGCGGTGTTGAACGTCCAGGACGTTCTTGGAAGACCTTATAACCCAGTTACAGATGACTTAAATAGAATCCTTTCCGTTGGAGACTTCATCTTAGCGAAGGTAGTTGCCTTTGACAGAACTAGAAACCCTCTTCTCTCAGTTCAGGAAAAGGGCCTGGGGAGGATAACTGAAGGTAAAGTAATAGAAGTTAAGCCAACTAGAGTCCCAAGGATAATAGGGAAGAAAGGAAGCATGATAAATATGATCATGGAGGAGACAGGCTGTAATATAGTTGTTGGAACCAATGGAAGGCTGTGGATAAAGTGTCCTGAGTCGGAGAAGGAGTCCTTGGTTCTCTTGGCGATAAAGATCATAGAAAGGGAGCCTCACAGGAAGGGCTTAACAGAGTACTTAAGAAACCTCCTTAAGCAGGAAAAACTGATACGGGGTGCTTAAGAGATGGGAGGAAGTAATAAGAGCGAGGTAAAGCTTATCGATGAATCTGGAAAGAGGCATGACGGTAGGTCTCCCGAAGATCTGAGACCGATAAGGATGGAGGTCGGAGTCCTGAACAACGCTAATGGATCTGCCCTGGTCGAGTTTGGGAGAACTAGAGTCATTGCAGCTGTCTATGGACCAAAAGAGCCTCCTCAAAAGTATGTAGCTTTGCCTGACAGGGCAATTCTGAGGGTTAGATATCACATGGCCCCCTTTTCCACAGAGGATAGAAAAAGCCCTGCTCCGAGCAGGAGGGAAATAGAGCTATCTAAAGTGATCAGAGAGGCCCTTGAGCCTGTCGTTATCTCAGAGCTGTATCCCAGAGCTGCAATAGACGTTTTTGTCGAGGTTTTACAGGCCGATGGAGGAACGAGGACCACTGGGGTTACTGCCGCCTCACTGGCGTTGGCAGATGCTGGGATTCCAATGAGAGCATTGGTAGGGGGAGTTGCCGTTGGAAAGGTTGAAGGAGTTTTAGTTCTCGATATTGATGAGGTTGAGGACAACCTTGGGGAGGCGGACATGCCCGTTGCAGCTGCCCCTGACATAAATAAGGTAACACTTTTACAACTTAACGGCGTCTTGACTCAAGAGGAGTTCGAGAGAGGACTGGAGATGGCGCTCAACGCAATAAAGAAAATAGTTGAAATGGAGAAGGAGACCTTGAGAAACAAGTACTCGAAGGTGAGCTTAGAGGAGGTCTGATAAAAATGAGCATGACCCCATTCAAAGCGCCTTTGGTCTCGAGCCTCACCAAAGAGGCTATAAAGTCGCTTCTACAAAACAACCTGAGGCCTGATGGAACGAGAGACCTGGCTACACCAAGGAACATATCGATAAAGCTGGGAGTTATAGAGAAGGCTGAGGGTTCAGCCCACGTCACTTTGGGAAGAACTCAGGTAATTGCTGGAGTTAAAGTTGATGTCGGAACTCCCTTCAGAGATACGCCGAACCAGGGGGTTCTAATGGTCCATGCCGAATTCGTGCCCCTAGCCTCGCCCCTCTTTGAACCGGGCCCCCCTGATGAAAACGCCGTAGAGCTTGCTAGGGTGATCGATAGGAGCCTCAGAGAGGTCAAGGCCATAGATCTAGAGTCCCTAGTTATAAGGGAGGGAGAGAAGGTCTGGATGATCTGGGTCGATCTTTACATAATAGATCATGGAGGCAATCTATTTGACGCGAGCATGCTTGCTGCCATGGCTGCACTCCTGAACACCTGGCTTCCGGACTATGAGGAGCTGGAGACAGGAGAGATCATAATAAAGAGAGGCTCTAGGTCAAAGAAACTGAAAATAGATCATAGGGTAGTTACTGTTACTCTGGCAAACATAGATGGACATCTGGTCGTTGATCCTGACTATGAGGAAGAGGCGATCGCGGACAGCAGACTTGTGATTGCCTTTGACGAAAACTACAGGATCGTTGGCATGCAGAAGACTGGCGAGGGCGCCTGGAGAACAGAGGAAATTAAAAGAGCTTTGGGCCTAGCTAAAAACGCGGCAGCAGTGTATTTCAGAGCACTTGAAGAGTCTTTAAAGGGAGAGGAGAGGAAGGATGGCAAGGAGGACTAAGGTTGTTGGTATAGCAGGCAGGTATGGACCTAGATATGGAGTTAGTGTTAGAAAGAGGGTTAAGGAGGTTTTAGAAAAGAGATATAGCAAGCATCAATGTCCCTTCTGCGGATCGGTTGGAACAGTCTATCGAATCTCAGTAGGACTTTGGGGCTGTAAGAAGTGCGGCGCTGTCTGGGCTGGAGGCGCCTATTTGCCAAGATCTGGACTAGCCCCTTACTTTAAAGGAATAATAGTTAGAAAAGACTATTTCCCAGTAAAAGAGGACTGATTAGTTCTTGGAAATGAATTCAAAGGTTTTAATAACAACCTCCAGGAGACCCTCTCCTAGAACTAGATCCTTCATAAAGGATCTAGTATCCCTAATTCCGGGAGCGATGAAGATCAACAGAGGACACTTAACTATGGAAGAGCTAACTCTTCTAGCCTTAAGCAAGGGCTGCGACAGGCTGGTTGTTGTGGGGGAGAGGAAAGGTAATCCAAGCATTATTAGAATATATGATTTACAGCGAGGAGGCGTCCACAAAAACATAGTTTCTGTGAAGGTTCTTGGGGTTGCCCTTTCCAGAGAGATCAAAAGGCCCCTTCCCCCACGTCAACCGAGGGACCTTTATGTGAAAGTTGAGAGCGATGAGGTTGTTGACTTTGCTGAGGCTCTCATGAAAGGGCTTCACTTAAAGGTTTACGTAAACTCCATAAAGATAAGACGGGAAACTTTGATAGGAATTCTGAGAAAGGATGAAAGGGATGAGAATAACGCCATTTTGGAGTTTATGAATCAAAAAAATGAGTATGTAGGGCCTAGGATAAAGCTTGGCAGAGTTAGGGAGATGTTGAAAGGTTGAGTAAGAAGATACTATTCAAAAAAGGTTTAGTGAAAATAAGGATCTGTGATCCTGTAGCACCAGTATTAATGAGCTCTCTAAGGGTGGAGGCTTCTCAACCTCAACCGCAGAAGGGCAACGTTAACATCAAGGTTGAAAACGAGTGTCTTGTAGTAGAAATATCGTCCAACAGCATAAGTGGCCTTAGAGCCCTCACGAATTCCTTCCTTTACCTTATCCATGCAGCCCTTTCATCGCTGAGAAGCGTTGAAAAGTTCAAATAGACCTTTTACTCTGAATACTGTTAAAGAGGCTTGGTGATAGGAGTGGTCGAGAGGCTTCCCGCTGAGGCGGAGGCAAAATATAATAAGTATATGAAGTTAAGGGAGATGCTCGTCAACATCTCTAGGGAAAGGTTGAGCATAGAGTCTATGATCTCCGAGATAGAGAGCGTTCTCGATGAGCTCAAGAACGTACCTGATGATGCTGAGACCTACAGGATGATAGGTTCTGTCCTCGTTAAGAAGCCGAAGAGTGACATTGTTAAGGAGTTGGAGGAGAGAAAGGAAGAGCTTGAGATAAGGGCCAAGGCATTGAAGGGGCAGGAAGACGCCTTAAAGAGCGAACTGGATAAGCTTGGTAAAGAACTCCAAAAGATCTTGATGGGGGGCAAAGGTGGAGCGACAGGAGGAACGGCAGGCTGAAGAGAGCCTGGAGGAGCTAATTTCTTTCATAGAGAAGAGGGCTGAGGAGAGGCTTAGAAAGTATATCAAACCTAGGTTCGGTGACTACGTTTTAATACTCTCAATTGATAGGGATGAGAAAAATAATTTGAGAGTTTCTGCTGATCTCGAATTAAGGTCCTCACTTCTAAACAGTGAGGTTCTAAATGATATAGCTGATGAAATCATCGAAGTGATAGAGAAGAGCTCTGATGAGGTGATAAGGCTTAGCAAGGGTCTCAGAAGTTCTGATAGAGGTCGCAAGGAACAGTAGAGTTGCCATAATTACACATAGAAACGCCGATCCCGATGCCCTGGCCTCGGCTTTGCTGTCGTGTTGGATACTTAGGAAACTAAGAGTTTCCTGCTGCACGATCTTTCCTGAAGGACTTAACAAGCTTTCAAAGAAGATAGTCAGGGAGTTAAACTTAGACTTAAACCTATGCAGAGATGACATCCCAGAAGTTTTTCTCGTTGTTGATGCGTCCAATTCCATACAGCTGGGTAGGGAGTATGAAGGTGTGAAAAGGGTTTATGTTATAGATCACCATATGCCTGGTGACCTTAAGGAGAGGGCCATAAAGAGTTACATAGATAAAAATGCGACAAGCAACACCCAACTCATCATTAAGGCCCTGAGCGAGCTAAATCTCAGACTCGAAGAAAAGACCTTAGCGACGTTAGGTCTTACAGGCATAATTTTTGACTCGAAGAGATTTCAACTGCTCGACGTTGATATGTTGGATGCCGTTAAACAGCTTATTCTTTGGGGAGGCTCTTATGAGAAGGCGTTGGAACTCACAACAATCATGTCCATAAACGAGGACTTCTCATTTAGAATAGCCAAGTTCAAAGCGATGCAAAGGATGAAGTTCAGCAAGGCATGTAAGGAGTTAATAGTGGTGATAACCAAAATTGGATCGTTTGAATCGAGAATTGCGAAAACCTTGATCGACTTGGGAGCGGATGTCGCTGTTGTAATTGGTCACCATGAGAATGAGCTTAGACTGTCCATAAGGGTGTCAGAAAAGGCTCTTAAGAATGGTATAGATGCTTTTGCTCTTGCAAAGTATATTTCGGAAAAAGTAGGAGGAATTGGAGGAGGACATCGGGCAGTTGCAATGGTGCACATTAAATCTCAAAGGGTAACAGAAGGCTATGTAGATGAGATTTTTGATGTAATATCTACGAGCCTGCCGGGAAAAGTAGCCAGGCTTTGCACAATCTATAGAGGGAGGCATAGAGGAAATGAAAGAGTTAAAGGTTAGGATTTATGTAGACGTTAGAGAGGAGAGAAGCTCCATACCCAAGATCCTTGAAAAGGAAGGGGCCCTAGTCATAAGAAGGAGACTTGATGTAGGAGATTACTTGGTCTCTGAGGATTCTGTTGTCGAGAGAAAGAGTGTAGGAGACTTTGCCTCAAGCCTGTTTGATGGGAGGCTCTTTGATCAAGCTAAGAGGCTCAGGGAAGTTTATAACAATGTTTATTATATAATTGAGGGGAACATCAAGAAGATAGTGTATAGATGGAATAACAGACTTAAGCAGTTTAGCTCTGCCATGATAACCCTTGCAACAGTTTTTGATGCAAAAATACTTTGGAGCGTTAATGAGGAGAATACAGCCTACATAATATTAGCGTTAGCGAGAAACCTTCAGAGCCATGAGGGAAGGACACATATTGTAATTCATAAGAAGCCTAGGCTTTCATCGATAGAAGAGTGGCAACTTTACGTAGTTCAATCATTTCCAGGAATAGGGCCTAGGCTTGCTGAGTCCATTCTTAACGAGTTCAAAACGGTAGAGAAGTTCTGCAATGCATCTCTCACAGAGCTTTCTAGGATTTCTGGTCTAGGAGAAAGAAGAGCAGAGCTGATCAAAAGAATTTTAAAGACTCCGTTTAAACCCCTGGTCAACAAAAAACGCCAGAGTCTCGAAGACTTTCTTAACAAGTAGGGATCAGTGGACCTTCTTTATGCATAGATAATATTTCCTCTCTTCCTTAAGTCCTATACCAGGCTCAAATTTGAATATAATACCCCATAATGAAAGGATAGTCTTACCCACCTTCTCCTCTGCTTCAACAAGGTATCCATGACCACAGAAATCATATTCATCCAAATCCTCTGGTAGCTTCTCACTCACATGAACCTTGACCTTGTCCCCCTCCTTAATATCCAGAGTTCCTTCTATTACATCGTGGATCAATGTGTGCTTTCCTAGGTCCACGGTAGCTATATATTGACCTCTGATGTTTCCAGGTTTAAGCTCCTTCACCTTTCCTTCGAAAGTTTTGTTCCAGCTCACCACCTATCCACCAAACGTCCTTTAGAAACCTAAAAATTAAATTGTTAATTATGCTATCCCGCCGCATTAAGAACTTAGAAAATCCAACCTTCTGTCCAGCTCCTCCCACTTCATTTATCTCTATCCCTTGTAACTACAATACTGAAAGCTCTCTGAGGCCAAACACTGTATAAAATTCATATCAGAATGATAACAAGATGGATATGTGACAACAGCTATGGAGTAAGCTTGTTATAATAGCTTTTTAGCCATCTCCACATCTTAAGCTCTTAGGTGAGGCTTTTGGCTTTACCCTCGGAGGCGCTGAGGAGGTTTGCATCAAAGGTCAACAGCATAATAGATAAAAAGGTGAGGGTTGCATTAAGCAATGGTAAAATATATAGCGGAAAACTTTATGCCATGGACTATAACAACTTAAACCTAATTCTCGAGCTTGCAGTCGATAATGATGGAAATGAGTATCCCCTAATTATTATAAACGGATCAGATGTTGTCGAGATTATCCTTGAAGAAAGCGGGTTCTTCGATGCCAAGGAGTTTGCAGAGTTCATAACTAGACATGGAATAGCGAGACACATGATAAAGATCTATGAAGATCTCGGTGTAGTTGAGGTTGGCAGGGGGATAAGGGTAACTAAGGATGGAGTTGAAGGTGCTGGTCCCCTGGCACAGAGACTTTTCACACTCTATAGAGAATATCTTAGAAGAAAGGGTGTTAACGTCTAAGGGTGAGTGCTTGACCTTACCAGCGTTCGAGATAAAAGATGTTGACCTGGGAGGCAGAATAGCAAAGCTAAAACTTAAGGAAGGAAGGGTTGTTGAAACCCCGGCTTTTTTCCCTGTTGTTGATCCAATCAGACAGGAGATTCCTTTAGAAGAGATCAAAAATGTAGGTTTCGATCAGATAATAACGAACGCCTATTTAGCTTACAGAAGGTCAAAGGGTAAAGTTGACAAGTCTATTCACGAAATTCTTGGATGGAAAGGAGCTATTATGATGGACTCAGGGGGCTATCAGGTCCTGGAATATGGAGATATCAAGGTTACTCAGGATGAAATACTGAGCTTTCAGAGCAAGATAAGGACTGATATAGGGGTTATTCTGGATATACCAACGGGGCTTGGAACGAGGGAGGATGCTGAGCTCACGGTTAGGAAAACGCTTCAAAGGGCAAGGGAAGCTCTCAAAATAATAGATCCTGCTAACGATGAAATTTTATGGGTCCTCCCTGTTCAGGGAGGAGGGTATCTAGATATTCTATCATATAGCGCAAAGGAGTCTGACAGGTTACCATATAAGATGTTGGCCCTTGGTAGCCCTACAGTCTTCCTTGAGAAATATAGGTACGATATAATTTTAGACATGATATACACCGTCAAGAAGCACTCAAACCCTGCCAAACCTTTGCACCTTTTTGGTGCTGGACATCCTCTTATAATACCATTTGCCGTAGCTTTGGGCGTTGACACCTTTGATAGCGCAAGTTACATATTTTATGCAAGGGATGAAAGATATATGACTGAGACTGGAGTTTACAGGCTGAGTGAACTCGATTACTTGCCTTGTTCATGTCCCATCTGTAGGAAGTACTCCTTGGAGGACCTAAGAGATATGGAAAGAAGCGAGAGGGTAAAGCTGATAGCCCTACATAACCTTTATGTAATTAAAAAAGTCATAGATGAAACCAAGCAAGCGATAAGGGAAGGCAGATTGTGGGAGCTTCTGATGAGGATGTCGAGAAATCATCCAAGCAGCTACCTAGCGTTTCTAAAGCTCCGAAAATATTATAGACTTCTAGAAAAAGGAGTTTCGCTTGAGAGACCTAAGGTCAAGGGGCTGAGAGTTCTTGGTGATGAGAGCCTCTGGGATCCTAGGCTCATAAAGTTTAAGTCAAAGATCATAAGCCATTACATAAATGAGTCCAAAGACTTGTTTAAAAACAAAAAGGTGGTATTAGAACCTCTTCCAAAGGATCCTAATGAATGTAAACCTCAGTTTTCAAAAGATAATGAATATCTGGTATACTATTCGCCTTATTTAGGTGTAGTACCTGCTGAACTTTGCGGGGTTTATCCTACAATTCATATAAACAAGCCTGAAGTTTGCCCAGAGAAAGTGGTTAGAGATTTAGTTAACGTAATTAAAGTTGTATCTAGAAAGTATTTGAGCTTTGGAGCGTCATCCTTGGAGCTTCGGATTAGAAAAGATTCTCTTCTGAGCTTCAATATGTCAAATATCATTCCAGCTTTAGAGAGACTGAAAGTTGAAGTAATCCTGGTTTCATGAGTCCTCCCAACAATCTTAGGGACTTCCATCTGAAGTCCTTCTATCAAGGCTTACTTACCTACCTCTAAATTAGATCCAGAAGTATGTGATCTAAAACCTCCTTTAGCCTGTCTGGAGGAAGTTCTGGAACTAGTCTAATATGACCGAACTTTCTCCTTGACTTCTTTCCCCTTTCTATAAGTCCCATCTTTTCTAAGGAGTCTAAGTATTCATAAAATTGACTGTGCCCTCTTGGCTTTTCTCCGTATTTGAATGAAAGTTCCTCATAAGTTTTTCTCACGGCACTGGTAGGTATCCAACCCCCTTTTTCTAGAGACAAATTGGTTATAGCTAGAAGGACTAGAAGTTGTGCCCTGGGCAAGTTCCTTAGATCGCTTATTGGAACGCTTGAAACTGCGCCTTCAGCTAGGGCCCTCCTTACATGAATTTCCGTTATCCTATTAGAGCCTTCAGCTTCTGCCATCTCTGCAGCGAATTTGAGAGACAGTATAGCTCTCCTGGCACTTCCATCGCCTCCCTTGTCCTCTCCATATGCATCAGCTATCATAGATATCAGATAGTCCGAGATGACATTGGATCTGAGACCTAAATGGACCCTTTGGAGAAGTATCTCATAGAGCTCATCTGACCTATAAGCTTGTAGGTACTGCCTGAATCCTATCTGAGACTCGACCTGAGGAATAGTCTCCCT
>JALWOJ010000082.1:0-8310 GCA_026995555.1 Acidilobaceae archaeon | reverse complement strand
TCTCCCTCATTGCCGCCAACGCTCTCAGATCACTGGCGACCAACAGGTAATTTATTCTGTTAATTCCATCCTTAGGAGGTATTTCCTCATAAACTCTAAGCAGCAAGTAGAGGTCATCTGGACCCAATTTGCCAGAAAGAAGAAGGGACTGGAACTCATCAATGATAATGAGGAGATACATGTTCTTGAAGTAAAGGTAGTCAGTTATAGCCTTAATAGTCTCTATTGGAGCGTTTCCCCTAACACTTATATCAAGCCCTAAGCTGCTGACTATTCCTGTAAGGATATGAAGTAAGCTAGCCCTACCATAAACGTTTATATATACGTGCTTAAAATTGACTCCCTCAGCCCTAAGCCTTTTCTCAAGCTCTCTACCAACGTATTTTGCCAGCGTAGTCTTTCCTATACCGACCCTTCCGATGGTTCCATAAATTACTGTTATGTCTGTAGAGCCCCCTCCTTCCATATATCTTCGATAGTATCTTTCCAGAAGTAGTGAGGCCTCTTTGGATCTTACAATAAGTTCTGGAGGTATGTATGTCTCTTCGAAAACTTTCCTGTCTTTAAATATTCCCTTTTCTATCACCTCAATTCACACTCCAAATCACTATGAACCCCTTTTTCCCTAGTTTATTGGAAAATTTAACATATTTATTTGATATTTCCTAGTAACACCGAGTATTAAATTAATAGCTTATACACGAAGGTAATACCTCATAAGGTCTTAAAACATGACATCCCGGCCCACAGCTCCTAAACTCTCCTATGGAAAGAATTATTATATCTTCAATGCCTTCTAGAACAAAGGTTTTTTCAAGATCTCTAGGAATATCTACGACCCTTAGACCTTCTGGTAGATATTCCTGAAGAACCTTGCTCCTTCCCCTAAGCTTTAGATAAACGCTCTTAAAGCCAAAGAAACTCCTGACACAGGCAATAAGCGAGGAAATTTCCCCTTTAAGCTCATTAACATTTTTACAGAGAAGAGAAGGGACTACAGTGCTTATGAATGCATGCGTATACCTGGTAAATGAGTTATAGATCTCTAAAGGATTGGAGCTGAGATAGACCAAATAAACACCTTTAAATTTACTCCTCACTACCTTTAGGTTAGGATCTATCTCAAAAAGTGTATCCCAAAGCTCTTCATATGCCCAAGATTCACGTTTTGGTTTTGAAGTTATGATCGCTTTTGGACATAAGGACAAATATTCCTCAGAGGACATTCTTTACACCTTGGATTCTTAGCCAAGCAATATCTCCTGCCTAATGCTATGAGAAGTCTATGGGCCTCTTCAACTTTCTCCTTTCCAAAGAAGTCTAAAAGTGCCCTAGAAATTTCATCATAATTCGCCTTATCGCCGACAAGACCCCACCTTTTCGCTATCCTGGCTGCATGTGTGTCAACAGCAAAGTAGGGAGCTTTTCTACAGACTGAAAGAAAGACGTCAGCTGTCTTCTTACCAATGCCATGGATCTGAAGAAGGAATCTTCTAACTTCCTCAGGTGATTTCTTCATGAGAAACCCTTCACCGCCGACTTTCTTCAAGGCCTCTGCAAGAGCCTTTATGGTCCTCGCTTTCTGTCTATACATGCCAGCTGACTTTATACTGTCTTCTATCTCCTCTATCCTAGCCTTCAGAATGTTGTCAACAGTTATTCCAACTCGTTCTTTAAGCAACTCATAAGCCTTTACAGAATTCTTATCGTTCGTGTTTTGGCTTAGTATTATTGCAATGAGAACAGCGAAGGGACTTTTGTCCTCATTTTTTGCCACAAGAACCACATACTCCTTCCAATTATATTTTATTTTCTTGGACAAAATTTTAAAAACTGTCTCCCCATTGAAGGGAAAGGTCGAACTTGACTTCAATAATTGCACCTTGATCTCATAATGAATATAGGAGTTTATAGCAATTTTCAAGTAGAGGGTTGAGCAATATGGATGGACTAACATGGAAGGAGCTGATATCAAAGGTTAAATGCCCTGGCTTCTCTTACGGCGAGCACACAGCAGACGTTTTAGTAATAGTCAGGGGAAGGAGCTTGGAAGAACTCTTTGAGATGGCGGCAAAGGCTGTGTATGAGATAATTACTGATACGACTAAAGTCGAACCAAAGGTTAAGGTTGGAATAGATGTTGATGGTCTTGATCTCTACAATTTACTGTATAGGTATATTGAAAGTCTTTTGTATTATACAGATGCGGAGGGACTTGTCTTTTCAAAATTTAAGGTACATGAATTAGTTCAAGAATCTGAAGATCTTTGGAAGCTTCACTCCGAGGCTTGGGGCGAAACTTTTGATCCCGAGAAACATGAGCACAGAACAATAGTTAAGGCCATGACCTATTCTCAGATGAGAATAGAGAAAGATGATGAAGGTTGTTATTCAGCAACATTTGTTCCAGATATATAGCTTAATGGGGGAAAGATATGAAAAAATATGACTACTTTGTCATCGGAGCAGGACCTGCTGGGGTGGCCGCTTCTTATGTGCTCTCTAAGGCTGGCTATCGAGTTGCTCTCCTTGAGGCTCATAACGCCCTTGCAATGAAACCTTGTGGAAACGGCCTTGTCAGGATGGAAGATATACCCTTTCCCATACCAAGAAGTGCCCTCAAAGTTAGAATAAGGAGGGGACTTCTTTATGTTGACGGTCAACTTGCCGTTGAAATAAAAGACGTGGTTGATGGATTCATAATAGATAAGAGGGAGATGTTAGAGGAGCTTATAGCCAGCTCTGGAACATTTCTTTTTCTAAAATCACACTTCAATCCTTTAAGGATTGAGATAAAATTAAATAATGAACGGCTTAAACTCGAAAGCTTCTCTAACCTGATACTAGCTGGAGGTCATGCTTTTTATGAAGGGGAGAAAATATTTGCCGTTGAAACATCCCTAAGGCCTAAATTTGAGATTGAGGATGACAAGATAGAAATATGGTTTGACACCAAGCTTATAGGATATTATTGGGTCTTCCCTGAAGAAGATGGAAAGGTTCAAGTGGGTGTTGGAGGTTATTCCTCACCATCTAAGCTGAAAAGAATGTTATTGAAATTTATTAAACGCGATGAGAGGCTTTCTAGCAATAGTCTGGGAAATGTAAGGGGGGCTCCTCTAGCTGTTGGCGGAGTTACGTTAAAAAGGTACAAAGACAGAATACATAGAATCGGGGAAAGTGCAGGATATGTACTTCCTCTTACTGGAGAAGGGATAAGACCTTCAATACTATCCGGCTATGTCTTCGCCAAATCAATGATAGAGTCTCGGGACCCCGTAAAGGCTTTGAGATCGTTGAACATAACTAGAGCCATCGCGATTCAAAGATCTATATTGAAGAGAGTTAAGGAAATGGACTTGCATCGCAGAAGGGAGCTACTTAGCTCCATACCTCCCGAAGTACATGCTGAGGTTGCACTAGGAACATTAAGAAAGTCTAGAATAGTTAAGGCTTTAGCAAAGAATCCTCGGCTCTTATCTTCAATATTGAAATTCATCACATAAAAATAAATTAATAAAATATTTCTACTCTAAAAAACGCTCTCTCAAGAAGGTGCAAACTTTGATAGACGATACTGATATCAAGATTTTAGAGATCTTAGAGAAGGACGCCAGAACCCCTTGGAGAAGAATAGCAAAAATGCTCGGACTAAGTGAAGCAACTATATATTTAAGAGTGAACAAGATGATTAGAGATCGTGTCATAGATGGATTTAAGGTTTCATTAAGGATAGACAAATTAGGCTTAGGATCTTTAATTTTTGTCTTGATAAAGGCTGACGCAAAGGCCTTAAAGGATCTGAGAGATGAGATAAGAAAGAAACCTTATGTATTAGAAGCTCACGAGATAAGTGGTGATTATCAGCTCCTCCTAAAAATAGCTACTCCAAATCATGAGGCGGCATCAAAAATATTGGAGGAAATAGCCTCTCTTCCAGGCGTGAGTGAGATCTCGACCATAGTTTCTCTAGTACCCATAAAACTTAGTGAGAGCGTCATCGACGCCTTCAAATATTGGAGAAATCAAGGATAAGTAACAATTTTCCGATTAAAATTTGACGCTAATTACTAAATAGAAAACTGTTACTAGACTAGATACTAATCATGTAAGTCAGTTTGAGAGCCCTCAGTCATCGATATCCTCCGGTTAGCTATTCTTCATCCAAAGCTCTCTTCTAACGAGAAGATTGCTTATAAATGCTTATGTTAATCATAACATCTTTTAGTATGATGATAGAGAACTAGAACAAACGATTAAAAGAGATGAAACAAAAAGGGGCAGGGAAAGCTAAAGATGAATTTTAGAAGAGATTTAAAAATAATCTTTATGATTTATGCTTTTTCACTAGCAATTAGGCTAGTCTTCGCGCCCTTCTCTGCTGGTAGCGATATAGCACAATTCTCAGGCTTCGTTGACACCTTCAGAAGCTCGGGCCTCTGCTTTTATGTGGAGTCGTCTAGTCCCTTAGGAGAAGAGTGGCCGTATCCTTGGCTATATCCTTATGGACCTCTTCTTATACTACTTCTCTACCCTCTCAGATTAGTAGCGCCAGAAAAGGTAATTACATATTCCTTAAATGGCGCGTATTATGTAAAGATACCTTTTCGATGGATATTCGTCACAAAAGTCACATTCTCAGTTATAGATGCATTCATTCCCGTTTTGATATACATCATTGCTAAGAGAAGGCTTACAGATAAACAATCCCTTATTCTTTCATTAATTTACTCATTGAGTCCGATGGTTCTTTACAACTCTGCAATTTATGGCATGTTCGATCACATAGCATTGTTCTTTATGATCCTCTCGATGTTTTACATTTACAATAAGAGATACAGAATTTCAGGCTTCCTCGCTGGCCTTTCCTTATTAACGAAGCCAACCTTTCTATTCCCATATTTAGGGTTGTTGATATACAACATCAAAGAGAATGAGAGAAAGGCATTTGTCTGGTTTATTTACTCTCTTCTAAGCATTACCATTTTCATGATGCCATTCACCACGGTCTGTCCGCAGACACTTCCTTCTCTGTATTATATATTCACGTGGAGAGGAGCCCCTCAGTACAAGCTGCCTCTAGCTTATACACTTAATGGAGTGACCTCACTAGCAACGTATCTACACTTAAATTACGGATATAACACGATTTTTATAATAAAGGACCTTTGGATACTCTTCCTCTTCATTCTTCCGATAACCCTTATCATAACTTATAATAAGGGACCTTTTACAACAGCACTATATTGGTATCTAGCTTTTATCTTAGGTTTCTGGGGTGACAACCCCCAGTTTCTAGTACCGCTTATAGGCCTAGGACTCTTAGCTTTCGTGGAAAGCAAAGAGAATAAGGAAAAGATCCTTATGATGGTCTTGATCCTTTGGAGCTCCTTATGGGCATCTCTTTACCCTCTCGATTTTTGGTTCAAAGTTCATATGATTTCGACAAATGAACTTTCAATGAAAATTGTCAGGTTTCTTGTTCTTTATACTCCTGGAGACCTAGGATATACTATATACTCCTTAACACTTTTCATTATAGGCTTCACCCTTATCATAAGCTCATTTATATCCTCAGTGAAAAAGATACATTAAAGGAGAGGATGAGGAGGACCTCCGAGCTGAGATTTCTCGATGAGGTCTTTGGGCCGGCGCTACCGACCTCCTCTCTTTTCCCTTACTCTATTTACATAAGTAAGGACTAGATCCTTGTCTAATGAAGCTATTATCGTTCCTATTTTCATTACCGAGTTCGACACGATCTCTATGCTCTTTCCCTCTAAATCTAAGGCAATTCCTCCACATTCTCTTAACATACCTAGAGCTGAGGCCACGTCAACATTTCTTAGGCTACCCCTAAAGTCCGCAAAGACTATCGATCTCCCCATGGCAGTATATGCCAATTCTAAAGCTGCACTGCCAAGACTTCTAACCTTAGGGTTCTTGTACTTTTCTTTAATTGTAACTATAAGTTCCGATAAAAGAGGCAAGCTTTGCGGCTCATCCGCATAAACAAGTACTAAATTTCCTCTGTTTTTAGCTTCTATTTTCTTCATCCCCTCGAAACAACCGCAGCCCTTGGCGAAACCTACGGGATCTCCGTGAAATATAGGAGCTATTACACCAGCGACTTCCTCATAAGTATTATTGTTCTTTACAAATAGGGCTATAGAAACATTACACCAAGGCACGCAATGCTTATAATTTGTACTTCCGTCTAGAGGGTCAATTATAAAAAGCATGTTGTCGCTTCCTAGGTCAATTCTTCCTCTCTCTTCTGTCACGATAACTCCTCTAAGTCCTTCAGATTTTATTATATCAATAATGTAGTCCTCTGCCTCAAGATCGGCCCTTATGGTATCCCCCTTTACACTTCTACCATAAACTTCCTCGCATGCATGATCTCTAAGAAAGGCAGCAGCCTCACCTCCGATCCTTAGAAGAGTCTTATAATACTCGAAACTTTCTTCACACATTCTAATTCACCTAGACCTCCAAGGTCCTTGATATGATACCGCACAACCAAACTTTAAGAGATAATTAGAAACTAACTGCACAGATTTCCTTACGAGCTCCTCTTCAATGCCCTCTACGCCAGCAGACACTACCAGCAACTTTCTGATATTTGGAGTCACGGCAGTCAAAATGGAATCTCTATGGGGATAAAGATGTATTACTTGACCTTTTGAGTCAACTAGTATAGGTATACCTTCCTTTAACACCTCCTCTTTTCCTCCTATCCCTTTAAAAACTTCGCCGCTGAGGCTTAGCCTTAAGGTCAAGGGAGGTGCAAGCTTTTCAAAGTCGTAGAGACCTATGGGAACAAAGGTTATCATACTGACAATATTACCTATATCTACTATATCATTTATTCTAGGAAACTCCTTCCCCCTAAGAATTCTTCTTAAAAGAGCCTCACTACTAGGCCTAATCTTCGTAGGATCTATCTTCAGCCTCCAAAGAAATTTTCTATATGCCTTTACCTCCTCAACGTTTCTGAGAGCTTCTGGAACCTTAAACCTAGATCTTATCTCGTCAACAATGTTTTTTACGAATGAGTCCAATTCCTCACTTTTTTCACAACGAACCTTGTTTATCTCTACCAATCCATAATACAGGAAGGCCCCCAACTCCTTTAGCTTGTTTGAGACCTTAATCTCTACAGTCCTTTCCAATTCCATCTCGCCCATTGAATAAAATTAATTTTGAAAAGTCTTAATTATTGTTGAAGGAAGTGGTTAGGAGTGAGGGCACTAAAAGCCCTGATAATAAGCTTAATAGTTATAGGTCTCTTCATAGTTCCCATAGTCAACGCTGATCTTTCAGGTAAAGGGGGATACAGATATTACCCTATAGCTGTGGTTAGTGGAGTAAGTATGGAGCCCATACTTCACTCCGGGGACGTTGTTTTCATAGAAAAAGTTAACCCCTCTCAGATACATGTTGGTGATGTAATTGTTTATAAGTGGATAGGTAAAAAATATGTCATACACAGAGTTGTTAAGATATACAAATTTAATAATAATTTATGTTTTGTGACGTGGGGAGATGACAGAAAAACTAATCCTCTTCCAGATCCTGGGTATCCTTCAGAGTGTGGCTATGTGAAGGTTAAAGATCCTATAACCAAGAGATATGTCTTTGCATCGGGCGTTCCCTCATATGAGATACTTGGTAAAGTTGTATCATTTAGAGGATACATAATTAAGATACCTTACATAGGCAGCCTAGCAGTGGCGTTAAGAAAGTAAAAATTTCATTACTTTCCTTTCATTAAGGGCCAGTTTGGCTACATCCCTAATCCAGGCCCCGTTCTCCTTTCTCGAAGCTATTATATTCAAGGCCTCAACTTCCGAAACAGAAAGCCTCGTAGAGATCTCTCTCAACTTCTCCTTTAACCTCAAGAGGGCTTCTCTATGATCTTTACAAAGGGGTACAGGATCTAGAGTTACAGCTCTTTTGCCGCAGATCGAGCATCTGCTTTTTGGCCTAAAAACTCCTATGCTTTCTGCAAGGATCGTTCCCACTTCCTTTTTTCTTTTCTCAAATTCGATAATTAACTTCCTAATTGTATTCTTAGCCTCTTCCACAACATCCTGTCTACGCTCCAAACCTCTTCTTATCCTATCCAATTTCCTTTCAAACAGTCTAGTGAGCTCAGGAGTTGTTAAATCGGGGAAGAGACTTTCAAGTATTTCAGATACCGTTGTGCCGAGATCAGTTACGTAGAATTTATTGCCACTACTTTTCAAATATCCCCTTTTAAAAAGCTGTTCTATAATCCTAGCTCTTGTTGCCTCAGTTCCTATT
>JALWOJ010000081.1 GCA_026995555.1 Acidilobaceae archaeon | reverse complement strand
TCAAAGAGATAGGAGAATTATTAAAAGGTGCAAGACTGCAAAAATTTTATCAGGTAAACGACTCTCTTATAATACAGATACACATTAAAGGAAAAGGAACAAACGAACTTATAATTTCTCTTAATAGAATATGCATAACAAAATACAAAATACCTAAACCGCAGAATCCGTCAAATTTCGCAATGGCTCTGAGGAAATATTTAAAAGGGAAAAGAAGGTTCATTTCACGCAAAACAGTGTAAAGAATACGGAACTAAAGTAGTAGCAGGAGTCACTCCCGGAAAGGGAGGAATGGAAGTAGACGGAATTCCCGTTTTCAATACTGTAAGAGAAGCTGTTGAAGAAACGGGGGCAAACTGTTCATTAATTTTCGTTCCCGCACCCTTTGCACCTGACGCAATAGTAGAAGCACTTGACAACGGAATAGAACTTATAGTCTGCATAACAGAGGGAATTCCCGTAAAAGATATGATGATGGTAAAGGATTACATGGTTAAGACCTATCCGAACGCCAAACTCGTAGGACCGAACTGCCCCGGAGTAATAACACCCGGTGAAGCTAAAGTGGGAATAATGCCGGGACACGTTTTTAAAAGAGGAAAAATAGGAATAGTCTCAAGAAGCGGAACATTAACTTACGAGGCTGCTTATCAGCTTACGAGGTTGGAACTCGGGCAGTCAACAGCTGTGGGAATAGGAGGAGACCCAGTTCACGGACTTACACACAAAGATGTTATAGAAATGTTCAACAAGGACCCGGAAACCGAAGCAATCCTAATGATTGGTGAAATAGGGGGAACTGAAGAAGAGGAAGCGGCAGAATACATAGAGAGCGAAGTTGATAAGCCGGTATTTGCATATATTGCGGGAATTACAGCACCTCCCGGAAAGAGAATGGGACACGCAGGAGCAATAATTACGGGAGGTAAGGGAACTGCTCAGGCCAAGATGAAAGCACTTGAGAAGGCGGGAGCGTATGTAATTGAAAATCCTGCAAAGATAGGAGAGACGGTAGCCAAGATTTTAAAGGCTTTAGAGCTTGAAGAAGAAGAAAGGACATACGAAGCTGAGTAAGATTATACTAATATTATTTTTACTTTATATCTTTTGAATAAAACTTTAGGAGGAGGTAGTGCCATGGGACTGAAGGTTAGAGTTGACCAAGATACATGCACAGCTTGTGAGCTTTGCTACGATAGAATTCCCGAAGTATTCAAAAATGCCGGAGACGGAATAGCGGACGTAGTTAAATGCGATATTGAAGACGATGAAGGATGCTGGATGAACGTTCCCGAAGACCTTGAGGAGGAAGTTCAGGAAGTGGC
>JALWOJ010000080.1 GCA_026995555.1 Acidilobaceae archaeon | reverse complement strand
AATATAATGCACAAGCGATACGGTTTTAAGGATATCCCTTTAGAGCGTTGGAGCTGTAGTGCCGCCAAGGCAGCGGCTTTCTCACTTCCAAGATCCTTAAACGGAGCTTGCGAAGCTATGGGGACTGAGCAACAAAAGGATAACGTAGGTAAGCGAGTAATGATGCGCTTATGTAAGCCCCTAACACGGACGGGAGATTTTGATATAAGACCTCCTAACCATGATAAGAAGGGCGCCCCCGGAGATATGGACGTCCTATGTTCCTATTGTCTTCAGGACGTAGAAGCAGAGCATAGCTTAAGCGAGTCAATACCAAGCCTCAATAGCGATGAGAAAAAAATGTGGGAAGTCGATCAGGTTATCAACGATCGTGGGATCTACGTTGACCTTAAAGGGATTAATAATCTTAAAGAAAAAGTAGAAAAGAAGATCATGTCTTTAATGCTTAGATCCCAGGAGATAACAGGCGGCATATCCGTAAGGCAAGTAGCTGGGCTTACTAAGTATATCCAAGAAAGGGGATACCCTGTCAAGGCACTTGACGTTAAGACGATTAAGAAGTTAATAGCTGAAGGTGTTGAACCTGATATCGAAGAGCTTTTAAAGATAAGACTAGAAGTAGGAACCGCCAGTGTCGCCAAGCTTGATGCGATGGCGCGCATGGCGTGTAAAGATAATAGAGTTAAAGGTATCCTTCTGTACCACGGGGCTTCGACCGGCCGTTGGTCAGGAAAAGGGATCCAACCGCAAAACTTTGTACGAGATGCTTTTGACGAGAAAGACATTGAGAACGTCTTGGCGCTTGAAGTAGAAGATATCGAGATGCTTTACGGTTCAGTTATCAAGACCGCGAGTAAGTGCCTTAGAGGTATGATATGCGCTGCTCCTGGTAACAAGCTGCTATGCGCGGATTACTCTTCGATCGAAGGAAGAGTATTAGCGTGGCTTGCTAACGAGATCTATGTACTTGATGGTTACAGGGAAGGAAGAGATATGTATAAAGTCGCTGCCGCCCCAGTGTTCGGAGTTAAGTACGACGAGGTTAATAAGACCATGAGACAGGCCGGAAAAGTTATCGAGCTTGCCTGTGGGTACCAAGGATTTACGGGGGCTTTTTCTGCTATGGCATCAAGCTATGGGCTTTCATATCCTAAGGATAAGGAAGTAGAGCTTATCATGCACTTAGAAGAAAAGGGCGAACCGATAAACAGTGAGAACCTTTTAAAAGCTTGGGCAGCTCCTATGATTATGAAGTGGAGAGCTTCACGCCCTAACACTGTAAAGCTTTGGAACGATCTTGAGTACGCCGCTATGCAAGCTGTTAGAACA
>JALWOJ010000079.1 GCA_026995555.1 Acidilobaceae archaeon | reverse complement strand
TCCATATTAGGAGTAGACTCCTTTGAGGCTACAATATTCTCGCACTCTTTAGCAAGTTGGTACATTGTATCAACGGATATCTCTACACAAGTTCTTGAGGGAATGTTGTAAATGATAATGGGTATATCCACCTCCTTAGCCACGGTCTTAAAGTGTTCGTAAAGACCCCTCTGGGTCGGTTTATTGTAATAAGGAACTACTACAAGTGCTCCGTCCGCTCCCACTTCCTTCGCGTGGGAAGTTAAGTAAACAGCTTCGTGGGTAGCGTTTCCTCCCGTTCCTGCGATAACCTTTATTCTTCCAGCAGCCTTCTTTACTACGAACTCAATAACCTTTTCGTGCTCCTCAAAGGTTAAGGTAGGACTCTCACCCGTTGTCCCGCAGACGAGTATAGCATCCGTCCCGTTATCAATGTGGAACTCTATAAGTTTACCGAGGGATTCGTAGTCCACTTCTCCGTTTTTAAAGGGGGTTATGAGAGCAACTATTGAGCCACTAAACATTCCTTCCTCCTGTTCTGAAATTATTAATTAAAATTTTAGCCTTATGATAGCGCAGAAAGATAGATGGTACGAGATTTCTAATAAAATTACGAGAAAAAGAAGATTTGAGACAAGAGACATCGTAAAGAGATTAAAAGCTATAACGGGACACGATATTATCCTGAGAAACTATCCCATAAAGGTACCACGTGTAGCCTTCAATCCATCCATACACCTGTTCGGTGATAGGTTAAGAATTTACGCAAGAATAATTATCGGTTATTACACTTACACGAGTGCTATAGCGGAGTTTGATATAACCTTAGACGAACTTTACGAAAAAACGTGTAGAAAGTATGAGGCTGAGCTCAGTGTATACCCGACTACTAAGTATGACCTGTGGGGTGTTGAGGACCCGAGGGTTTACGAGATAGACGGTAAACTTTACATGACCTACACCGGCAGAACTTCGTCCTACTTCAGTCCTGTTATTAAAACAGAGAGAACTCTTCCCGTTACGGCAAGGTACGAGAACGGCAAATGGAAAAAAATAGCCGTATTCAGAATGCCTGAGGATATAAGAAGTTTCGTAGCAAGCGATAAGAACGCCTTCTTAGTTAAGTCGGATAAGCTTATGCTCTTTCATAGGCTCCATATGCTTAACGATAAGTTCTACCTTGCCGTTTGCAATGTTCCCGAGAGTGTACTGGAAAGTAAAGAACTTCAAGAGATAGAGATAGGGGAAAACATAACGGTTATGAAGGCCGCACCCTTTGAGAGTAAAATAGGGTGGGCTGCACCACCCGTAAAGGTGAACGACGAGTATCTTGTGCTGATTCACGGTGTAGATA
>JALWOJ010000078.1 GCA_026995555.1 Acidilobaceae archaeon | reverse complement strand
ATGGATACAGCATAATACGTAACAGGGGAGAGGTCAGGAAGATAATCGGCCTCGTCCCCCAGGACTTGACTGCCGATGATGAATTAACTGGATGGGAGAATGTTTACATACAAGCCAAGCTCTATGGACTTCCAAGCGGTAAGGCAGAAGAGAAGACTGAGGAAGCCCTCCGTTTCATGGAATTATGGGATCATAGGAAAAGAAAGGTTTCCACTTACAGTGGTGGGATGAGGAGGAGACTGGAGATAGCTATGAGCCTTGTGAATGAGCCTAAAGTAATGTTCCTAGACGAGCCTACGCTTGGCTTGGATGTACATTCTAGGAGGCACCTATGGGGTTTAATTGAGAGACTCAAGGAGCAAGGGACTACTATCCTTCTAACCACACATTATATGGAAGAAGCAGAGTATCTGGCTGACAGGGTTGCAATAATAGATCATGGGAAGATTATTGCAGAGGATACCCCTGAAGGTTTAAAGGCTAGGATCAAGGGTGACAGGATATATCTTAGGCTAAAAGGTGAAGAAGAAACACAGTCCGTTATACAAGCATTATCTGAGAAAGGCTTCAAAGCATCCCTGCACAACGGCTCTATCATAGTGAAGGTGGAAAGAAGCGAGGAAGTTCTGCCTGAGTTGATAACGGTTCTACAAGGTAGGAAACTGCTTGAGATTCGTGTAGTAAAACCGAATCTTGAGGAAGTTTTCATAGAACTAACGGGTAGAGGATTGAGAGGGGAGGAGGCATTTGACTCGTTCAAGTATAGAGTTATGAGGAGGAGGATGAGGCAATGAGCGGTTTGATAGTATTATTTAAGCGTGAGTTAAAGAAATGGTTCGGAAGACGCCCGGTCCTATTCATGAGTCTCGTTACACCTCTAATTTGGATAGCGTTGTTCGGCAAAAGCTTCAACCTTAATGCACTGGTTAGCATAAGCGCCCAGTCACTTATACCTCCACAGTTGCAAGGATTCATTGATCCGAAAGTTATCGAGGGGATGATTAAGAAGGCTATGGAGGAACAATTGAAGAATATATTTGGAACAACAGATTACTTCACATTCTTCGCTAGCGGAATGCTTGTGGCATTCTCTATATTTCAAGGAGCTTTTGGAGGAGTCGGAGTAGTCTTTGACAAAAGACTTGGTTACATGAGGAGGATACTCGTAACACCTGTAAGAAGGTCCTACATATACCTGGCAAAACTATTTGGAACGTTAACAAGAATAAGTATACTCAGCCTAATACTTTTAGCCGCAAGCATTCCTCTGGGTTTCAAATTCAAGCCGAACCTCAACATAGCAGACGTAATAATGCCATGGGTAGCCATAATGC
>JALWOJ010000077.1 GCA_026995555.1 Acidilobaceae archaeon | reverse complement strand
GTTATGGAGCGCATGCGCTCCCTCATCTACAGGGACATAGACATGATTCGCATTGGCCTCAGTCATTCGAAGGAGATAGATTATTACAATGAGGTGGCCGAGTTCATAGCCCCATACACCCTTAAAGTCGGAAACAAGGTCATAAAGTCAAATAAGATATTTCTATGCACGGGCTCAAAACCCTTCATTCCTCCGATTAAAGGCCTCAACAAGGTGGGATATCTCACGAGCTATTCGGTCATACGCATGGAGAAACTTCCAGCAAGCATGGTCATAGTCGGCGGCGGTTGGTCCGGATCTACCCTCGCCAAATACATAAAGAAAAAGGATCCCAAGATAGACGTTGTCCTGATAGAAAAGAACAATGTCTTTATGTCCTGCCCTGTTAGCAACCTTTGGCTCGTTGACCTTGTAGACCTTGAATTTCTTATCCACGACCATCTGAAAGCGGCGGACAAATACGGTTACCACTTCGTCAATGCAGAAGTCTACGATATAGACAGGGACAAAAGGGTGGTATACACAAGCTTAGGGAAGATAAGCTATGACTACTTGGTTCTTGCCACCGGAATAGACTACGACTATTCCCAGTGGGTTGGGGACGATCCTAAGGATGTAGAGATAGCTATGACGAAATATCCCGCTGCGTTTAAACCCGGAGAAGAACACTTCAGGCTAAAGAGAAAGATCCAAGACTTTGAAGAGGGTAACTTCGTTATAACCGTTCCGCCCGGACTTGATTACAGGTGTTTGCCCGGTCCCTACGAAAGGGCTACCATGATTGCTTGGTATTTCAAGCAGAATGAAATCCCCGGAAAGGTTATCCTCCTTGATCCTCACAACGACCCACCCGTTAAAGCGGAGGGCTTTCATAAGGCTTGGGATGAGTATGTTAAGGGCTATATAGAGTATTACCCGCAGGTTCAGATAAAGCACGTAGATTTTGGGAAAAAACGGATCGTTACCAACCTTGGAGACTTTGACTTTGACGATCTGAACCTATATCCGAGATGCAAGTCCGCACCCTTGGTTTACAAAGCGGGTCTTGTTCCTAAGGGAGACAGATGGCCCTCCCTAAAGTGGCCTTGGTATATGTCTACAGTGGACGAGAGAATATTCTGTACTGGGGATGCAAGAAATCAGCCCTTCTCTAAGAGTGGAAACACCGCCAACTCTGAAGCCCACATAGTGGCTGAACTAATAGTTAACGTTATTCATGGTAAAGACATGCCTTACAAAGCTCCTAGAACCCTCTGCTACTCGGGCGTGGATAAAGGAAAAGCCGTTTGGGTAGATCTCACCTACAAATACGATCCTAAGAAGAATAGTTTTGCCTTCCACAA
>JALWOJ010000076.1 GCA_026995555.1 Acidilobaceae archaeon | reverse complement strand
AATATCTCCGACAGGCTTTGGCAAAACGGAGTTTGCATTTTTGTGGGGAGCCGGTGAAAAGTTTATTTATACGTTACCTCTGCGTTCTGCGGTAAATCAAATATTTAGTAGAGCAGAAGCTATCTTTGGTGAAGGAAAAGCAGGACTCTTGCATTCTGATGCGGATGTATATCTGCTCGAAAAAACAGGAGACATAGGAGACACCGTTCAGCTCTATGAGCTTGCTAAAAACCTTTCTTATCCGGTCATCGTATCCACAGGCGACCAGTTTTTCCCTTACGCTCTCAGACCGCCAGGATACGAGAAAATTTTTGCTCTATTTTCCTATGCTCGCTTAGTGATAGATGAGGTTCAGGCTTACGATCCGAGAGCCTGTGCAATCGTAGTTGAGTTTATCAAGTGGGTTCACAAAATGGGTGGTAAATTCTTGCTTATGACAGCTACGTTACCGGAGTTTGTAAAAAAGGAACTTGAAGAAGCTTTGGGTAATAACTTTGAGACAATTAACGTATATGGTGAAAACAGAGAAGCCCTTCAGTGCCTTGTAAAGCACAGAATAAAAGTCAGGATAATTGATAATAACAGTAAAGGAGAAATAGAAGCATCAAAGCTTCCTATTGATGAAATAATTGAGCAAGCAAGACAGGGGAAGAGAGTGCTCGTAATTCTCAATACAGTTAAGATGGCTCAAGATGTTTATAAGCAAGTGGGCGAGAAGATTCAAAATAATGATGTGGGTATTTATCTACTACATTCAAGATACACACTGGCAGACAGAAAGGAAAAAGAAAGACAAATGGAAACGGAGTTCAAAAATCCCAAAGAGGATGGTGACAACAAAGGCAAAATTCTCATTGCCACTCAGGTGGTTGAGGCATCTCTCGATATAGATGCGGACGTTCTCTTTACAGAATTATGTCCACTTGACGCTTTTGTTCAAAGGATGGGAAGGATCCTGAGGAGATACGGGGCGTCAAATATAATGTCGGGGGACCCATCTCCAGAACCTCGGGAACCGAACATTCACATCTTAGTGTTCAAAAAAGGGCTTGAATCAGGAAAAGGCAGAGTCTATGATAAAGAGCTTTTGAGACTGTCGTTAGCTTGGTTGTGGAAGCAGTCTAAGATAGGCGAAAATGAACTTCCTGATTTCAAAGGAACCGACATAGAGGCTTTCTTTAGTGCGAATTTCAAAGGGTTGATTAATAGGGGCAATAATACAGATACTGATGTGTATAAAACTATCTGTGAGAAGGATGATTGGGTTGAAAGCATACAAAACTTTGAAACTCCCTTGAGCGAATATAGGAAATACGAACTTGTAGATAGGTTTTATAAATCCCTACTTGAAAACGGCTCTTACCTAAAGGATTTCTATAACACGCTAGAAATACTAAAAGCAGGGTATATGTCACATCGAAAATCCGAGGCAAGGGAAGTCTTTAGAGACATACACAGCTTTCAAGTAATACCTCTTCCGCAAGGCAATGAAGAACGCAAAGCGGAAATTATATGTGATGCTATACGGCATTCGGAACAGGGATATACAAACTTCAAAAGGGAGTTTATTTCCAAATATGTGGTAAATGTGGTAAATTCACAAGAATCAAGATATTCTGTGTCGCTAAAACCTGCTATGAGTCTAATAGGACACCTATCCAAAGATGAATTAAAAAACTTTGTAACAGATTTAGCAAAAAACCTGTCCAAGGATGAATTTAACAAACGAATCCTAGGTATTGTCCGTAAACTTGAACAATACCTTAAAGGTATATACATAAAGGAAGATGTAGATTACGACACAAATATTGGTATGTACTCGAAAGGAGGTAATGAAGATAACATCCTTTGAAGAGAAAAAGGAGCTGAGGTTCAAAGGTATTCAGGTTGCCTATGCGACTGTTTGTCTGAGGAAGCTCTGGCTCTTTTCCAAGGGCATCACTATGGAACACACCTCCGACAGGGTAGCTCTGGGGAAGTTCCTGGACGAGACGAGCTTCAAGCGCGAGGATGGCTTTTCGGACGAAAATGTGAGCATTGACTTTGTAACATCCAGGGAAGATCTGATAGTTCACGAAGTTAAAAGCTCAAAGGCTCTGGAGGAGGCTCACATAATGCAGGTTAAGTATTACATCTACTATCTGAGGAGCAAAGGGATTCAGGTTTCCCACGGACTTTTGCACTATCCGAGGCTGAGGAGAATAGAGAGGGTGGACTTATCAGAGGGAGATGTTAAAGGAATAGAGAGTATCCTCCACCGTATAGAAGAGGTTCTCTCTCTTCCCACTCCACCAAAGGTGATAAACAAGCCTTACTGTAAGAAGTGTGCTTACTACGAGTTTTGCTATGGGTAGGAGCTACTTTATCTTAAGCGACGGCGTTATAAAGAGGAATGAAGATACCGTTCTCTTTCAGAACTCGGAAGTCAGGAAGGTTATACCTATTGAAGATATAGATGAGATGTTCGTATTGGCGGAGGTGTCCCTAACCTCTAAAGTTCTCAAGCTTATGGCTGAGAAGGGGGTGGCTCTGCACCTTTTCAACCGCTATGGCTTTTACACGGGGAGCTTCTATCCGAGAGAAACCAAGGTTTCGGGATTTTTGGTAATCAAGCAGTCCGAACACTACCTTGACCACGAAAAGAGGATCTTCCTCGCCAGGTCCTTTATTCTGGGGGCTATTGAGAATCTATCGCACATATACAAGCTTGAGGCGAAAGATTACCTTGAGAAGCTCTCAGCCTGCAAAAGCGTGGAAGACGTCATGAGTGTAGAGGGGGACTTCAGAAAGAGGTGCTACGCAGAGCTCGAGAAGATAACGGGCTTGGAGTTTGGCTCAAGGATCAAGAGACCACCTCAGAATCCGCTCAATGCTCTCATATCCTTCGGGAACTCCCTCGTCTATGCCAAGGTTCTGGGGGAAATATACTTCACTCAGCTCAATCCCACCATCAGCTACTTGCACGAGCCATCTACCAAGAGGTTCTCCCTCTCTTTGGACGTGGCGGAGGTGTTTAAGCCCATATTCTCGGACGGACTTATAATAAGACTCCTGCGAAATGGAAAGCTAAGAGAGGAGCACTTCGTAAACGAATCTGGTATGTGTTATCTCACCAAAGATGGAGCAAGGATATTCCTCTCGGAGTTTGACCAGCTTTTGAACAAGACCATAAAACACAGAAAGCTCAAAAGAAAGGTCTCCCACAGAAGCCTGATAAGGCTTGAGCTTTACAAGCTCATAAAACATCTCGTCTCCGACGAGATCTATCGGCCTCTCATATACAGGAGTTTAAGGTGAAGGTGATTCTCGTTTATGACATAGCCACCGAGGAGCCAAAAGACCAGCAGAGACTGAACAAGGTCAGAAAGATAGTCAGAAGATACATAACTCATGTTCAGAAGTCCGTCTTTGAAGGCGAACTAACCAAGTCCAAGTTAGAGAGGATGAAAGCAGAGATACTGAGCGTGATTGATAAAGACCGGGATTCTGTGATCTTCTATGTTCTTGGAGACAATGCCAAATACGAACGCCACCTGCTCACGGACGTGCCAGACCCGACGGACAATATCCTGTGAAGTTAAGGGTCAACCATATTAAGCCTTGAGCGGAGGTCTTTCAGTTCCTTTAGCTTTCTGGCGATAAGCTCTCCCATGGTTGTCCTCTTCTTTATGCTCTCTATCCTCAGCTCTTCCCACACCTCTCTGGGTAGGGATACGGTGGTTCTGACGTAGCCTCTTTTCTTCTTCCTCATACCAATAATGCTATACTATGAAGAGCTTAGCAGGACGTAAGAGCCTGCCGGCTCCTTGGCAATTGAATAGGGTTGCCGGTTCAGGATGTGTCAAAATGCCATGATGTTTTGATGCTTTGATGATACCTCTATAAGTCTGTTGATTTGCAACGGGTTAAGATGCCTACTTTTAGGTTTTTTCACAGAACCGATAACTTTCGGAAATTAACTTCATTTGATGAAATAGGCCGGTGTGTAATTAATTGATATGCCTATACTATAATAAAGGAAGCCTTAGGGTTCCTAATTTACTGAGTGGAATTTAAACACCCCGTATATGGTGTCAACGGTTACGAGGGTTGCGGTTCCTAATTTACTGAGTGGAATTTAAACCAGCCTTACCCCTCCCCAATTTCACTTTGCTGAGGAGTTCCTAATTTACTGAGTGGAATTTAAACGGAGCTTTTCAGGAAGATTGAAGGTATGGGACTGACAGTTCCTAATTTACTGAGTGGAATTTAAACCCAGATCGGCTCCCTCACGGTGGATCACCTCCACTTCGTTCCTAATTTACTGAGTGGAATTTAAACTTGACGTGACTCCTGTTCTCCAGCTTGCAACTGTCGTGTTCCTAATTTACTGAGTGGAATTTAAACCCCAGGTCGCCTTCGTGACAAGTGCCCACTCTGTTCTGGTTCCTAATTTACTGAGTGGAATTTAAACCCGAGTCTGGCGATTCCGTGACCATAGAAGATACAAGCACGTTCCTAATTTACTGAGTGGAATTTAAACATATATAGCATACACCAGAATGAACTATAAGCAACCGTTCCTAATTTACTGAGTGGAATTTAAACTAGGCATACTTGATGTTGCTTGACCTGCAGATGGGAGTTCCTAATTTACTGAGTGGAATTTAAACCCCTGAGGGCTTCTATGATGCAGTCCCTGCAAACCAGTTCCTAATTTACTGAGTGGAATTTAAACTCTTTTCCTTTTCATACACCCTCTTTGCGATTTCCTGTTCCTAATTTACTGAGTGGAATTTAAACTCTGAGGATAGAGCCGGAGATACTCGTGGAGATAGGCGTTCCTAATTTACTGAGTGGAATTTAAACCTCAGAAATCCAGAGGAAGAACGAAGAGCTGAGGAAGTTCCTAATTTACTGAGTGGAATTTAAACGCTGAACCATTCTCCAGAGCCTTTACAATGTAGCCAAGAAGGACCGTGTTCAGGTTCACGGGCTACTCGGAAGGTTGCGTTCTGCAAAGAGGATTAAAGCACATTCACCTCACTAAATCTCCTGAAATCCCTATCAAACGTGTAAACCGGAACTATTCCCTTTACCTTAGCCGTTGCAAGGACAAAGGCATCCCCGAACTTGAGGTTTTCCTCCTCGTAGATGGCAAGGGCAGTGAGAACCACCTCAAGGTTCTCTACCTCTACCGGGAGGGTAAGGATGCTCTCTACCATTTCCCTTACCCGGGTTTTCGGTAGCCTGTAAACCCTCTCAAGGACATACACCATCTCCACAACCACTATGAAGGGAATGTAGAAGGTTGTCCCCTTCCTCCTCGCTTCCTCTATCAGGTTTCTGAACTTCTCCTTTTCCTCCGGGGTTCCGTCATGGAGGTAGCGGATAAAAAGGTTCGTATCAAGTATCCCTTCATAGGGCATCTTTCGCTATTTCCTCCTCCGCTCTTTCCCTTATCTCTTCGGGGCTGAGAGGTTTACCTTTCAGACTCCCCTCAAGCTCAAGGAAGTTCCTGAGCTTCCTTATCCTGATCTCATCTCCTTCTATCTCAAACAATACCCTGTCTCCTTCCTTTATGCCGAGGGCTTTCCTGACCTCTCTGGGGATAACCACTTGATACCGCCTGCTTACTCTTGCAATTGCACTCATAGAAGATAATTTAAACTTTATCATGCAAATCTGCAATCATAAGATGCTTTCTCCTTATGAG
>JALWOJ010000075.1 GCA_026995555.1 Acidilobaceae archaeon | reverse complement strand
CAGACTTGCCCCAAGAGGATTGTCCTTGAGCTCTTCTAGAGCTTGCAATGTAAGCTGGTCATTCTTATGTCTGATCTTAAATTTCTCAAGGGCCTTATCTCTAGAGATATACTCTACACTGCGCACTTCGGGTAATTGCTCTATAGAACTCTTTAGACTTAATATTTGTTCTTCAGGCGCAGAGGTTAAGAAGTAAGCATTGATGTCTACCTTCTGGCGTACTTGCTCTAGAGTGCCAGTGAGGGCTGAGTTCATAAACAGTAATGCCCCTATGACAAACAAGGTTATCATCATTACCAGTATAGTAGAGACAGACACAAAGGCATTACGGAAGAATCCTACAACTCCAGATCTCACTACTCTTTTAAAGCTACTTCCTAACATATAATTTATATTATAGCATGTACTGACCTGACTTATCGTCTCGCACTATCTTGCCACCATCCATCGTCACGACTCTACCCCCTACAGAGTCTACAACTCCTTTATTATGAGTCGTCAATACGACAGTTGTGCCTAAGTCATTAATCTTCTTTAATATCTGCACTACCTCATATGTATTAATCGGGTCTAGGTTGCCTGTAGGCTCATCAGCAACAAGCACTGACGGCTGTATGACTATCGCCCTGGCTATAGCCACCCTCTGTTGCTCTCCACCTGAGAGCTCTTTAGGGAAGTACTCTGCCTTGTCTTGCAGATCTACCAAGCCGAGCACATGAGGTACATCTGCCTCTATCTCCTCATCGCTCATACCTGCCACCTCTAGAGCAAAGGCTATATTCTCATACACTGTCTTACTATCTATAAGTCTGAAGTTCTGGAATATGGTACCCACTCTACGACGCAAGAGCACAAGCTCTTTCTTACTTAAGTGGCGTGTGTCGTCTTTGTCTATGTATACTGCACCCTCAGATGGGTATAACTCTGCTAGCATCATCTTAAGTAGAGTACTCTTGCCAGCGCCAGAGTGCCCCACTATAGATACGAACTCACCGTGCTTAATATCTAAGTCTATGGAGTCCAAAGCTGCCGGCCCACCATTATAAAATTTAGTAACCTTATCAAACTTGATTAAGCTATCTGACATTGCAGTATTATAACATTAATTGCAAGTCCACCAAGTTTTATTTATCCAGCTTACTCAATGCCTTGTTGCGTTTCGGCTGTATAGGACTCTTCTTAGATTTTACACTTTTACCTTTTGGTAATCTTGATACATCTTTGTTGACTACATCAAATATCACCTCCTCGTTCTCCTTGTTTATGCCTACATTGATGACAGCTTCCTTGGGCATGCCCTCGGCTAGCAATATCTTGGAGAGAGGAGTTAACCCCTTGGCCTCTATCAATC
>JALWOJ010000074.1 GCA_026995555.1 Acidilobaceae archaeon | reverse complement strand
CTTCTCATTACAGCTTCGTAAATTAGCCTTCCGACGCCTGGCCAGTCAAAAACAGTTTCAGTGAATACAGCCCCTCCAACAACATAGCCTAAAAGTATCGCTGTATATGTAGAGAGCGGCAGCGATACTGGTCTGAGTGCATGCTTGAATATAACTTCTCTCAAAGGCAACCCTTTAGCCAGTGCTGTCTGTATGTAAGGCTCTGTCAACGCATCAGCGACCAGGGACCTTGTGAGGAGAAATGGAGGTCCTATCAGAAACAGTATTATTGTTATCATAGGCAAAACGGAGTGTCTCAACAGATCTTTTAACATTGCAAGCTTTGATGTATAAATTACTCCTGGAGTTAATGCGCCACTTAGGGGAAACCATCCTAGCTTAACCCCAAAAATGTATAGCATGACCATGCCAAGCCAGAAGATAGGCATGCTTCTCATTACAAAGGCAAAGCCCGTTACTGATAGATCCAAAGCAGAGTTCCTCTTCCATGCAGCATATGCTCCAAGTATTATTCCTATTATCGTTGCTACTGTATATGAAATTCCCAAAAGGAAGAGAGTGTAGGGCATCCTTGTCATTATTACGTGCCAAACAGTTTCTGGATAGTACTTATACGATAGACCCATGTTTCCTCTTAGGATGTTTTTGATATAAAGCAGGTACTGTTCCCATAGCGGCTTGTCGAGACCGAACTCCTTGATCAGCTGTAGTCTTTCCTGAGTTGTCAGCATGGGTCCTCTGGCTAGATAGTCTGCAGGGGTTCCTGGCATTAACCTAGGCAAGAAAAAGTTAATAGATATTATAATAAAAAAAGTTACTATGAGAAAGATCACCCTCTTCGTAATGTATCTGGAGAAGCTAATGACGACCCTGGCGCTTTCTGACATATTATACTACCACCCCTAGCGCCTAGTGCCATAGTAAACGGCGACTGCAATTATTATAATAACGATTACTGCGATTGTAGCATATAGCCAAGCTCTGCTCTTTGACACCTTTGTTGTGGTTGTAGTGGAGCTGGGTGTTGCACTTGATGTTATAACACTACTTGTAGTGGAGCTGGACGAAGATGTAGATGAGGTTATAATGCTTGATGTTGTTGTAGATGAGAATGTTGTGGTGGTCGTGTGCGTTGTGGTTGTTACCGACGTAACTGGACGGACGCTCAGCCACGTAAGCTTGTTGTAAATGCCTAATATGCCCATGGGCATTGGTATCCAGCCTGTAAATGTGTCCACTCTATATGCCTCTATCACATCGTCAACCCATATAGGTATTATTGGCAACTGCTCTGCGAGTATGTCCTGCATCTTCCATATGATCTCCTTCCTCTTAGTTAGGTTAAACTCCGAAAGCTGCTCTTTGTATAGTTCATCATAAGTCTTGTTTGACCACTCTCCCATGCTCCAATACGGGTGAGCCCAGCTCGTGAAGAGCTTTAGGAACTCCGAAGGGTCTGGAGCTACAGTATAGCCCCATATAGCTATTTGGTAGTTTCTGGTGTGAAGCTTCCAGCTCTCCTCTCCCCAATCAACCGCAACTATCTTAACCTCTATTCCAACGTTTTGAAGATACTTCTTCAATAGATCAGCCATCCTGACATAAGGAGGCCATGTGGAGAGCGTCAGTATTTGAAGCTCTAGCGGCTTGCCATTGGGCAAGAGCCTTATACCGTTGGGACCGCGTTTGAAGCCGAGCTCATCCAATATCTCATTTGCCTTTTGTGGATTGTACTTGTACTTGGGTACGTTGGGGTTGTGCCAGATCTTGTAGGCTGGTGGAATTACAGAATATAAAGGTCTGCCGTATCCAAGGAGAATTCTGTTTACTAGGTCTTGCTTGTTTATTGCATAAGCTATTGCCCTTCTGAAGAGGGTTATGTTGAGCGGGTACACTTTAGTGTTTAGAACTATGTAATCAAAGTATATGTCTGGCGATATGACGACCTTCAAATGAGGATTCTTTTCAGCCTCCTTAACGTACTCAGGTGGCAGGACCATGATGTCTAGTTCTCCTTTCTCGAGCTCCAGGAAGGCGGTGTCAGATGTTAAACCTATCTTGGCCAATATGCATGATATGTGAGGTTTGCCTCTCCAGTAGTGCGGGTTAGCTACGAACAGCATGTACTTCCCTGGCTCATACTCCTTCAAAATGAACGGTCCGTTACCAACGGGGTGTAAGTTCAGATATTTCGTCGGGTTATTTATGTGCTCCCATATGTGCTTAGGAAGTATGGGAAGCCTTGGGAAGACGAACCAAGGTAAGTTAGCTACTGGTATTGATGTCTTTATCTCGACAGTGTAGTTGTCCAAGGCCTTGACGCTCTGTATATATTGGACCTCCGCCCTCCAGAGCCAGATCTCCTTATGTTGCTTTATGTAGTTTATGGTGAATACAACGTCCTGAGCTGTGAAGGGTACGCCATCCTGCCACGTGGCATTCTTGACGAGATGTATGATCCAAGTCTTATGATCAGGTAGCACAGTCCAATTATAGGCAAGCCAGGGCTGAGGCGTTAAGTTAACGTTATATATCGCCAACTTATCATAAATTAGATTGAATACAAACCAGTCAACTAGAGAGTTGCCGACCAGCGGGTTGAGAGATGAAATTTCTTCCGCCAAATCTATCCTGACACATCTAGGCTGTTGGGAGCTTGAAGCATTAGCTAATATTATCGTTCTTGAATAGTGAGGTAACGCAATTAGGACTGGCTGCAGGAGTAGCAATACTATTAGAATTAGGACCACTGGTTTATAAATTGATTTAGACATATCCCTAGCACCATACATTAAAAAATGAACAGTAGAATAAAAATTTAACTAGAAAGATTGTATATTGTCCAAGCGGTAGGTGAGAAGAGTTCATGGGGTTACTGATCATAAAGGGGCAAGTTTTCACGGGCCTTCCTCCTTACAATGAACCTAAAGAGGCAATCCTTATAAAAGACGATACCATTCTGTTTGTGGGTTCCTATAGTGAAGCTCTTAAAAAGGTTAATGGTGAGAATATAGAAGAGCTAGACTTCGGTGATCATCTCATAACCCCTGGGCTTATTGATTCTCACTGCCACCTCTCTCTGGCTGGCCTCTATGCAATGACTGGAGTTGATTTAAGGGACGTCACTAGCTTTGATGAAATTAAAGAAAAGATAAGGAGCGAAATAAAAGCTGGAAAGAGCATAGTCTATGCCTACGGCTTTGATGAGAGCAGCATCGGGAAAACATTAAGTAGGTGGGAACTTGACGAAATAGATTCGTCAACGCCAATTATTGTTGAGCATATAAGCGGCCACATGCTAATAGCAAACAGTGAAGCTCTCAGAAGGGCTGGCATTAGAAGGGATACTCCAAACCCTCCTGGCGGTCTGATAGAAAGGGATGAAAGTGGAGAACCTACAGGAATCCTTAAAGATTCAGCCATGAATCTTATACTCAAAATTTTACCTAGTCCCACTATGGAGGACTGGATAAGGGGTATCGAGAAGGCACAGGAGATGTGGCTACGGGGAGGATTTACGTCGATTGAAGACACAGGAACTTTTGGATCCTGGGACTATATCTTCAAAGCTTATAGGACCCTCGATGAAAGGGGCGAGTTAAAGCTTAGAGTTAGAGTAGCATACACAATAAGTAATGCTTCAGAGAGCAAGGAGGCCTTGAAGAGGGTTCAAGACTCCAAAGGCTACGAAAGCGAGCATTTGAAAACAAATTTGATCAAACTGTTCTATGACGGTTCAGGGCTTGCAAGAACTGCGTTACTTTATGAAGATTGGTGCTATAATGGAAAACCCTTGAAGGGGTTCAAGGGCATAAGAACATTTGATCCAAAGGATTTAGAAAAGGTGTTACATTTATTCTTGAATAACAATATAAGGGTCGCTATACATGCAATAGGAGATAGAGCTGTGGACGAAATAATAACTTCATACATGAACGTTTTTGAGAGGAGGAGCTTTAATAGATGTGCTTTAAGTATAATACATGCAATACTTGTATCGCAAAAAGCTTTAGACCTTTTAGGACCCTTGGGCATATGCATTAAGACGCAACCCAACTTTATGTACACACATGGACACATCTACGCATCTAACCTTTGTGAATCCAGGAGCAGGAGGGCATTTCCTCTAAGAAGCTTTTTGAAGAAGGGAGTTACTGTTGCGGGGAGCACAGATGCCCCATTTGTTGGAAGACCAAACGCCAGCGAAGGGATCTACGGTGCAATGTTCAGAAAGCCTAGGATAAGACATGAAGTGTACAGCTTCGGAAAGGAAGAATCTATAACGTTCACTGAGGCCCTTCTTCTATATACAGCCTTTGGAGCAAAAGCCATAGGTATGGACGACTTGGTTGGAACGCTATCTCCCGGTAAAAAAGCCGACCTCGTCGTCTGGAACCTCAGAACGCTGGAACCTACTGAGGATCAAGTTCTCAACATGAAGCCCCTAAAGGTTTTTGTTGGAGGAAAGGTGGTTGTTGATAACCTTTAAGTTGGATTTAGGATAAGAGAAAGACTTAAGCAAAAGTTTTTTAGTTGAAAAATATATATGAAATTTTGGAAATTTTTCAAAAAAGGTAGGTGAAATTTGGAGGAAAGGATAGATCTGAGGAGAAAGTACGTCTCCCCAGGCGTTCCCCTAGAACATCCCTTAGTCATAGTTAGGGGCGAGAATGAGTTCCTTTATGACGAGGCTGGCAGGAGGTATTTGGACTTTACAAGTGGCATAGGAGTCACTGCCCTAGGCCATTCCAATCCCGAGCTCATACAGGCGGCTGAGGAGCAGCTCCACAAGCTCTGGCACATATGCGCTCATGTAGCCAGTTATCCCTCCTACTTAGAGTTGGCTGCCAAACTTTCAGAAAAAATGCCGATTTCTGGCGAAAAGATGGTTGCCCTCTTTAATAGTGGTGCTGAGGCCACTGAGAACGCCGCAAAGGTCTCCAGACAGGTCTCTGGCAAACCTTATATAATATCATTTATAGGAGGTTTTCATGGAAGGACCTCCTTAGCGCTTTCGATGACGGGCAAATACATCCCATACAAGGTTGGCTTTGAGCCTCTCACACCTAACGTAGTTCACATACCCTATCCCTACTGCTATAGGCTGCCTATCAGAGATGAGGAGGAATGCGTTGACCTGGTAATGGCGATAGCAGAGCAAACTATTAATGTTAGCCTTAGCCCTCAGGCTATTGCTGCAATAATAGTTGAACCTATTCAGGGCGAAGGAGGTTTTATTGTGCCTCCTAAGAGGTTTTTCAAAGAGCTTGAGAGCCTTGCGAGAAAGAGTGGCATATATTTAATAGTTGATGAAGTTCAAAGTGGCTACTGTAGAACTGGAAAGTTCATGGCCTTTGAACACTTTGACATAGATCCTGATATGGTCACCCTAGGAAAGGCAATAGCCAATGGACTCCCCCTGAGTGCTATCGTTGGTAAAAAAGGAATTCTAGAGAGGGTTGTAAGTGGAAGTATTGGAGGAACTTATGGAGGTAACCCGGTTGCTGCAGCTGTCGCCGTTAAGGTGATAGAAATAATGGAGAGGGAGAACCTTTGCAGAAGGGCTGAGGCCTTGGGAAAGCTCATAGAGGATAAGTTTGATGATATGCAAAGAAAGTATGAAGTTATTGGAGAACATAGAGGACTTGGGGTTATGAGGGCCATTGAGCTTGTTAAAGATAAATCTTCAAAGGAACCTAACAAGAAGCTTACCTCAAAGGTTATTGAGGAGGCTAGGAAAAGAGGGTTGCTTTTATTGAAGGC
>JALWOJ010000073.1 GCA_026995555.1 Acidilobaceae archaeon | reverse complement strand
AAGTGAAGGCCATACCATTCTCTGAGCCTGGCAACAAAGAGGTTAACAGTTTTGTCTATGTCATCTATTGCTCTTATTGCTTGAGCAGCAAGTAAGTCTCTCTTTTGAGCTGCACTTCTAAGTTTTCTCCTTGTATATTCTAATGTAACTTCGAAGAGCCAACCGTCAAACTCCTCTCTGCTTGAAAAAAGTTCGTTCTCGACAACGAATTTCTCTAAATTCTCTCTAGCTATTACAAAGGGAGCCGCGCCAGCTTGAACGTTCACAGCAAAGCCCTCTTTTGAAAGGTTGCGCGCCTCGGAATCATGCTCTACCACAATTTCATCAACGTTCTTCTCCTTAAGCCTTTCTATAAGCCTTTTATGGGCAGATGAAAGCTCTCCCTTTTCTATCTTTAACAGCTCCTCGACAACATCATCAACATTCTTAGGATGCAATTCATATTCTATGACTTCTCCTGCCTCGTTAAGAGCAAAGACTCCCACAGGTAGATCTGCAATAAAAACCTTCATTCCTCTCCCTCCGAGACCTCCTCATCCTAGAGTCAGTTCCACTAAATTGATTGGAAGTGGGAGAATTATATATGATAATTAAAGTCCTTAAATGATTTTAAGAATAATCAAAGCTCCTTTAATGTGTGAAGGGCCTGTAGATGCCACACATCTATTTAAGCAGGAAATGTTATAAAGTCCTAACTGTTCATTCCTTTTGGGAGAGAGTATGCCAACGCACGGTTCGATGACTAAGGCTGGTAAGGTCAGAAAACAAACCCCAAAGATAGAGCCTAAACCTAAGAAGAACCTCCCACCTAGATTAAAGAAGAGGTTAATATATTATAGGAGAATAATCAAGGCTTCACAGACTGCTCGTCGATAATTAGAAGTTATGGGTCAAGATTAATGATAGATCTGAGATATGCGACATATAAAATAACATGGCTTGCCAAAAGGCTACTTTTTTCTATACTCAAAGAGATAACATTTAGTTCTTTTTTTAAGAAACTTTTAATATTATCGGGTATGTCTATGTGGGAACCTAGGACAAAAGCTATCCTGTCCTTCTCCAGAACATCTTTATTTTCCTCTATATCATTTCCTTCCTCATCAAGCAGTATGAGTTTGAAACCTAGTTTCTTAAGTTTAAGAAAGAGGTATTCAACGGAATCAATGTCAAGTTCATAACAACTCTCGTATTTAGACTTAGATAGAAGTCTTCTAAAGACGGTAATCACACCTCTTTCCGTTAAACCCTCCCTTAAACAACTTCTATCTATTAGAAAAATTCTGGGAGGGGAAGGTTTCCCTAAGAGGATCGCTATGAAAAGGTTTCTCTCACTTCCAGGAACAGAGAAAAGCGTTGCAACGCCTCTGGCCAGAACATCTAACCTACCTGAGG
>JALWOJ010000072.1 GCA_026995555.1 Acidilobaceae archaeon | reverse complement strand
ATATTAACTATTTCCTTTATTCTATTTCGAAAAGGAAAATATTACTCTTATCAAATCTCAATATTATATATTTTATTCTTTTTTAGATGGGCTAAAATTTATGCCGATAAATTTAGTTTTCAAGTTATCTTATATATTCCAACATATATTTTCTATATATGGAAAACAAATATAGCACTTTTGGGTGTGTTCTCTTGGCTAGGAAGAACTCACAGGTTATAACTAGAAAGGTTCAAAGGCTTGGGGCTTCCTCCCTCATAGTCACTATTCCAAAAGAGTGGGCTAGAAAGCATGGGATTAGGGTAGGTGATCCGATAATAGTTTATGATGAAGGAGATCGTCTTGTTATAACTCCTTCTAATTCAGAGCTTAATGTAGGCCTTTCGTTTAAACTTAATAAATCAAATGTGGCTAGACATATGGGTCGACTTAGCATATGCAGTTACATCTTTGGTTTTGACTATGTGTCTTTTGAGAACAATAGACCTCTTAGAGGATCTCTTTTAAATAAACTTTCTGAAATATCAGATGTAATACCAGGATCAAAGATGTCTTTTCTAAACGACTACGAAGTACAAATTTATTATCCTCAAGATAGCTATGAGGTATTGAGCTTATTGGCTCAGTTCGGAAGGGAAATAGGGGCGTTTCTAGGAAGATTGTCTTTGGCTCTAAGGACGAAGAACTTTAAGTTAATAAGGGGTTCAGATATTGACGAGTTGACAAGGCTCTCCCTAATAGTTGCTAGATCGGCCATAAAGTCAGTTTCTATGGACTCTACTGAGAGGAGGCTCATGGCTGGTATGCAAGAGATCGCGGGTCTTCTTGGAACTTCAATTTCGCTAATAAGAGAAATAACTGAAGGGCTTACTAAGGTTGCATCTAAGCTTTCTGACCATGAGGTTGAAAGAATATCCTTTGTGTTAGAACTTTTAGAGGTCGCAACGTCTGCTTTAGGCTCAGGGATCGCGTCTCCTAGTGTTAAGAAATCCGAAGAGGCTTACTTTAAGTTAAACGCGGTTATAGAGTTAGATAGATCCATGGATGAGATACTTGAAGATTGGAGCCCCTACGGTGCCTACATAATTAGCAAGCTTGTTGATCTAGCAAAGCTCCTGGAGTTTGTTGAACAAGCAGTTCTTTGTTACAGCATAATCAAAAAGTATAGTGAGTTGGAGGAGGAGAGCGTTCCTTAGCGTGCTGAGGACCGATGAAGACGAACCCCTGAGCTTAGCCTGACTTTTTGATGAGGTCCCGCATCGCTGAGGTCTTGATATATAACTTTGATTTATTAGAAGAGGACGATAATATTTAATATGAGGTGAAAAAGAGTGCCAAAGCTCTGTATATCAGAGATAGATAGGTCTTTAGGAGACTTGCCGTTGCATAGCATCGTTCTAATGATGGGAGATGCTGAGACTTATCTGGATGCCGTGGCTCTGGACATAATTCGCAGATGTACCGTGGAACAGAAGAAGAGAGCTTTAATCTACGTAGTCAATAATGAGCCAGATGCACTAATGTCCTTAGCAGAATCTATGGGTTTTCCTCTGAAGATGTACAAAGAGGCTGGAGCGATCCTAATATCAAAAACTACGAATGTAATTTCAGCCCTAAGAGCGGCTGCTGAAGAGGCTTCATTAAAGATAGGTGCTGAGACTTACGTTCTCATAGATGCAACCTCGGCCATATGGGAGGTGAGCCCGTCGGCTCTCGCCGAGGCCATGCAAGCTCATAGAAAGTTAGTGAATGGAGTCACGCTTCTTCTCTGCAATCCTAAGGTAATGAAAGATCCCACGTTAAAAGAAATGCTAGAGGAGGTCTCTGATTTTACGTTGAAGCTATTCAGTGAAATGGAGGCTGGTGAAATTTCTCGATACTTAGAAATTAGATATTCAAAGCTCAGAATTGTGAACTTCATGAGAATTTATTATGCCTTGACTCCTAGAGGGGTCGAATACAGCTTACAGACTCAGATCTAGAGAGGTAGGACATTTTACAACCTTTAATGTTTCAGAAGGAGTCCTTAATTTCTTGGAGGCCTTACTTATTGAATCGGCTAAATGGAGAGGATAAGGAAGTTTGTAAGGATATTTGAAAAGCCTTTTAACTATACTTACTGCAATATGAAGCTCCATCAGATGGCCCGGACTCACAAATATCCGTCCTCCTCGGGGTGTACGAACTTCTGCAGCAACTACCTCGCCTTTATACTCTAAAAAGTGGTTACCGTTTCTTATAACCTCCTTGCCTATAAGCCTTTTCTTAGCGACGCCTATTGATGGTTTGTTGAAGGCCAAACCTACATGTGATGCTATGCCAAGCCTTCTAGGATGCGATATTCCATGTCCATCAACAAGCATCAGATCGACACAATATCTGTTTATAATCCTCAAGACAGCTGGCACCAAGAGGTACATTTCCCTGAAGGCTAGAAGACCAGGTATGTAGGGGATGCACACCCTTCTAATAGCAACATAGCAATCTACAACTCTGCTTTTCTTCACGTCATAGAGCAGGGCGACACCAAATCCTATTTCTACATCGGAAATCCTTTTATATGCTACATCTAAGGCTAGAACGTGTTTTAAATTATCAGTACTTAAGGTTTTTGGTACTTTAAGTATTACTTTTTTTGAAAGAATCTTCTGGGCCTCTTTTGCCTTGTCAGTCTTAAACCTGTTTAAGATCGAAGAGCAGTTATTCAGGCCTCGGTCACCTTAAACCTTAGCGTCTTGATTTCGTAGCTTCCGTCCTTCTTAACTTTAACCATATCTATGCCATCTCCAGTTCCAGCATCCCTACCAATGGCGGTTCTCATTGCGTTAAGTGCCAGTTCTGAGGCCTTTTCCAAATCTATATCGTCCTTGTACTCGCTCTCTATGACTCCCAAAGCTAAAGTTGCGCCAGAACCCGTCGCTATGAACTTTTCCTCCGTTATAGCACCGACAGGATCTAACACATAAATTCTAGGCTCATTATCAGCATCAATTCCTCCCACAACTGTCTCCACATAGAAGGGCATTAACTTGTACGAATATAAGATGTTGGAGAGAAGTTTAGCTACAGATCTAAGTGGAAGCCTTCTATTGTTTTCAACTTCATAATACCTTATTTCAGCCTCAAGCATGCGCTGAAGACCGCTTATGTCAGCATAGAACCCTGTGACTGCTATGGCAATCCTTTCATTGATTACGAACACCTTTCTAACGTTTCTACTCATTATAAATCCGTTATAGCTCATCCTTTTATCGGCAGCTAGAACTACACCATCTTTGGCCCTTATACCAACAGCTGTTGCTCCAAAGTAATAGGCCAACTCCCTCACCACATACGTTAACTTGGGGGTTCAAGTTTATAGCAGTTCCGGAGCTCTAAGACTTGAAAGTTCCAACGATCAATTTGTAAGTACACTCATCTCTCGCTCTCCTTAAAGTAAAGGAGAACAGTTTTTGTTAATCAAAACCATGCTTAAGAAATCTAAATTAGGGTGGTGATGGAATTTGTTCAAATGCCCCTATTGCGGCTCTACCAGGATAATTAAAGATGAGAGAAATGGGTACCTCGTTTGTGCAGATTGCGGCTCTATAGTAGAGGAATTATACGAGGTTAATAGAACTGAGATGATATCTTCAAGAATTCATCTTCGAAGGATCAATAGGGTTGATCTACGAAAGAAAAGATTAGATAACGGGCAACATGAACAGAGAACTTATGTGAGTGTAGTTCAACAGGAGGACAAAAGGACTAGAATGCGAGCACTTAACCTTTTAATGGCATTAGCACCGTCTAGATTATCTTTTGATCTAAGCCTTAGAAGAGCTCTAGTGAGCTATATAGTTGCGCGGGCTCAAGGATATACGCACAGGGCAGCCATAAAGAAGATTTCTAGGGAAGAGGGAATTTCGATAAAGGCTTTTGAGAAAACAGTTAAAAAGTATAGGCCTCTTCTCTGGTATATTTCTTTGAGGGTCGCTGACGGTGATCGAGAAAGAGAAGAAGACAGTATGGGATCCAGCTTACATAGCAAAGAGAATACATGTTCCAACATATGATGAAATCCTTGAAAAGATTAAAGGAAGATACCCCAGAAGGTCAAAGGACTACATCACATTGGAAATTTCAAGGCTTGAGAGTACGTACAACATCGCATACAACAAGACAAACTTTATTGTTGAGTTATCAAAGTTAGTTGATGGTTTAGATGAATTTTTTTGGGACCTAGTTAGAATAGAGTTTAATGAAGATGATATAAGAAGTTCGCTGAGATGCATAAAAAAGGCTAGGAGGCTTATGAGAAAGTTTTGGGAGAGGTACAGATTTCAGATATTAGGTGCCGAAGGGCCAGGGGAGGCAAGAAGAATTTCTAAGGAAGGGAGGGGAAGAATACTTTCAACTCTGAAAAGATGTAGATCCGCTCTCGCGATACTAAGAAGCTTAGTCATTTTCCTTTCTAAAATGCCAGCTATAGATCCCAAGATGCCAACTATTATTGTTTCGGGTGCTCCTAGTACAGGTAAGTCGACTTTAATAAGATCGGTCTCAAGAGCCCAGCCTAGAGTTTCTCCATATCCCTTTACAACGAAGGAGATAAAGGTTGGCCATATATCCTTAAATGATAACATAAAGATACAGATCGTGGACACCCCTGGGCTTCTCGACAGACCTCCTGAGGACATGAACCCTATCGAACAGAAGGCCGTAGCCGCGCTGCGGAGGCTTCAAGGAACAGCTCTTCTTTTAATAGACGTATCACCCTCAGCAACTCTTCCCATAGACTCTCAATTCAAGATAATAGACTATCTAAAATCTTATCTTTCAAACAAACCCGTTTATGTTGGGATAAACAAGGTTGACATTGCTGACAAAGACTTTCTGCAATTGGCTGAGGAAATAGCGAAAGAGAGGAAAAACATTGGTGATATCAAAGATTATTTCAAGCTAAAAGCCATAGAAAAGGAATCTGCGATGAGCGTCATTCTAAAGATATACAATAATGAGTTTAAGAATTAGAGTTGTAGGCCTTCTCGCTGCTTAGTCCTCCTCATATACTTGAACTATAACTCTTGCCTTTACTTGGTCTTTGGAAAAAGGTGGGGGACTCTCGCCTAGGTCAATAGCTATTACGACGTTATTCCCAAGATCGTCTGTAAATCTGACCTCTGCAACATATGTTGGCTTTGGACCTCCAGACTCGAAAACTTTCATTATAGACTCATATATTCTCGATAGTGCCATTTGAAACGCAACAGGACTTGAAAGGTCCTCAGGTTTGAGTGTTACCGTCGCTAGGTTTTTCATTATCTTACCTATCTTTGCGCTACCCTCAAATTCCTTTGAAACAGTGTTTTCGGACACATTCACACACCTCCAAGATTACTGTTTTTCACACGACATAATATTTGTAAGGATTTAAAAGATCCAGAAATTAGTTTACTTGGTGTTATGAGCTTTGAAGCTAACTGAAATCTTAAGAGATGAAGCTAAGGCCCTTTGGGAGAAGATCATTAAACACCCCTTTGTCATTGAACTTTATGAAGGAACTCTTCCTTTGGAGAAGTTCAGATTTTATCTAAAGCAGGATTATAACTATCTCATCGGTGTGACAAAGGCATTTTCATTATTAGCATCAAAGAGTGATTATGAGGTTTCTAAAATGGCTTTGGAGCTTGCATATGCAGATGCAACTGTTGAGATGGAAAACTACATAAAGTTAATTAAAAAGTTGGGAATGGACATCGACGACGTCGTAAATGAGGAGCCAGCACCTACAAACCTTGCCTATGTTAATTTCTTATTAAGCACATGTTGTTTAGGCACTCCTCTCGATTGCCTTGTTTCTCTCTTGCCGTGTTTCTGGAGCTACCAGGTCATAGCTGAGTACCATAGAGATAAGCTTCTTCGAAATTCCATCGATATCTATGTTAACTGGGCAAAGGTTTACCTAAGCGATGATTACATAAAGATTGTTGATGAATTAAGAGAAGCTGTAGATAGACTTTGGAAAGGAGAAGATTATGAGAGGTATAAGAGAATTTTCATTAGGGCGTCCAAGTACGAATATATGTTCTGGGACATGGCATATAGAATGGAAACTTGGCTAATTTGATTTTACGGGTGAGAGGATCCTTTGACGAAAGCAGATAGAGCTAGAATAGTATTTTTGGCTGATGACTATGCTGGTTACGAGTCGAGAGGTCTGCTAGGGCAGCATGGTATTTCTGTCTTTATTGAGGTTGAAAAGAATGGTAAGAAAAGTCATATTCTCTTCGACACGGCCCAATATGCTGAAGGAGTTATTCATAATGCAAACATTCTTGGGATAGACCTTAAGAATATAGGCGTTATAGTGCTTTCACATAACCATTATGATCATACAGGAGGTCTTTATGGCATCATAAAACATATAAACAGGAGGATACCGGTCGTCGCTCACCCAGACATTTTTAAACCGTCAATAAGTATTGGTGAGGACAATGTTAGGCTAAACATAGGTGTGCCTGAGAGCAGAGAGAAATTAGAGGCTGCAGGGGCAAACTTTATACTTACAAGAAGTCCTCTGGAAGTAGCTCCAGGGGTTTACTTCTTAGGCGAGATACCTAGAGAGTGGCCTCATCTCTCTCCTGGCCTTGAAGGTAACTACACTATAGAAAACGGAGAACTTGTTAAACATGAACTTCGAGATGATACTGGCATAGCCATAGTTGTCGATGGTTTCGGAGCTATAGTTATAGGAGGTTGCAGTCATTCTGGAATAGCAAACATAGTAAAGCATGCTGAGAGTGTTGTTAAAGAAACACCCATGGTAGTCATGGGAGGTTTTCATATGATATCGGCTCCTCAGGATCTCATTTCAGAGACTATAGAGAAGTTCAAGGAGTTAGGGGTAAGAGAGGTCCACGCAGGCCACTGCACAGGTCTTAGGGCTGAATATCTATTCATGGAGGAATATGGAAGTAACTTCAAGCTACTGCATAGTGGTCATCTTACAGTTTATTGATCTTTTATCGATTTCTTAAATTTGGCTTTTCTTTCTCTTTTTCAATATTTATAAGCTTTAGTTATTTATGTGTATATTGACAATTCAAGGTGCTAAGCTCAATGAATATGATGGCTGGGGAAGAGTTCAAGAAAACGTTCCTTGACCTCCTCAAGAAGGACGAGGAGTTCAGGCTTGCGGTCGCCGGCCTCATAGGCCTCGATGCAATACTTAACGAGCTAAAGAAGCTTCACGAGAAGAGCCTTGAGCACGACAAAAGGTTCGAGATTATCGAAAAGAAACTATTGGAACATGATAAGCGCTTCGAAGCAATAGAGAAAAAGCTCCTTGAACACGATAAAAGATTCGAAGCCATTGAAAAGAAACTAGTTGAACATGACAAACGCCTCGAGGCCATAGAAAAGAAACTTCTAGAGCACGACAAAAGGTTTGAAGCAATCGAAAAGAAACTACTAGAACATGATGAGAAGTTTAGGGAGATTTTAGAAGAGATAAGAAAGATATGGGAGAAAATAGCTGAACTAAACAGAAGGCTTTCTCACGTCGAGGATAATATTGGTGCATTAACAGAGGCAATGCTTTCTTGGTTCACCGCCAGCGATTTGAAAGATCTGTTAGATAGGGATGAGTTTATAGTATCTAAAATCAGAAATGCCAGAGTAAATGAGGAAGATATAGATCTTCTAATAGTGACCAATAAGAGGGTGTTTGTTGTTGAAATAAAAGTAAGACCTAGGCACAAGGATGTGGGAGCTCTTTTAGCTAAAGGAGACCTAGTCTCCAAGATGTATCCAGGGAAAAGAATAGAACTCGTTCTTGCTGGTACACGAGTTGGGGGAGAAATTTTAGAATATGCCGAAAGTAAGGGGATTAGGACCCTAATTTACTAGATGTCCTTTTGTTATAGTTTCTCCTCACAATTCATAAGGCAGATAAGAAGATCTCCGATCCCTTTGAGTAACTCATTCTTAGAGTTATTTATTATGCATTCTGCAAACTCTCCTAGCCATCTCTTAGGATGTTTAAATAAGAACTCTCTTCTAAATTCTGATAATGTCTTAATAGCTTCATCGTTTGCATTTTCACTTAAAGCAACAAACTCGTATTCATGAAGAGCTGCAAGAAACTCCAGTTCTACAGGTGCATAATCTGGCATGACTCCGGGGACCTCTTTAACGCTCAACCCTGCTACAGAGTAGAACTCATTGAGGCTGTTTGAGATCCTAGGATCACCTATTTGAGCTTTCCTACCCAATACGTAAATGCTCTCATAGGGGGGGCAGAGCGTTCCTCCAGGTCTCGAGAGCAATACATTGGTATAATCGATCTCGAATTCATCAAAAAGCCTTTCATTATCCTTTACCTTCCAAAGAGTGTTCAGAAACTCATTTAATTTGTCTGAGCACTCTTGGCATCCGATAGAAGCTAAGATCAAGGGATCTAACTTTTTCATATCCTCAGCCCTTTCCTCCAGTTCCTTTCTGAGATCGTTAGGGTTCAGTAGAAGGAGGGCTAATAGCGAGTAAGTCCTTGCAATGAGAGCGTGCACTCCTCCTAATCCTATTCCTTTACTCAAGCCAAGCACCTAAAACTAACCATGCTAATAATCTACGTACTGAAGTTAAAAAGTCAAGCGGAAAAAGGTTTAGGAAAGGTTAAGAGGACTCAGACTCTAGTTTCTTCATAATTTTTGCTTCCTTTAGATGTTCCTGCTCTATTTCCTTAACGCTGGGCTTATAGTTGCCTGAAGGCATGTAAAACACGAAAGGTTCCGTACCCCTTATTGGGCCGTGAGGAGTGCCTGCAGGAGGATGATACTTAGCAACTATTCTAGAGACCTCGCTGTTGGGGTTATCTAGGTCTCCAAATATCCTCACGTGGGCTGGACATGTTTCAACGCAGGCTGGCAGCAGCCCTTTGTCAACTCTATGGGCACAGAATGTACACTTGTCAATAGTTTTGGTCAAAAGATCGACCTGCCTAGCCGCGTATGGGCATGCCGCTATACATGCACCACATAGTATACACTTGTTGGGATCCACTAGAACAATACCGTCCTTTCTTTGGAAGCTTGCTCCCGTCGGACATACAGTGACGCAGGGAGCATTAGTACAGTGCTGGCAAATCCTGTGGTAGAACATTAATGAAACGTTAGGATATGTACCACTTGGTATTGCGTACACCTCGGTTCTTAGCCAAAGCTTTCTAACCTCCTCCTGCGCCTTTTCAGGCTCTACCTGCTCAGCGGCCTTCTCAACAAAGTACTCGGCAGGAGGTATTTCTTTTCTAGGAAGTCCTAGAAGCCCAGCAATTATAGAGGGCTTTGGTTTGAACTCCAGCTCGTCCGAGCTAGTGTTTAAGTTCTCTGCTATACATGCAGCTACACATGCACCACATCCAAGACACCTGCTTATATCTATTACCATAGCATATCTAGTCATCATAATTCACCCCCTAAGACCTCTTAGGCCTAATCTTAACTATTGTGTCACCCATAATGACACTACCAGCTATGGGCTCGATTCTAAGATTTATGACTTTGTTATATGGAAGTACTCCTCTTGGGGCAAATCTGAGCTTCGGATTGTTTTCAACCCAAACGCTTGGTATGAAGACTGTGTCTGGTCTTATTAGTTCGGTAACCCAAACTTTAGCTTCACCACAGCTTGTTCCAGTAGAGTCACATACTTCAACGACATCACCATTTCTTATTCCTAGCTCAGCGGCCCTTGATGGGTTAATCCAGATGGTTTCATACATCTCCTTCCTAGTTAGCTTCTGAGCTAGATAGGGGTTGTCGGCAGCACTTGTATGAGTCATAGTCGGGATCTTTCCGTAAATAACATAAAATTCGTCCCTAGCCAATTCTGCATATTTTTGTTCGGTCTCTGGAGGTACCCATTCAATTAAAGGATGCCACTCTGGCTTTATTCCGCCAGACTTCTTAGATATCTCGAGGAGCATGAAGCTATAGATCTCCACCTTTCCTGATGGAGTGGCAAGCTTGCCCTCCTCTAAAAGCTCAGCATTCTCCTTTAGGACTTCATCCTTACCAGCCAGAACTATGAAGCCCTTCTCTCTGAGCTCATTTATGTCTATACCCATACACCTTGCCTGTATCTCCTGAAGCCTCTTAGCAAAGACAGGGTTCTCTATCGAGTTCTCCATCATTGCCTCAACTACGTAGGGTACACAGTCTTCACTAAGGCCTATCGCCTTGGCTAGCGCAGCAGCATATTCTTTAGGTTTGCCTAGGTCCTTAGCCAACGCTGCAAGGAAGTCTATGAAGTTCATGCAATCGAATACAGGTTTAACAACCGGAACCCTAGTGTACACAGCCTTATAGGGCACATAATCAACAGTTCTTATCCTGTCCCACCTCTCTAAGTAGGTACAGTCAGGCAGTATTAGATCAGCGTAGAGGGTGCTGTCCTGAGGAAGTATGTCATAATCAATGACCATCTTGACGTTGGGATTCTTAAAGAGCTTATCTATCCACCACTTTCCATTTCTAAGCCCCATCATTGTCCTAGCTGGGTTCGCACCCATCATCATTATTATCCATCCTTTTTCTTTTTCAATCATGTCAAGAATCGGATAGTAAGATCTACCAAGGTTTATTCTAACCCCTTTAATTAAGGTTCCGTCACTAAGTCTCAAACTGACTTTAGACATTCCCTGATATATGTCACTTGTTGGAGGAGCTCCTAAGTTCATTGGATGGAGGGTCGATTCAATACCTGCATTGGAAAGAAGTATTCCTCCCGTTCTTAGAGGTGAACCAACTAAGGCGTTGAGTATGGCAGCTGCTCTCCAGGTCTGGAAGGCATTGTATGTCTTAGTTCCATGCCAGCCCGTATCAACTGCAGCGGGCCTTGTAGTGCCGAACTCTCTGGCAATTCTCCTTATAGTATCCGAGGGCACATCAGTAACTTTACTTGCCCACTCAGGGGTATATTTGCTGACGATCCTCTTTAGAGCCTCAAGCCCTGTTATGTAGGTCTTTCCATTAATTTCAAACTGTCCTGTTAGGGCTGGAAGTATTGCCTGTCTAGACCATACGGGCGCATTTCTTGCAAGATCCCACACTTTAAAGTCCACTTTTCCATTAGCAAGCTTTGTTATTTCAAGAGGTTCTAGGGTGTTGGGGTCAATTAGTATCGGAGCTGTGGTATAATTCCTTAAGTAATCCCTATCGTAAAGACCTTCGTTAAGTATGACGTTCATCATTGCAAGGAGAAACGCGAGATCGGTTCCAGGCTTTATGGGTATCCACTCGTCAGCCTTTGACGCAGTCTCGCTTAATCTGGGATCTAACACAACCAGTTTCATTCTCTTAAGATTTTGGCCCAGTCTACTTCCATGCGATATAGATATGCTTCCTGCCTGGTTTCTCATAAGGACTATAAGATACCTGACATTGTCATAATCAGTTATTATTTGTTCATGGCTTCCTACGCCTATTACCGATGACCATCCTAAGTGCTTTGGTAAGAAGCAGGTTGCGAAGGGCTGTGCAACGACGTTAACGAAACCGAAGACATTAAAGAACGGGACCACAAAATATCTATACATATCACAGGCGACCCAACCCGTTAGCCAGAGAACTTTCCTTGGTTCTGTACTTCTGAAAGCTTCTAAGAGCTTTGTATATGCTTGACCCCAGTCTATCGGCTTAAAGTTCCAGGTTCCTCTTTCTCCACCTGCTCTAATTAGAGGCCTTTGAATTCTGTCGGGGTTGTAGAGTCTGTAAATTCCCATGTTACCTCTAGCACATATTGTGCCCCTGTTTAAGGCGAAACCGTAAGGGTTACCAAAGATTCTTTCGGCCCTACCATTATACACTCTGACCCATATGCTGCAGGTTTGAGGGCACATGCCGCAGATGTTTGGCACGTATTTAAGGGTTCCTGGAAGTTTGTTCTTGGTTGCACTACTCTGTAATGTGTACTTCTCAACTTTCTCTAATGTCTTGTAAGAGGCCCCACTCACTCCTAATACTAATGCAGAGATCCCTAAAATCTTAAGAAAATCTCTTCTACTAATCTTAATTGTGTCACTCATAAAATCACCCCTTACCTGAAGATCCAGAGATGCTTAGGCTTCTCACCCTCCTCAAGTGGTAGAAGTACCTCACCAAGTATGAGCAGGAAGAGCCAGAGTGCTATTCCACCAGTCAAGACTGCTAGCTCTGGTGTGCCCCAGTGATAGCTGTAGGGCCAGAACCTTATGTAGTAGGGGTTGATGTTGTCTAGATTATGGAAACTCAGTCTGGCCATCTGCCCTCCAATAACGAAGTCATAAACGAATGTATAACCAGCAAAAATCAAAATTAGTGCAGCTAGTGCTGTCGCTGAGGGACTTCTTAACTCATAACCAACTATAGCTATTATGTATGTCACTATGAAGCCCAAGAAGACGACTATTCCCCAGAACTCTGCGCCAAAGTGCCCGGTCGTTAATACTTTGAAGAACTCCCAACGTGGTGGATAATCATAGGATGTTATGGCTTCCCAGCTTAGTATGAAACCTATTATCGGTATTGTTATTAGCATCGTGTAGCTATATATCTTGGATATAAACCTCTTTATGTCGTTTGTCAACTTCCCTCTCAATCCATATACTCCCATTAGATATAGAGTATCCCAAGCTGCACCTAGAAGTATTGCTAGGACGACGAAGAGTATTGGAGCATAGGCGCCTGACCAAGCAGGCACTCCTGTGCTAGCTCCAAAGACAGATCCTAGGTTACCATCAAGTGATAGATCTGCTATGAGTGTTAAAACGGATATCGTTAAAGCCAGGGCGCTCCCTTCGAGCAGTTTCTTCCTCTCTTCGTCCATGGCATCAAGTCTTATATGGAAGATTAGCTCTATTAGTATCATTACTAGGAAGAAACCGTAAAGTGCACCCATCCATGCAATTCTTGAAAATGCGTTGAAGCCTTTGATCATCCATATAAAGTGATCGAGTCTTCCTAGATCTGAGAGAATAGGTGTCCATGCTGGTATCAAAGTTATTAAGGAGAACCAGATCAGATGTTTAATAACCTTCTTGAAAGCTTTATTTGGTCCCTCATAACCAAATACCGTATATATAGCGTTGAGGGTGCTTGTTCCTGTTGCCACCAAGGCGAAGTAAGCATAGGTAGGTACCATAACCCCCCAAGGCATTGCAGCCTTTGAGCTCCACACCTCTGTATCTCTGTAGTACTTTGGCATTTCATAGAGGGCTCCACCCATGATCAGCAGCAAAATTATTAGTATGCCTATAATTGCTGCCCGCCTGTTCAAGCTTCCTTCACCTAGAACGCCAAGTTTTAGGTTTATGGGTACCAATATAAAACCTTAACATATATAGTTTATTAGTTTCAGTAAGCCTCACTATCTTTAATTTTTTTATAAAGAAAATATTTATATTATTTTTAGCTAAAAAACTGGTAAAAACATAATTAAAAATTTTAGAAGGCTTAAATATAAATTTAATTTTTTATTTTTAAAAATAAAAAATTATATTAATCATTTCCCAGAGGTTTTCAGCTTTATGTTATATTGGGAGGCTAACTTCTCCCACTCTGCCTTGTTCAAGATGCAACCGGGATCTGGTGCTAAAGGATCTCCATAGTAGGCATATGCTCTTGCTCTACATCCTCCACAGACATACTTATACGGGCATTTTCCACAAAATCCTTTTAATTTACTTCTATCTCTGAGATCTCTAAGCAGTGGAGAATTTTCCCATATTTCACTAAAGCTCTTCTCTCTTAGATTACCGACCTTTATCGGTAGAAAAACGCAGGGTGTCAGGTCGCCATTTGGCTGAATTGCAGCATATATTCTTCCCGCACCGCATCCTCCAACGTATTCGGCAACAGCCTTTACTATTTTGTCACCGCCAACGTAGAAGTGGGTTGGTGCCACCTCCTGTCCTCCACTAAGTTGCATGACAACTCTTGCATATTGTGGTGCTGTACTTACTATCTGCATGCCCTTTCTTTTCCTCATCTCCCTGTACATAGTTCTCAGGGCTTCCTCCCTCTCGTCAGGGGTTAGGTCAAGCCACATGTTCTCCTTTCCCCTGCCTACAGGAACGAAGTTGAAGAACACAACTCTCTTAACCCCTATGGACTCCGCCAGGTCTAGAATGTCCTCTATTTCATTATAGTTAAGCTTAGTTATTGTAGTTGCCATGGCATGGTTTACGCCAAGCTTAACTGCGTTTTCTAGGGCTTTAACGGCTCTCTCCCATGCACCGGGAACCCCTCTGAAATAGTCATGCTTCTTAGGATCGGCGCTGTCTAAGGAAACCTCAACATACCTAAGGCCCAGATCAACTGCCTTCTTTAACTTCTCAATATCAGCAAAAACCCATCCATTCGTTGCAACAGCTGCATATATGCCTCTCTTAGCCATTTCATTAATGATTCTATGGAAATGAGGATGTATTGTGGGTTCTCCCCCGCTCAAGGCAACCATAGCAACTCCAGCCCTATCCAGCTCATCAACCACATGAAGCTTCTCCTCAAGCGTTAATTCGTCGGGGGTGGGCTTATCAGCTCTCTGATAGCAATGAAGACATTTAAGGTTACACATATTGGTAAAGTTCCATACTATTAGGAATGGAGCTGGCATTTCCTGAGGCACAGTGACACCATAAAGGCCAAGGCCCTTCATAACCACAGCTACAGCTCTTCTTAGGGATGGATCCTTAAGGGACCTTTTGACTTCCTCAACATCTCCTTTCAGAGCTTTTATACCAAGTTTAATCACTCCTCTAATCATTGCGGAAAGGAACCTGGCAGTTATGGGACATCCTGTTACTCTTTCTCCAGCAAACTGGCCAAGAATGAAATAAATAAGGGAGGTCCTTCTAATTATATCCTCCTCAATGCATTCAACCTCCTTTGTAGCAGATCTCAATATAGATCTAACTAATTTATTACCAAATATCATTCTAGTACTTGCTAAAAATGAACCCATGCCACTTCTTTTCTTTTTATCATTCTCATCAATAATATTATCAACCATCTCGGAACTCATACAAGCTCACCTCCAAAGTAAGAAAAAAGCATAAAAAATCATCTCCACCACCTCAAGGGTCTGACGACGACTTCCTTCATCATGGAGGCTATCTCTCTTCCTAAAACGCTGGCAAAGTCGAAGAGTTTCCCGCTCTTGAGCTCTCTCCATAGGAATGAAGGCCTCAAGAAGAACTTCCTGTATGCATATTTTATCATTTTTCCAAGCTCCTCCCTAGTGAAGTGGAAGCCTCTCATGACGGGCCTAACTGTAGTCCAATGTTCCCAATTCCAATCCTCTATGAGGTTGTGTTTTAATGCATATGAATACATAGGGGTACCAGGGTAAGGCGTTAAGGCTGTAAACTGTGCGTAATCAGGATCAAGCTTTATTGCAAAATCAACAGTCTTCTTCATGTCATCTATTGTCTCCCACGGGAATCCTAAAATAAAGGATCCCATCGCCGCTCCTCCTAATTCCTTTCTCCACCTGAAAACGTTAATGGCCTGTTCAACCTTGATCTTCTTGCCTATCTTATCAATAGTTTCCTGGCTCGCAGATTCAACGCCAAAATATATTATCACACAACCATTATCATAAAGGAACTTCATGAAATCCTTGTTAACATGATCTACCCTAGCTCCGCAAGCAAATGGAAGATCTAGACCTCTTTCCTTCATCTCTTTAATGTAATCTCTGACAAACTTCTTATTTATAACCAGCTCGTCATCGGAGAAAACTACGTATCTCACCTTATATTTATTGTAAAGGTATTCGATCTCGTCAGCCACATTTTTAGCAGATCTATATCTTATCCTTCTCCCCCAGAAGTAGCTTGTAGAGCAATATGCACAGCCGTAAGGACATCCTCTGCTGGCCATTACATGTGCGACCTTTATTGGCTTGTTTAGTAAAGTGTATTTCTCCATGGGCAAAAGGTGCCTGGCAGGCCATGGAAGCTCGTCTAGGTTAAGTATTGGAGGTCTCGGCGAGGTTACCCTGATTCTTCCCTCCCTTTGATCCTTGAAGGCCAAACCCTTTATTTTAAGAAGGGAATCGGGATTAAGACCCTCCTTTTCAATAGTATTGACAAGCTCCAAGGTAGTATATTCTCCTTCGCCCATAACGACGACATCAATGCCATTTTCTAAAGCCTCCTTATACATAAATGTTGGATGAGGACCTCCAGCTATTACAGGAACGTCTGGCATCTCCTCCTTGAGCCTCTTCGCTGCAAGATATCCTTTAGGAGCAGTTGGTGTTAGCATAGATAAACCCACTATATCGGGTTTCCAGGACTTGACCTCATTGAACCAGTCTTCAACCTCCATTTCAAGGGTTGGAGAGTCTATTATCTTCACTTTATGTCCGGCCTTTTCAAGAACAGCAGCTATCCAGGCAATGCCCAAGGGAGGAGCCTTCATTCCAGCAACTCTATATATTTCCAGCCTGTGCACTCCGGGTGGTATCGATAGCAAAACTTTCAAGAATTCCGCCTCCTCATTCCATACTCTGAATAATTCATAACATTATGTTAAAGATTTTAGATTAACGGCTTCATTATTCATGAAAGGCTTCAATTACAGAATGAAGATAAATTTTCAATTAACTTCTAAGATAGTTTTCTCAGGAGAGGAATTAGTCTTAGTAGAAGTTCTAAATTATCTGGGATAGCCGGAAGAACAAGAGAGAGGATATCTTTAAAGTTATGAAACATCTGAAGAGTCATCTCCTTCAGTTTCTCAGATCGACCAAACTTGAGGTATTCATCTATTGAGTTAATTAAACTAGAAAGTACTCCGGGAGAGCTTCTCTCGACGAGGAGAAGTATCCTGATCAAATTTATGTCTATATAGCCTCCTGAGCCTCCGCTAAGTCTTAGGAACAGCCTTCGTCCCTTTGGCGCAAAAAGGTACGTTTCAATTTTCTTAGCGTCGTTTTCATCCAGGGGAACTATCTTATCTTTGACCACGACCTCGTATATAGGCCCTTCATCAATAATAAACTTAAGGCCAAACTCTGAGGAGCCGAACTTGTAAAGAACTAAAACTCTATGGTTAACTCTCTCTATATCCTCCCAAAACCTCTTAATTTGGTAAGGATTGTATCCTAGGCTTTTAAGAAGACTTGTGGTTGATGCTGGGGGATCTCTACAATCAAGGTCTAAGGTTATGCAAGACTCAACGATAGTTCTTATTGAGCTCAGAATCATCTCAATGGTGAGATTCTTTAAAGGTTTCGCACTCTCCAACGTTCATCTAAGTTTTATGGATTTAAACTATACTTATATAACTTTTTGTACAGACGTCTTTAATGTTTTAAATCATATTGTTCTATAAACTTCGACGTCCCTCTGGGAGAAGTGAACTTTTATCTCGTCCACCAGTTTGAAGAATTTTACCAGAATCGATTCTAAGTCGGAACCTTCTATACAGGCCATGTCCCTTAAGCTAGAGAGCCCCTTAAGGATCAGAGCATGTTCAAATCTATGTCCAGACAAGGGCACCCTATCATTTGAACCTCTTTCTAAAACTTTTTCTTCAACTTTGGATAGCTTCTCAAAGGCAACTTGAAGTTTTGACAGTTCTTCACAAAGCTTTTCCATATTAGTTTCTATAATGGCCTTGTATGATAAGTTCAAAAGCTTTATTACATCACCTCTCAATTGAGCTATTTCCTTGAAGACACCTTTGAATCTCTTTCCAAAGAAGTAATTTACTAGAGGATCTTTATCCATTAGTGGACCCCTTAGCCTGGCTATTCTTAAGTTAGCAGGGCCTGAAAGGCTGTCTATCATTGTGACTGCAGCCTTTCCTCTATAAACAGCTGAGCCCATTTCCATTTTTGCCCCAATTATGATCCCATCCTTTACGATTATCCTAGCAAGCCATACGTCGCTCGACAATTCCATGGTCCAAAGACCATCTTCTATAATACTTTTTTCAATTAGTCGCTCAAGCTGACCTCTTTTAGGAACAAGCCATATCCTCTCTTTCTTAACATCATCTAGAAAGGACTCGGGAAGTTTTTCACAACAACCCTTCCCATTTATTACTATTTCCACCTGCCCCTCTAATGTAGATTGAATGAGTCCCTTGGTGTGAACCTTAGGTCTCGGAAAGAGTTTAGACGATCCGTGTTCCACTAGATTACTTCCTTTATCAAGATTTTCAATGCTAGAGATTCTATGGATCGAATATCTCGTTCCGACTTTCTCGCCTTCGAACTCCTCGTTCTTTCCACTCACTATTATTCTTTTTAACAACTGTGCTAAGCGTGCTTTCACTATCCACACCAAATAACATTTACACTAAGGGCTACTATTACAAAAAATCCTGATTTAATACTTCGATGGGAAAAGTGGGGTATATAAGTGCTTGGCACATAGCTCCGATAGTTTTACGAACTTTCCGAGACACTCACTTTTCTTGAGTATTACTTCCTCTTCTCCAAACTAGCCTGCCCTCTTTGTCCCTTATTTCAACTACTCTATGGAGAGGTATTACCGTATCATAGTCATCTAAGAATATTGCCCACTCCGTCACTCCTATAACTCTGGTCAAATCTAGAGATGACAGCCTCTGATTTCCATATTGGTCTCTATCTATGTAAACTATAACATATTTTTCGGGATTTTTTGAATACCTAACCTTGTTTATCTGTTGCCTTATCACGCTTCTCTTTTTCGTCAAGTTTCTATCCTCCATCAAATTCTCGTTAAAGAAAGGTCACATGTAAAGTGGTATTGAGGTAGAGTTAATAAATTACCTTGTAGAAAGAATTTGTATTAAATAAGGCTATGAGATCTTAGTAAAGCATTAGTCGTTCAACTTTATCTTTTCAGAATTTTGGTAACTCTAGGCGAAACAAGCTCAAGCAGCGTTCCTATACCTCTTTCTATTTCCTCCGTTTCAACTAAGGCAAACCCTCCAGCTTGTATTTTTATTGATCCACCACCTATTATGCAGGAAACTATCAATTCGATGCTAGGAGCATGACCTATTATTACGCTCTCACCCTCTTCTATAAGACCTTTTATGCTTTCACAGGTCGCTACCCCAGGTCTCAGCTCATCCAACACCTTTACTTTACCTCCAATACTCTCTGAAACTATTTCTGCAGTCTCTCTGGCCCTTCTTAAAGGGCTCGTATAAATCATCTTCGGCCTGAATGGAATTAATGCTGAGACAAGCTTAACGTCGTTCTTACCTTCTTTGGTCAGCCATCTCTCTTCATCACTGCCAGCCTCTGAAAGCCTCACAGCTTTTCCGTGTCTCATAAAGACGTAGAGAGGCAAGCTTTCCTCACCTTATTGAGATTGTATCTATCTAGCGTCTTTTTTAGCCTTTGATGCCAAGAAAAGTTACAAGGTACGCCAGTGTTGAGGTGATCCTCTCTGCAAGAAAGGCCAAAAGTCTGTGTTTTTCAGATCCTTGGAGGGCTAAGCTACGAAAAGGTTTCATTCTGTATTGACAGCAAATGTCGCGAGGCCAAACTTTCAGGCTCTGCACTTTGCAAGCTACTGGACAAGAATTGTCTCTTTGTGATATTAGTCCCAGAGAGTCTTGTGGCCTCCCTTGGCATAACTTCCTCAGAGCTTGTAGACCTCTTAAACAGGCCCATTGAGGTCATAAAGATCTTTTCGGAGAGGATGGAGAACTTATTGGACCTAGAAAACTTTGTGATAGAGCTTATACCTTCTCTAGGAAAATATCCTTTTTTACATGACAAGTTCTTAAACTTTGAAGGAATAGATCACGGAGACATAGAACTCAAAATATTTAGGATTCTCTTGGATAACGTGCTCTTCAAGGAGTGTAAAGAGTTAGTATTTGACCTCTCGACGGGTCACAACCTTTATGCTACAGCAGCCTTAAAGGCTTTAAGATCGCTGAGCGTGGCCCAGGACCTATTTAATTTTGATAAGCTCCTAATGGGAGAACCCTTCATGGCTATTAAGATAAAGAAGTCTTTCTCACCACCAATAGTAAGTAAGCTAATTAAGGGTCCGTATTATTTAATAACTGAGCCAGTGAGAGCGAGGGTTTTCTTCGACTTTCCATTAGACTATGATGAAATTAAGAAGATAAATCCCAAGAGGTTTGTTAAGTTTAAAGTTCAAGAAGGAAACGAAAAGGAGCTAGAGGCGATAAAAAGAGGTTCACAGATCTTTAAAAACATAAAGGTTTACTTGAACGTAGGCCTTTATTTGCATAACACAATAAGGCATAACCTTCCTCTGGCTTTATATTACGGGAACAAGATATTGCTTGAGGATATAGGTATCTGGCCTAAGGAGGACGAAGTCAAAAGCGCTATGGATGATTTGATCGAATACATAGAAGCTTATGGCTGGAGTAACAAGATAATTAAGAATGACAAAAATAGCGTAACAGTTTCTTACAGAGGGGTGAACAGAAGAGAGACTTTGTACTCGATACTGGCCCTGATCGAAACAATGGCTCTTTTGAGGTTACAGAGAAAGCTTTCTAGGGATGTGGATAAAGAGCTTGGAGTTAGCATTGATAAGCTGAAGAAAGACTTTATCAGTAACATTTATAGTAAATATGACACTGCCTCCAGAGATTTAGCACTCAACAGAAGGATGCTTGAGAGGGATTTAAACGAGATAGTGGAAAGCGGATCAGATAAACTTGATGAGGGGAAGTGCAGGCTTCTGTCTGAAGTTCTTGAAGAGCCCAAAACGGGAAGAGAGGAGGGCTACAAGAAGAGGGGCGATGTCAAGAGGAACTTCTTTGCTCATAGCGGCCTTTCACGAGAAATAGTTCATGTATGTAAAAAGCACGGAGAACTGTATCTAAAGTACAAATTTGAAGCAAGGTCTCATCCTAATCCTAGCGAAATAGTTGAGTGGATCAAGAATCCCCTGTAACTTTCTAGAATCTTTGAAATATTTTCGATCATCAAAAATTAAGCCCTGCAATCCCCGCTATTAATTAAATGGTAGAGCATGTCTAAAATCTATTTAACCTATTTTCAACCACTCGGACTTAACTCTACGATAACTCTACCGATCTAATGGTCCAAGTTGAGTTAAGGCCCACTTAACTTAACTGGGCCTCTCAGAGGGGCTCCGATATCCCGGACTGCACAGATTCAATAGAAGCGCTACTCTGAAACATAATTATTTCCGGGGGCAAAATTTTCATATAGAAGAATACCTCTACTATTATATGAAATTTTCTGTGCCTCCTTCCAGCTAAACCTCATGGGCCTTTAGAAATCTTTCAATTGATTTTAACTA
>JALWOJ010000071.1 GCA_026995555.1 Acidilobaceae archaeon | reverse complement strand
TAAACATTTCAAGAAATACTTTAAACTCTAAGCTTAAGCTTTACGGTTTAGAGAAATAGTAAAAAGAGGACCGCCCTTAGCGGGGGCTTAAAACTCAAGTTGAAGTCTTGCAAATATTTCATTTACGGAAGAGTTGTCATTTCCTTGATAATTATGCTTTGCTGCCTTTCCTAAGCTTGCTACCGCACCTCCGAATTCAAGGTTCATGTGTTTTCCTACGTTTACTTTAAGCTGAGCGCCGAGTTCCGTTCCTAAATCCTTTGATGTGGTGTTGTTATCTGCCGGCATATCTTTCGCCGACCTGAACCATCCCGCAACACCTTGGAAAGAAACCTTTTCCGTTATAGGAATGTCAACCTTTGCCTGCAAAGTAATAAGACCGTATCCTTTGTTTCCTGGTTCTAAACCAAAGTCGTTAACATCCGAAGGTCCGTGAGGAGTAAATAGGTAGGTGTAAGCCCAATAACCTCCCGTTCCGAGGATATTGTGAACGGTTAAAAATCCCCTTTTTGAACGTCCCTCCTTTTTTCCGCTGGAATAAACACCAAGAAAACTTACGCCTACTTTTCCTATCTTAAAGGAAGGTTCTATCCTTACTAAAAATCCATCGTTTTTAGTATCTCCTATTTTACCCGTATTGTAAAGGACTACACCATGAAGGTTTACCATACCGAGTTTCGTCGTTGCATGTATTCCGAGCCACGTTTGGTTTAGTTTTGAGGCGGGTGCATCGTTTGCAGGGTTGTTATCACTATCTACACATTCTTGATTTTCTCCGGGAAGGCATACCTTTCCGTAAGCACCATACCAGTGAAAACCTGTATCAATAGCCCCGACTTTTGTATTCAAATCAAGGACAATGAAGTGCTCGTCTTCATCCTTATTTATCTTAGAGTTGTTTATCAGTGCTTGTCCTTCAACAAGTCTTACGTATGCTGCTCTCCAGTTAAAGTTTCCTGCGTTCCCTGCATAGGCAATTCCTCCTACATTGAGGTCCCAGTCCGCGGAAAATAACATTTGGTCCACTTGGTCGTTTGCCGGAAGAATACCCGCCATAACTTTGCCAGGTCCTACGGGGAAGTAAAGATATCCATATCTTATTCCCCTTGCTTGAAGTCTGTTAAAAGCGTTTATTGCGTATACTCCTCTGGGGTCGCTGTATTCGGGAGATGAACCGCCCCAACCACCTCTGTATTCAATTTGAATAAACCCTCCGACGCTTTCTTCAGTGTGGACATCTAAATTAAGTCTGAGTCTCTGTCTGAAAAAGTCGTATTGCTTTTTTGAAGCTATGTTTGAGTTGTTATACATAACACGATACTGAATACCAAAGTCAATATTAGTTTCACTTAACTTAACAGCAAAAGAAGAGGACCCGGCAAAAACGGCACACATTAAAAG
>JALWOJ010000070.1 GCA_026995555.1 Acidilobaceae archaeon | reverse complement strand
GCCATATCGCTTGTGCATTATATGATGCCATATAACTCTTTCAAAGCCAGCGTTATGCGCTTCGACGTCAGTGTTTCTAACAAGCTCAGCTAAGGTAGCGTCTGATATTAGAAGGAAGTCTCTCGTTAGGTGGTGCCTAAACTTTTCAGGAACCCATAGATAGTTATTGCCAAGCCCTTTTATCGCAAGACACATAACGTCAGTGCTCGGATCCTCAGCATAGACATACATCCCACACTTGATAAGATCAACCTTACTTCTTGTTTCAAAGTCTAAGGTTAACACTTTCTTCCCTTTACCCTTCTACCTTGTTTGATGGCATTGACTTTTGCTCTTGACTTGGCGTTAGCTAAAAGCCTCTCGTTATTCTCTAAGACCTTATCAATCTTCATAAACTTTCGCATAAAAACTAAGTACCCTACAAAGGATCCTAGCAACCCAGCTGCAAAGCATATCGCCACCAATTTAAAAAAACCACTATACATAATTTACCTCTACTTTACCTAAAATTTACCCTACAAAAAGAACGGCCCCATAAAAACTATGAGGCCGTATAAAATTAAGCGAACATATCGTCTTCAGAAGCAGCAGTAACCCCATCACTAGGCGTTGCGCTTCCAGTATCCACAGGAGCGAAGTCGTCTTCAGCTCTTGATCTTCCTGAGAAAGCATCTCCATCGGCAAGCTTTTGGATGTTCTGAAGCCCGAACCCAGCTCCAGCTCGGCTTTGAGGGTTCTGCTTAGTAGGCGCGTAAGTAAAGCAAGTAAGAGAAGCTCTTACAAAGCAACCGGCGTAGATCTCTCCTTCTTCCATAATAGGTTGAACTTGCTGATCTACAACTCCTGGGCGCTGCTTACTCATACAATTAATAACCCAGTGCCCTTTCATCTCAGGGTACTTATCGCATCGAAGGGTACCGTCTTGCATAACGTCAGTATCCCCGTCCTTAATAGGGTTAACGAGCGCTGGTGGTCGTTTGTTAGCATCCGGCCACTTCTCTTTTACAGCTTCGTTAAGCATCTTCTTAAGCTGAGAAATATCCTCAGTTTTTGGAATAAGAAGAGTCGCACGGTACTTGCCGTAGTCGTCTGGTGTAAATAGTTTTGGGAATGATAAACGTGCTTTTGGTGTAATAACTTTTTTCATAATTTTCTCCTAGTCTAAAAAGTCTTCGTTAATAAAATCTACTTGTGCGGTTGATACGCTAACCGCTTTGCGTCTATCGCTCTCAGGTGCAATAGAGTACCCGTTATCAGGTTTATAGATATACCCCTGAAGACACGCTTCTGGACTGAGGCCTAGCTTCTTAATTACCTTCTCTGCTTTTGCAGGAGTAAGCAGCTTCTTTTCATACGCTAAGTCGCCTATGAGTCCGTCTAAATGGTCTTGCGCTTGTATATCGT
>JALWOJ010000069.1 GCA_026995555.1 Acidilobaceae archaeon | reverse complement strand
TGAACGATAAATTGAGAAAACTCCTCGAAGTATATTCAGCAGTAAGAATCCTCGGCGGCAGGGGTAGCAGTAGAAAGATTTCAGAAGTCCTCGGAGTCTCTGATAGAACCGTTCAAAGATACCTCAAACTCCTCGTAGATAAAGGTTATATTGAACCTGTTAGACACGGGATGAGTCTCTACTATCGTGTAGTGAAACCGCTAACAGAAAGTGAAGCTGAAAAGCTTCTAAAGGGTGAGGAGAAACACGATGCTCCCGTATATCAAGTCGCTAGTACTATTGAAACCATAATTAACGAGGGAGAGTTCCGGGCTGACTTGGTGGGGGCAGCCAAAATACACTCGATGGTCCCAACACATTCCCGAATAACCCACGATATAGACGTTGTTGTTGCAAGGGAACATGCGTCTCCTCTCGTAGCGTCCCTCCGATACGGCATCGGATTATTACTAGAGAGAAGAGGAGGTGTACACGCAGACTACCGGCTTAGACACCCCATGGAAGACATTAAAGTCGACATAATGGTCGATGGGTTCAAGGAGGAGGGTAGAATGGTGTGGAACTTAGCTCCAGTACTTAGAAAGAGGAAGCTGACGCTTGAACACGCCCTTCTAGCTAAGCTGACTAGAAGGTCTTTCAGAGAGGATAACGATGCTTACGATGTTGCAGTATCACTACCACATGTTAACCTGAAATGGTTCACGGTAATTTACCGGGACCTAAAGGAGAATAGTCCACAGCTAGCGGTGCGAGTGGAGCCTCACCTAGATATAGTTGAGAGGTATGTTCTAAAAGAATACACGGGAGCAGATGCCGACATAATTCTGAAAAGAATAAGGCAAGTAAAAGAACTAATTAGGAACACGGACGATGTGAGTGAAACCCTCAACCTTTCCTCCTAGTTCTCCACCTCTTAGTTCTACTAGTTTTAAACGGGAAACCTCGTAGATAAACTTGAGATTCTTAGTCTTGCTAATTTTGAACTTGAGGGCGGCCCTCTATGCAGGAGATAATCAGTACTCTTAGTCTTGCTAATTTTGAACCAGCCTTCCCTGTAAGGGCGAAGCTCACCAAACCTACTCTTAGTCTTGCTAATTTTGAACTATTTCTTATGTTCTGATTAGTTAGTTTGAATGCATAAGTATTTATACTTTAACTGTGGCTGGAACTACGAACTTTAAGATGTGTGACTAGAGTTGAAAGAAAAATTTTCGCAGAAAAACATAAATACTTGACTGAACGAGGCTATTTTTTCTCAAGTATAAGGATTTCTTCTCTTAAAGGCGTGCTGTGAAGTGTGCTTCTTCTTACACGGTCTAGAACTATACTATTTCTCGTCGCTTTGAACACGTTTAAGTATCGCCACATTAGGCGTGGTGGAAAGTCTTCTAAATACTCGTACCATCTGTGAAC
>JALWOJ010000068.1 GCA_026995555.1 Acidilobaceae archaeon | reverse complement strand
ACCTCAATGCTTAAGGCTGGACTGTCAGGTTCCCTCTCCTCCCTCTCGGCTATTAAATCAAGGATCCATGTAGGCGTTGAGTGCAAGAGTTTCCATGCTGTCATTGGTGAAAGGCTCCTTAAAAACCTCCACCCTTCATCTAGCAAAGACAACCCTGTCCTTCCTCTCAGCTAAATACTTCAGTGTTTTAAGGCTAAAAAGTCAGCCAGCCGCCACCTCCACATGACTTCGGTGGTCGTGATATTCATCATTCAATCAAATCGATTTATAGAAAAAGTAAATAAATTTAATTTCCAGTTTTAATTTTAGATAATACTTTAAATATTAGACTGAAATTAAATTATTTTGAATTATAAAAAGTTCTGAGGGAATGAACTTTGACCGAAAAGTTCGATCTTGTGGTTATTGGTGGGGGCCCTGGAGGATATCCTGCTGCGATCAGGGCCTCACAGCTTGGAGCTTCTGTGGCGCTTGTAGAGTTTGATAAACTGGGAGGGGAGTGTACAAACTATGGCTGTGTCCCCACAAAGGCCTTAGCTCTCTCGGCCCTAACACTTAAAAGGCTTAGAGAAATAAAGGATGTGAAGGACATCGAAATCTTTGTTGAGTCCTTCGAAAGGGCAAGGAGGGTGGCTGAGGAGGTCTCCTCGGGCGTCAACACCCTCCTAAAGGGATACAATGTTGAGGTCTTTAAAGGAAAGGCTTCATTCGATAAGGAGGGAAACGTCGTTCTTAGCAATGGAACCAAAATAGTAGGCAAGAAGTACATAGTTGCTACAGGCACTGACCCCTCAAGCCTTCCCGGAATTGCCTTTGACGGCGAATATGTTCACAACAACAGAACGCTATTGAATTTGAGGAAAAAGCCTTCGAGCATGATAATAGTTGGTGGAGGTTATGTCGGTGTAGAGTTTGCATATATAATGTCTTCCCTTGGCGTTGAGGTTACGATAGTGGAGATGTTGGACAGGTTACTCTACATGCTCGACAGAGATCTTTCAAGATACGCCTTAAGGACCCTCAGAAGGTCAGGGGTGAGGGTTAAGCTAAGAACCCCTGTGAAGGAAATAAAAAGAAGCGGAACCGGAGTAATAGTTAAGGCTGGTGAGGAGGAACTCCCTGCAGATCTAGTCCTAATAGCTGTGGGTAGAAGGCCTAGGCTCCCCAAAGGCTTAGAGTACATGAACGTTGAAGTTGATAAGAGGGGTTATATCGTTGTAGATGAGCATCTGAGGTCCTCAAATCCTAACGTGTATGCAACGGGTGATATAAGCGGCCCTCCTCTCTTGGCACACAAGGCCATGGTTCAGGCGGAGATAGCCGCTGAAAACGCCCTTGGAGCTTCAAGGAGTTTTAAGGAAGTCCCTGTTCCTCAAGTCACCTTTACTGAGCCGGAAATCGCCTCTGTGGGAATGACGCTTGATGAGGCAAGAGCCAAAGGTTTTGACGCTGAGGAAGCTAAGTTCCCTACAGGAGGTCTTGCAAGGTCTAGAATAGAGAACGTCATCGATGGCTTTGTGAAGATAGTATATGAAAGGACGTCAAAAAGAATATTGGGAGTACATATAGCAGGACCCTCTGCATCTGAATTGATTGCTGAGGCTTCACTAGCTGTGAAACTGAAATTGAAGCTAGAGGATCTTGTTGAAACAATACATCCCCATCCAACTGCCTCAGAGGAGCTAAGGGAGGCTGCCCTTTACGCCTTGAAGAAGCCAACACATTACATTTTAAAATTTAGAAGATAAACTAATGTTCTGAGGCGTGAGGATACCGCCAGTAACTGATGAATGATGACCTTTCAGCGGACCGAGTCATTTTTAATATAAATGTTCTGAAACTTTGAATTAATGATTAAAGCAGGTGTAAACGTTGGACTTGGGCCTTAAAGGAAAAGTTGCCCTGATCACCGCCTCAAGCAAGGGTCTGGGATTTGCCTCTGCTCTGGAGTTGGCCAAGGAAGGTGCAAGCGTGATCTTATCCGCCAGAAATGAAGAGGAGCTAAGAAGAGCCAGTGCAAAAATAAGGGAGGAAACTGGTTCTGAGGCTTTATGGCACAAAGTAGACCTTACTGATTTAAACAGCATTAAGAGCATGTTCAAGTGGATTGAAGAGAACATAGGAACGCTCGACGTTTTAGTTTATAGTACTGGTGGTCCTCCTCCAGGAAATTTCCTTGAGCTATCTATAGATGACTTTGAGTATGCATGTAAGCTCCTCGCTCTTAGCGCTGTAGAGGTGTCAAGAGGGGCCTCTAAGTTTATGATAAGAAAGAGATGGGGAAGAATAATATTCATCGGATCCGTATCATTACTGAAACCATTAAACAGGCTTGCACTAAGTAACATAATGAGGATGCCCATAGTAGGTCTGACGAGAACTCTTGCCGTTGAGCTTGCTCCCTATAACATTACTGTTAATGCTGTCCTTCCTGGTACTATCTTAACAGACAGAGTTAAGAATCTTGCCAAAGATATTGCTGAAAGAGAAGGAATCTCATTAGAGGAGGCAATAAACAAGATAGCAAGGTCTCCCATGGAAAGGGTTGGTTTGCCTGAAGAACTTGCTGCTCTAGTTGCTTTCCTGGCCTCAGAGAGGGCATCTTACATAACTGGTACGTTAATACCTATTGATGGGGGAAGTCACCTTCTTTAAGTTCAACTAACTCTTTCCTACATCATCCCTTAAGCGTCAATAAAAAGCTGGACCTAGCTTCAATATTTTGTATAATTATTTTATTTTTTAAAAAGAAAAATAATATTTCTTTAAAATAAACCTGTAATATTTTTTTGAAATTTAATATTTAAATATATTGAATTTTAATAAAAATATTGGTGAAGGTAATTTGGCCGAGAAAATGTGCATAACGGTTATGTCTGGAAGTATTGATAGATTGATAGGAATGGCCGTTCTAACTAGCGCTGCTGTGTCTATGGATATGGAGGTTGAGATATTTCTTCAGCTCTGGGGAGTCTATGCGTTTAAGAAGGATGTGATTAAGCAGAACATGAATCTAAGCGAATTTAACGAGCTTGGAGAGAAGGTAGCATCAAGACTTAAGGAATTGAAAATACCTCCTTGGTATGAGATGTTAAGGGAGGCAAAGGAAACTGGAAGAGTCAAGATCTATGCATGTTCTGCGGCAGCAAGCATCTGGAATGTCAAGAAGGAAGATCTGGAGTTTGTTGATGAGATCATAGGGGCGGGCGAGTGGATAGAGAAGATGAGTGATGCTAAGATAAACCTCTTCATCTGAGGTGGTTGAGATGAGTATGTCTGAAGAGGAGCTTAGGAAATTAAAACCGGATAAAGTTGTAGATGCTAGAGGGACCTCATGTCCAGGCCCCCTTCTGGCTGCAAAAAGGGCTATCTCAGAAGTCCCAGTTGGCGGCATACTAGAGGTCCTTTCATCTGACCCCGGAACAAAAAGAGACCTGCCTATATGGGCTAAAAAAGTTGGTCATGAGTTTTTGGGAGTTATTGAAGAGCCCGGATATTGGAGGATATTCGTTAGAAGGAAGAAGTGATCACACATCCTCATCTCATATCCTTTTTATTTTTAGAGGTGCTTAATGTTGAGTGAAAAGAGAGGTTTTAAGCCAAAAATTTTAGTGTTTTCAACAAACCTCATCTCAGACGTTGGAATAGATTATGCTGGACTTCTTCACATGCATTATCCTGCGACCACATCCATCATAAGGTTGCCCTGCTCATCCATGATAAGGCCTGAGTGGATACTCTTAGCCTTGGAGAGTGGCTTTGATGGAGTTTTTGTGGCCGCCGACGGTACTGACTGCCCTTACCTCAGAGATTGTACAGAAAGAACAGCTCGTAGAATAGATCAGGCCCTGGAGCTTGTCAAGAAGAACGGTTTTAGACCTGAAAGAATAAAGATGGCGGCCATCTGTTCCGTCTGTGCCGAGCCCTTTGTTAATCACATGAAGAACTTCTACGAGACCCTCAAGAAGCTAGGCCCAGTAAGGAAGGGGGAGGTGTAAAATGGGAGAAATCATGGAGAAGATCTTGGCTAGCGCTGTCGAAGAAAAGAATGAGAAAGAGTACGACGTATTAATTATAGGAGGCGGAATAGCTGGCGAGGAGGCAGCCCTTGACCTTGCTGAGATGGGCTTCAAGGTTCTTCTTGTTGAGAAGGAGCCCAGCATTGGAGGTCACATGTTCCTTCTGAGCAAGGTCTTTCCAACGCTTGACTGTGCAAGCTGCATTTCAACCCCTAGAATGGCCGCTGTTGCTCATCATCCTAACATTACTCTAATGACGTACTCTGAGGTTAAAGAGATAGAAAAGAGAGGAGAGGGGGACTTTAGAGTAAAGATCTTAAAGAAGCCTAGATTTGTCGAAGAATCTTTATGTACAGGTTGTGCGCAATGTGAAAGCGCCTGTCCCGTCATTGTACCCAAAGAGTATGATTTTGGTTTAAGAGGAAGAAAGGCGGCATACATACCATTTGACACTGCCGTTCCTAAAATAGCTGTTATAGACATAGACCACTGTATATTCTGTGGACAATGTGAAATAGCCTGTCCCGTCGGAGCAATAAACTTCCTTCAAAAACCGAAAATAATTAAGGTCAAGGTCGGAGCAATAATAATTGCGACAGGATATAAGCTTTTCCCTATAGGTAGGAAGAAAGAGTATATGTTCGGAAAGTTAGCTAATGTTATAACATCTATGCAAATGGACAGACTATTAGCTCCAACAAGACCTTATAACGCTGTTCTAAGGCCTTTTGATGGAAAGGAACCCATGAACATAGCCTTCGTGCTCTGTGCCGGATCCAGGGATAGAACTGTGGGCAATCCTCTATGTTCTCAAGTATGTTGTATGTATTCCATAAAACAGGCCCAGCTACTTATGGGAGCTCTGCCTTTAGCAGACATAACGATCTATTACATGGATATCAGGGCGTTCGGGAAGGGTTTCGAGGAGTTCTATCAGCAGGCAAAGGACATGGGTGTCATTTTTATAAAGGGTAGGGTTGCCAAGATAGAGCCTGCAGAAAATGGGGATGTTGTTGTATACTATGAGGATATTGAAAACGGAGGGAGGCTTAAAAAGGCCGTTCACGATTTGGTTGTCCTTTCCGTAGGCCTTCTTCCAAACCCAGACATAGCCAAGGCCTTTAAGAACGTTAAACTGGAACTTGACGAGTATGGTTGGATTAAACCCAAGGATGAGAACACGAACCCTGTGGAAACTAGCATTCCTGGAGTTTTTGCTGCTGGGTGTATAGTTGGTCCCAAAGACATTCCTGATACCGTTGTTGAGGCTGCTGCGGCCGCTGCCCATGTGGCCGCCTATCTCAAGGAGGTGAGGGGTTAATGGGAGGTAAAGAGCGTAGGATAGGAGTGTATGTATGTTGGTGTGGAGGTAACATATCTGATGTGGTTAATGTTGAAAAGGTAGTTGAGGCTGTCAAAGATGAGCCTGGGGTTGTCGTTGCAAGACACTTCATGTTCATGTGTTCTGAAGCAGGACAAAAGATGATAATAGATGACATAAAGAAATATAAACTGGATGCCGTTGTCGTTGCATCATGTTCACCGAAATTACACGAACTTACGTTTCGCAACGTTGTGGCTAGGGCAGGGTTAAACCCGTATCTATACTATCATGCCAACATTAGGGAGCAGTCAAGCTGGGCTCATGGAGATGATCCTGAGGAGGCGACTAGAAAGGCTATAAGGCATGTCAAGATGGCCATAGCTTACTTAAGGCATGCAGAGCCGTTGGAGAAGATAAGGGTTAGCGCCACACCTTCTGTTCTCATCATAGGAGGAGGGATCTCTGGACTAAAAGCAGCGCTAGATTTGTCAAGGATGGGTATTAACGTGTTTATAGTTGAGAGACAGCCCTTCCTTGGAGGACATCTAGCTAGATTAGGAGAAATATATCCCTATGGAAGAAAGGGTTGGGAAATAGTTTCTGCCCTGATAAGAGAGCTTAGAAAGAGAGACAATGTTGTGATATATACAAATGCTGAAGTTGAATCAGTCAAAGGCTTTATAGGAAACTTTGAAGTTACAATAAGGGTAAGGCCCAGATACTTTAAAAAGAAGTGCGAAAGGCTTGAGGAGGCCATAAAGGCATGCCCGATTAGGATTCCTGACGAACACTACTATGGAACGAGGGAAAGGACTGCCATAATTCCGCCTCCTTATCCAGGGGCCTACCCTGAAGTTCCAGCAATAGATATGAATGCATGTACTAAATGCATGAAGTGTCTTGAAATATGTAAGGACAGCATAGATTTCTCTCAGAAGGATCAAATAATAAAACTAAAGGTAGGCTCTATAATTACTGCAACAGGTTTCAAACCTTATGAACCGAAGAAGGGTGAGTTTGGCTACAAAGTTTACGGAGAAGTAATAACGTTGCCCCAGCTGATGGGGATCTTAAGGGAAAGCAATGGAAATAAATTAACTATTAATGGAAAGGAGGTTAAAAGCATAGCATTTATATATTGCGTCGGAAGCAGGCAGAAACCTAAAGGTAATGGCGAGAGAGTAAATACTTATTGTTCAAGATACTGCTGCAATGCGACTATGTTTACAGCGATAAGGCTATTTGAAAAATATCCTGGGATTAAACAATACCATATCTATAGGGATATTAGGACTTATGGAAAGAATGAGCTAATGTATGAGAAAGCCTCAAGATTGGGAGCGATATTTATAAAATACAGTGAGGACGATCCGCCGAAGGTCTATAAGGATGGTAACAAACTTATAGTAAAAGTTAGGGACCTGCTTACGGAGAGGATAGAGCTCGAAATACCCGTTGACCTCGTGGTTCTTGTTACTGGTATGGAACCTAACGAGAATGAGAAACTAAATGAAATTCTCAAATTACCTGTGGGAAGGGGAGGCTTCTATCAAGAGGTTCATCCCAAGCTAAGGCCTGTAGAGACTACTCTGGCGGGCTTTCTGATAGCCGGAACTGCTCAAGGCCCTAAGGATTCAAGGGAGTCGTTGTTATCAGCCTCTGCAGCTGCAGCTAAAGCTGCTGGAATAGTGCTCAAAGGTTTTATAGAGTTGGAACCATTCGTAGCTTTCGTAGATCCTAAGAAGTGTGAGCTTTCTAAAAACTGCATGGCAGAGTGCCCCTATGGCGCTATTAGCATAAAAGAGTATGAAGGGATTGGAAAAAGAGCATGGGTAAATCCTGCTCTTTGTAAAGGCTGCGGGGCATGTGTGGCAGTTTGTCCTACTGGGGCCATACAGATCAGGGGCCTTACCAACGAGCAAATAGAGGACATGATAAAAGCTGCCGCGAAGGGGTGAGAAAATGGGAGCCAAAGGTACAAGGAAGAGGAAGCTTACTGTTCACATTCTTAGGGACAGGCTGGGCCTTAAGCCCTCTAAAGAACTTATCGAGACTCTTAAAAAGCAGAACGAGATAAAGAACAAGATATTTAAGGCAATAAAGGATGAGGCAAAGACTGTTCCGGAGATAGCTAAAGAGACTGGACTTGACACTACGACAGTCTTCTGGTATCTAATGACTTTCTACAGACATGGGCTTGTTGAGGAGGTGGGTAAGACCGATGAAGGATATTTTAAATATAAACTTAAGAGGTGAATTGAGATGGTTAAGGTAAAGCCCACTCTTCTTGATGTAATAAAGAATTACGGCGCCTTTGATGTAAATGCTTGTTTTAGTTGCGGGGTTTGTACTGCGATCTGTCCTCTTTCAACAGAAAATGGTGAGTTCCCAAGAAGGATAATAAGGTATGCCCTGTTGGGGCTCGAGGACAAGCTTCTGGGATCAACGGAGCTCTGGAGCTGCTATTACTGCGGAGAATGTACGAAATCCTGTCCAAGACAAGCAGATCCTGGAGGCTTTATGATGGCCGCCAGGAGATACGCGATAACTAGATATTCGTGGGGAAGGGTAGCCTCCGTATTTTATTCAAGGATCTGGAGCCCTGTAGTTCTTGCTATACTTTCTGTACTTATGGCGGTCGGTGCCTGGCTAGTTCACGGACCTATAGTGACGAGCAAAGTAGACCTTATGGCGTTCATCCCCAAGAACTATATACATGAAGGAGGACTTGTCCTTGGAGCCTTTGTCATATTAAGTGCACTAATAAACTTGGTTATCGCCTATAGATACATAAGGAGGACTCAAGCAAATGACAGCCCACCAAGCTTGAAATTATGGGTCAAAAACTTCTTCAGGATACTCATAAAAGAAGTACTGTGGCAGAACAGATATTTAAAGTGCACAAACAGGAACAGGTTTTATGCGCACATGGCCATATTTTGGGGCTTCGTGCTGCTTTTCATTGCAACAGGCATAGACTATATAACGGGAATGAGACAGCTCTCTGCAGAAATTTTAGGATTCATAGGAGGAGCCCTAATAATATATGGGAGTGGATACTTCATCTATAAAAGGCTAGAGGGAAGGGAGGAGTTTGCCTCCTACAGTGACTTCATTGACTGGGCATTCGTGTGGCTCATAATGTTGGCTGGAATAACAGGCTTTCTGTTAGACCTATTCATTAGTATCAACGAGCCTCTACCAGCATATGCCACCTTCATAGCACACCTTGTTGTGGTATTTGATTTGCTAGTTACTGCGCCCTTCACAAAGTTCGCCCATGCTGGCTACAGACCTTTTGCCCTTTGGATCGATTCGACCCTTAAAGGTAAAGGATGATATGAAATCTTTATTACTAAAAAACCACCTTTTTATTATCAACTTTTGTTTCCTTAGGTTTTGTGATGAGCCATGGTTAAGCAATAACATCTTAATGTAATCGAACTCTGAGGCCGTGAGTTTATATTAAAATTATATTAAAACTTGAAAATTTTGCTTAAAAGTACATCGTTAAATTATTAACTCTGGCGAGGATCCCTTGTGCAGAATGTTGGGGATTTTGGGAAATGTCAATGACTTAGGTGACATATATATCAAGTCCCTGCATTCCTTGGTTAACGCTGCCAAGTGCGATCCTCACCTACAGAGTTTGAAGGCATCTTCTTGCTCTCATGATGATGGATGGGGAAGAGTTCTAATTCAAGCAGGTAAGAAGGGTATTTCGGTGACTAAATATAGAAGTTTGACCCCTATATTTGAGGAAAGAGAGAAAGTGATTCCCAATAATGTTGATGGAGTTATAGTTGATATAATCCATGCGAGAAAAAGGAGCAAGGGTATGAAACAGAACATGATCTCAACACAGCCCATTGAAGTTCTAGGGTCTGATGGCTCTATAATTTACGTTGCTCATAACGGAACTCTAGACAAACAGGCCCTGATTAACATGATACCGTTACGGATGCCAGAGGAAATTATTGATAAGTGTAGCGACACGTGCCTCCTAGCGCTCTATTTTTCTCAGAGGCCTTCGGAGATCTTATCCAAGGATTTGATAAGTAAACTGAAGGAAATTACAATTTCCGCTCTCAACTTAATAATAATAAAGCTTCTAGATAATGAAGTTGAAGTGATCTTTGGTAGCTATTATAAGAGGAACCATGACTACTACAAAATGTACCTAGGTATTTACAAAGGCAACTACATTATAGCCTCATCGACATTGGTGGACTTCTATAAGCCTAGCGAAGAAGTTGAGTGGAACGTTATTGAAAATGGAAAATACGATGCTATTTCCATAGATTTGGAGAACCTGAGGGTTACACACAAGGAAGGAATATAAGAAAGCAAGGTGAGCGACTTGAAGAGGAACTCTTTAATCCTAGTTGCTACGACCGTGATTCTACTGGTCCTTATAGTTATAGAGATCTTGGGGGGCTTTAATGATCTAAACAAAGATGTTGAGGGACTTATCCCCTACTCAGACTCATTGTTAATGAGATTCTTTTCGTGGACAGCAAGCATAGAATTTACACTTATCATACTTTTTGTACTTTTTCTATTTTACGTCTTTCAAAGAAACGGGATGGATGAGGATTATGTAGCTATGGTCGTGTCTATGATTATAGCTATGGTCGTTGTTTTGTTTCTCAAGGCTTATACAAGGGAGCCTAGGCCTGGAGAGGCTGCCTTAGGTTATACGTTTCTCCAAGCATTAAAGAACGCTGATTACTTCTCCTTCCCTTCGGGGCATGTAGCGAGATCCTCTGTACTTGCCTGTTATGCGAGCAGAAAGGGTAACACCCCCATTAAGGTTATCTCGTGGATTTGGGCAGTAGGAATAGCGATAAGCAGGCTAGCTCTCAGGGCCCATTGGCTGGGCGATGTAATAACCTCCTTGGTACTGGGAGTGTTTTCGTGGAGTCTGACAGAAGCCTTAAAGAAGTTATGGACTGGCTGGTACAATAGCACGCTTGGGAAAATAGATCTGCTTAGGATCAAATAACATTCAAAATCTTAAGCAAAATATGAGGACCTACAGGTAGCGATCCTAAAAGAAAGGTCTCCTTTTCTTATTCGATTCCCCAATAACGTAAACGTATATCGTTCTTTGCCAACCGCTACCTCCTATCGTTCTAACGGGTTTCCATCCTGGAATCTGAAAGTCCAAAGTAACTACCCTAGTCCCTATCCTAAGCTCCCTCTCAAGCTTTGGCCTAAGCTGTTCGTTAACGCTTGTAAGGAGATACATGTATATGGCTGTAGCATCCTTAATAGGCACCTTGAAGAAATCACCTTTAATTATGTCAACCTTGTCCTCCACTCCAGCCTCTTTGACCCTTTCTCTAGCCTTTTCGATAAGATCATCCCTTATCTCAACACAAACGGCCCTCTTTATAGGATACTTCTTTGCCGCCTCGACGGGTATTCTTCCATCACCACAACCTAGATCATAGAGAACGTCCCCCTCCCTTAAATCCAAAGCTTTAAGAACAACATCTATTATCTCTTCCCTTGTAGGAACGTAAGGCACGACAGGATTTCCAGTAAAAGCTGGTATCCAAGGATATCTTGAAGTGTTCTCTCTAGCCAAAACTGGCACCTCCTGACCGCTCTATATTCTTGACGGAACCTATATATTCTTTCCATTCACCAATATCTTAGCTTTAACCCTCAATGCAACCTCAATAAGAGTTTTAAGATGAACGTTTTTAGGTAGTTCCCTGACCTTTACACTAAGAAACCTACCATCATAAGCTAAGTCTTTAAACTTTATACCAATGACCTCTAAGAGCTCTGATGCCTCCCTTTCAACATCTCTTAGCGCCCTTTCTCGAGATCCACAAGGACCCATGTTACAAGCTTCACACCACTCACCGTGCGCCAAAATGTTCGCAGAGCATGAGGCTGGTAGAACCTTGAGGCCCAGCCTTCTGGCTGTAGAGCTTATTTTCTTCTTAAGGTCTGAACCTCTTATTGTGACCTGATCGGAATTATTTCTCGGAGATCTAGGAAGCCTCCTGACGATCTCTAAAACCACGTCTTTCAACCCTACAGCCCTTAATCTTCTTATTATTCCTGGTGTAACTCTCAGCGTCCCTAGAACAACCTCCCTTATTCCTTTTGAGATCGCGATCTCAAATATCCTCTCCGCCTGAACGTCAGTAATCCGAGGGATTATCGGCCTTAGGAACAGGGTAACCTTTAGACCTTTTTTAACTGCCCTTCCAGCACCTTCAAGCCTTTCCTCAGGCGAAGGGGCGTTAGGCTCTAACTTCTCGGCCTCATTTCCTATCGCTGAGATGCTGATGAGGACGCTGAAATCTCTATCTGATGAAAGAAGTGACTCTATAATTTCATCATCTAGAACAGATTTAGTTGACACCTGAAGGGGAAGCTCCAGCCATCTACCGACCTCCCTCATGTAAGCTAAAGCCCTTTCTTTAGTTTCCTTAAGGAAGGGCTCCGTAACGCTTCCAAACGCCGCTAAAGTTCTTCTGGGTATTACATAAGGGTTTATGGAAAGGGCATAAACGAGCTGAAGAGGGTCAAGAGGATAGGGTCTGGGCTTCATAGGAAATCCCATATCTGGAACATAACAGTAGACACAACCAAAGTTGCAGCCTATGCCTGTGTGTATTGTGATGCCACAGGGCCTGGGAACCCTTTTTGAATGAGGATCTCTTTCTGCATCTCTAGCCTTTGGACCTAAGAGCCTTCTAAGCTCATTTGAGATGGTGACCTTCTTCTCCCAGAGATCAGCTATCATGATTTAATTACCCACCTTCTTTAATATTGCAAAGCGTATTTCTTAAGGTCATTAAATTTGCATAAAAGTTCTTCGCCCCCGGAAGACCCACAAGAGCCTCCTCATTCTTAGCCCTTATTGCGACGACATACTTTGTACTTTTACCTATGATAAGCACGTCGCCCTTCAATCCGTTTTTTAATTTAAAGTGTCCCATGTTGACGTCAACTGTCGGATCAGAAATGCCATTAGTTCTTATTGAAAGAAGGCTCTTAGCCTGTTCCTTTGTAAGGAGGCTTATATTAGCCTTACATACATTTACAACAAAAATGTCATTGTCATAGTACCTAACATATATTTTCGATCCGTTAACCCAAGCACCATAATTGAGGCTTCTATTAACGGTTACATAATTTAGTGCAAAAATGAGCCCAACGACTCCCACAAGGACCACAGCCAACACAATAAGCTTTGCCCTCTCCCCAGGCTTTCTCCTATAGTAAAATATCCCTGCGATCAAAGGAGCTATAACAACTATATACACTATTATCATGAGGGGGCTGGAAGCCAAGATTGAAGCTATCTTCGCTCCGCTCATTGTGAGAGAGGCAGTGAGGTTCTCCAAAGAGAAGCACCCCATTCCTCAAGCTCCGAGCTCCGTAGTATAAATGTTATCCTTAGCTAACCTTAATATTTGATTATGATTAAACAATATAAGGTCTTAACCTATATTCCGAAGTTCGGGGTATTGGTTGAAAAGAGCTTTAGGGCTGCTGACATTTTTCATAGTAGCCTTTGTCCCAGCCTATGTGTTAGACATATTCGTTATAATACCTAGTATAAGAAAGTTGTTGGCACTCCCTCTGCTAGTAGTGAGGATGTGGTTTCCAACCTTGGGTGCTGTCGTCGTCCTTCTGATTGAAAAGGAGCTTTACAACTATAAGGAGATCTTGAGAATTACAAAGCCCAAAGCTAGAGATCTTCTCCTGTCCTCTTTAATCGTTATAGCAGGATATACTCTAGCACTTGGCCTTTCACCATTAATGGGAATTAAAATAGGAATTTTCGGGCCTCTTAGGGAACTTTCAGAAGCTTTCTTAGGCATTAAGGCCTCATTCCTGATCATAATAATTCTCATCCTGCTAGGAATAGCGGCTGGAATTAGCATTAATGCCCTTGTTGCTCTTGGCGAGGAAATGGGCTGGAGAGGATACCTACTTTCAAGATTTTCGGAAAAGCTGGATCTAGGTACCTCATCACTTCTAGTTGGAATTCTCTGGGGGATCTGGCATGGACCTCTAATAGCCAAAGGATATAATTACTCGACAGCATTCTTAATCAAAGGGGCTCTTAGTCATTCATATAATCTAGAATATATCCTAATATTTACGTTAACCACCTCGGCGATGGGAATTGTTTTGGCCGAGCTGAGAGTTCTTTTCAATAGCGTTCTGTTGCCTGCAGCTGCCCACGGAACTATTAATGCAGTTGCAGGGCTCTTCACCTACATGACGTTGGGCTCAAGAACGCTTTCTCCGCCAGCAGGCCTCTCTGTAGCCCTCGCATTTTCCATACTTTCTCTTGTCCTGGGGTGGGAGGTTGTCAAAAGGCCTAGAAAGACTACTTAGAGATCTCAGAACTGGCATACTTGCCCTTGCAGCTCTAAAGCTTCTTGTTGAGGTTGGACCCATGCATGGTTACAGGCTCAGGATCCTTCTTGGGGAGAAAATGGGTTGGGAACCTCCTGAAAGTAGTATTTACGATGCTCTAAAAAGGCTTGAAAGGCTAGGACTTGCTAAAAGCTATTGGGTAAGAAGTTCCATGGGAACCCTCAGGAAGTACTATGAAGCTTCAGACGAGGGAGCTAAAGCGCTTAACATCATAATAAACGAGGCCAAGAAACTTATGTCATGGATCGTTTGTGAGAGGTGATGGACTTGGTGTATGAGGGGGAGATCGTAATTTCAATTATAATAAGCCTTACAATGATATCTACAGGTTTTACAATTGCTATTCTCTCAGACAAAATTAAGCCCGGACCCCTCTTTGGTTTCAGAATTTCCTATGCAACGGTGTCGAGAAAGGTATGGGTTAGGACAAATAGGATCGCTGGAATAGCTATAGGGGTCGTTGGAGCAATTTCTTTGCCCTTCGGAATTATTTGGGGCTTGGGGGTTCAATCTGTAGTCATGACAATATTACTCATAGCGGCCATTGCTATTGTAACAGAACTCTCGAAGAGGTTTGCTGAAGTTGAGATGCTTTCAGAGCCTGCAGAGCTCGTCAAGCCTTCTGAGAAGGCCCTTGAAATAAAGCCTCTAAGTTTAAGCCAGAAGTTGTTAATACTTTCACTTTTGCTCCTGTCTTTACTTTCAAGCGCTTGGAGCTCTCTAAAGTTGCTAAACGAGGGTCTGCCAACTCTATCAGCCCTTATGCTAGCCTTATGGAGCGCGCCAGCATATTTAGGATACTTAAGCTTAAGAAGGCCTGAAGCTTATAGTTTACCTTGGATCAAGCCAGGAGATGATAAGCTTCTAGCCCTATCAGCCCCCATCTGTCTATCGCTAACATCCATGGGAATATCTCTGACTATAACAAGGTTTGAACTCCTAGGCCTCTATACGACCTTAGCTAGCATAGCATCCTTGACCATAATAGCAATCCTGATCCTAATCAGGTCCTCCCTAAGAAGGTCCAAAGGTAGTTAGCACGCTTGAGGACTCAATAACCCATAGGTAGGGTAGGTGTTGTTTCTGTTGTGATAAACTTTATCAAAATACTAAGGGAGGGATCTAAAAGCTCACAGAATGAAAACATGATGAATCCTGCCAAACTTCATCCTCTTCAATAATCTAGACACTGTGTTAACCCCCCAGTTAACAAGGTATGTATTCCTTGTAGGCAGGTTGTAAAGAAGCGTCATCTATGAAGAAGTGGTAGGATTTGGGTCTAGAAAGTCTGTGTCTGCGATTGATGGGAGCATGCCCATCTAGGAAGAAAGGGAGACCCGCGCAGATGGTGCCGCGGCCGGGATTTGAACCCGGGTCACGGGCTCGAGAGGCCCGCATACTGGGCCGGGCTATACTACCGCGGCACCCCATCAAAGTCTAAAGGGAAGGAGGCTTTAAGTGTGACGCGTCAAGGGGAGAAGATAGCGTAAATACCTCTTTCCTAGATTCCAATACATGGTGAATATAAATGAAAGTTTACATTTCAATAGACCTTGAGGGCCTTCCAGGAATCTCCTCACTATCCCAAGTAGCGCCCGGACTTCCGCTCTATGAGGATGCAAGAAATATAATGACCTGGGTGGTAAACGTTGTCTCTAAAGAGCTTAAGGATAATGGAGTTAATGAAATAACAGTAGCCGACAGTCATGCATTTATGAATAACATCAAATACCTAGATGTGGAGGAGGACATAAAGTTGATACAAGGTTATCCAAGACCTTTCTCTATGGTTATAGGGCTTGAGGAGGGCTACGACGCGGTAATGTTTATAGGTTATCACGCAGCTGCAGGAACATTGGGAGGCTTTTTAGATCATACATACAGTTCAAGAACTATATATAGGCTCTATGTAAATGATGTGCAGGCCAGTGAATACCTGCTGAATGCCCTTTACGCTGGCGAGCTGGGCATACCCGTTGCCCTGGTTGCTGGGGATGAGAGGCTAGAGGAGCAGGTCAATAAGTATACTCCGGAGGCCGTATTTGTACCCCTAAAGAAAGGATATGCCAGAATAGCCGCAGAATATATGACTAAGAAAATTATTGAGAAGGAGCTTAGAAATGGAATAAAAGAAGCTGTTAAGAAAATGAAGGAGGGATCCCTTAAGCCCTTGACCTTTAACAAATATGAAATAAAGATTGAGCTCAGAGAGGCTGTCTATGCGGATATGGTTCAGATAGTTCCTGGAGTAAAGAGGCTAGATGCCTATACTGTAGAGTATGTGGCGAAGAGTGCCAAGGAGGCCCTAGCCTTCACTGAGCTCGTTGCATGGATTGGAAGCGCTGGTGCATACATGATAAGATCGATGAGCGGGTGACTGTGAATTTGGGAGAGACGCTTAGAGTCCTCATCGCTGAATGGCCCCAGAATCCTTTTTATAATCTAGCGTTCGAAGAAGCATTCTACAAAGCTCTTAAAGGACCCGTTCTAAGGATCTGGAGAAACGATAAAGTTGTTGTTATCGGGAGGCATCAGTGTGCGCTTCTTGAGGTGAACGCTAAAGAGGCTGAAAGGCTTGGGGTAAAGCTTGTAAGAAGGTTTACGGGTGGAGGGGCTGTATATCATGACATAGGGAATGTAAACTATTCCATAGTTATGCCCAAGGGCGTTCTAGGCATTAAAAACATAGAAGATGCCTTCAAGTTTGTAGGGAATGTGGTAATTGAAGCCCTTAAAAATATGGGTATTAATGACGTAAATTATAGACCTCTAAATGACGTAGAGGTTTCAGGTCTTAAAGTTTCTGGAATGGCTGCCGCATGGACTGAGGACAAGCTTTTCGTTCATGGAGCTATACTTGTGGGCAGCGATCTCTCGATACTCAAGAGGGTCCTAAAGATAAGCAAGGAGAAGGTCTCTGACAAAAAGTTTGTTTCAAGCAGGATGAGGACTGTCATAACATTGGAAGAGGCTCTTGGAAGGAAAGTAAAGTTTGATGAGATAGTTGAAAGGTTTTCAGAGACTTTCTCCAAAGCATTAGGGCTTAGAGATTATGACATAGACAATAACTATAACGAGATAAGTGGGCTTGCAAACAGCCTATACGAAAGCAGGTACTCGAGAACCTCGTGGAACCTAAAATATCTAGAGTTCGTCAAGGAATCTTTCCCGGAGGATGAAATTAAAGCACTCCTTAACATAGCAAAGCCTTGAGGTGACCGTTCCTTGAGTTATAAGGTTGTCTGTGGAGAAAAGAAAAGGCCTGGAGGAAAGCTTGTCAAAGTGTGTCTTAAAGTTCATGAAAATGAGATACAGGGGGCCTTAGTCACTGGTGATTTCTTTACAGATGCTGAGCTTCTCGATAAGTTAAATGAGGAGTTAAGTAGGTTGAGGATTAAAAAAGAGAATGCAGCTGACGTAATACTGAACAAAATTAAGAAGATGGGAATAAAATTTATTGGATTAAATGTTGAAGATTTAAGGGAGGCAATAGAAAAAGCCCTTTATTGAGGGTTCAACTGCTCAGGAACTGCTGTGCGGCGGAGAGGCTTGTGAACACATTCAGTTGTAGCACGCTGAACTTCGTTCCTCCATAGAACAGGGGTCCTGCATAGTCATCAGGGTCTAGATAATCTGGTGCCCATTCCACTATCCATACGCTAAATGTAGGTTTCTCCGTCTCCTCTAACAGCGTTGGCCACGAGAGGGCCTTAATCGTTACAACAAAGCCCAGCTTCTTCCACGTTGACTGCAGCAGCGTTGCTATCTTCATTCTCTCGCTGTTCCCGGTGTTGTACCAGATCTCTATCGTGTACTTGCTCGGGTCGATCCCGGACTTCTTTATAAGCTCCATGGCCTTCGTCAGATTGAACTTGTACTTGAACGGAATTATCTTATCGTTGTGACCTATGAATGTTGCCGGGAAGACCCCGTAGAGTGGAGCCATGTATCCTGCATAAACCATCTGATAAATCTGCTTGTAGGGCGTTGCATAGGCCAGGGCTTGCCTGACGAGCAAGTTATCGAAGGGCTTTTTGAGCGTGTTTATTACAACGTAGTTTATAGTAGGATCTAAGCCGACGTATTTAACTATTATCTTGAAGTTCGTTCCCGGATATCTATAGCCTTCCACTTCCTTAACTCTATCTAAAGGAATTGCTCTGTAGTCCGGCTGTGATGTTCCGTAGTCTGCCTGACCCTTTTCTAGTATCTCAATCCTGGTTACTGCATCATTGTTGAGCAGGAATATCATTAGCCTGTGCTGAGGCTCTGGCTTTCCAAACATCTTCACCCATAGCGTCGAGTTCCAGTAGTACGGGTTATAATGAAGAATTATGTAACTGTTTAGCTTGTACTTCTCCACGTAGTATGGCCCAGTGCCTATAGGGTACTTGTTTAAATATTGATGCGTTGGCTCCTGCTCCCCAGTGCCGATGTACTTTGCCCAAGCAGCAGGGTTCCTCCCGTAGTCGCTGTCCTTGAGGGCCTGAGCGTACTTACCCTTGAGCTGAGGCACGTTATCGAAGAGGTACTTCATCGGTATTACCATTGTAAATGGATCTGCCAAAATATCCAATATTGCTCCGTATGGCTTGTACAGTTTAAGCTCAACTACTCCCGCTGTCGGTCCGGAGTAGTTGAAGATCTTTAAGAGTTGTGACAAGCTAGTTACCTTCCCGTGGTAGTTGCCGTAGTCGACGTAAACGGATCCAGTTGAAAGCACCTTGTTGAACTCACTTTCTGTCATCACCGTGCTCGCATTGACGTTTATGAATGTTGTTATCATCCAGCTTGGATCTAAACCTAGTCTTGCAATTCTCCAAAGGGTGAAAAGGACGTCTGTTGCATTTATTGTATAGACCTTGTTGTGCCACGGGTCGTAGGCCTTAACGTTTCCTCTGATCACGAAGTACCATATCGTTCCGTTCTTGTTATGTGCCCATGCAACAGCAAGGTCAGGGATTAGGGTCTTGGTGTTGTTCTTCCAATAAGTGACCAGCGTGTCCCCTATGTTGTGGAATATAAGCCATCCAAAGGTTTCATAATCCTTTGCAGGGTCGAAGCTCTGCGGCCAGCCGAATTGTATATCTACATACGTCGTTGCGTTGTTCTCATAGCTTCCGATGCCCAAAGGCACCTTCGGCGCATTGGGATCTTCAGTTATGAGGTCAAACCTCTCTCCCGACGTTGGTTGGTAATACTTTCCGTGGACCCAGCTCCAGTAAGTAAATACAACCTCGTATTCTCCTAACCAAATTATTGGCTCATAGTAGTTGCTCAGTGCATAAACAGCCTGATATATCTGAGACCTGATCACCGGGTTTACCTCATACCTTCCAGCAAGTATCAGAGCATCTGCATAGTAACTTCTGAAGAACGAAGCATCTATGGTATCAAACGCTATTAGATCCTGTGGTGGTTTCGTTGCAGTCTTGTTGACCTTGAACTTCACAACAATTATCGGCTTCCCCTTGTTGTCAAAGTTTGGTATCTTAGAGCCAACAGGGCCAACGACTACGAAGGCCTTGCTTGTCTCAATAACGGCAGCGTAGCCATTCTTTGGAGGTATGAAGAGCGGAGGGCTGTAGACGTACCTTGTGGTCCAACTCAATGATGTCGATGTTGTTTTTGTTGTTGTGGTAGTTGAGGTACTGGTAGTTGTTGATGAGGTTGTGGTAGAGGTTGAGGTCGTAGAAGATGTTGTGGTTGTTGAGGAGACTGGAGTTGTTGTTGGACTTGTAGTTGTCCTTGCCGCGTGGTGCCTAGTCGCAGCCCAAGCTGCAACTCCAACGACGATAATTATTATTATGATTATTGAGGCCCAGGCTGCCGCTGAGAGGCCCCTAGAACGAGATGAATTATATCTCAAGTCCTATACGCCTCGGGAAGTTTAGAGTGGGAAAAAGAAGTTTAAATGCTCTCATTTCTTTATAACATTTACATCTATATGAAGTTTTTCAAAATATACCAATGATATTAAAACTTTTTAACTTACTTTTTCAAATATTTGAGGTATTATTTAATTTACCTATGAATTAATTAGGTCCAAAGGTTTTGTACATCAAAAAGGTCCTTCAAGTATCTTTTTGCTCGAGGACCCATGGGCTCTCCAAAAATTCTTTTGGTCAGCCTACAAAATGAGCACTCTCCTGTGGAGGAGATCATGCCACAATATTTACATGGAATAATGTCTTCATTAATGCCAGGGTAATATTGAATGTTCCTTACAAACCTTCTTATGAACGAAAGCTTCATTCCTGGCCTTTCCTGCTCAATGTCATTAATAACGTTCTTCAGTTCTACCTCCATCTGGTTAGGTCTAAAATGGGGACATCTTGACTTGACGACCGGAATTTCTAAAAGTTGTGCATAAAGTCTTGTTTCGGACTCATAAACCTCGTAGAGAGGTCTTATTCTCCCCACAGCAAGGTCATCAATACTCTCTGTAGATGGTCCTAATTTCGAGATATATCTTAAGTCTTGAGTTAGAAAGCCCTTGAGTGCATAGGCCATAATGTCATCTAAATTATGGCCCAAGGCTAGCTTTGAGGCTCCAGAAACCAACGCCGCCAAGTTTAAAAGATATCTCTTAACAAGCCCACATACGCTGCACGGAGGTCTTCTTGCCTTCCTTGAAAGCTCAGTCAGGCCAACGCCCAAAATTTCATTTAACCTAACTACGACCAAATTCGCTCCCAGCCTTCTTGCCTGTTGCTCGACGACCTTCCTGCTTTCATCGGAAAAGCCCTCTATGCCCAAATCTATGTGAACTGCTGCGAGCTTGAAGCCAAAGTCCTTACTTAACTTAAAAAGTATATCCATCATAACAGCGCTGTCTTTACCTCCTGAAAGGGCCACCAACACCTTGTCTCTATTCTTGATGAGTTTGTATCTCTTTATTGTGCTTCTGACTTTATTAATTAGAAATTCTACAAAATGATCCTTACAATAATATCTCCTTTGATAAGGTATGTAGACGACCGCCTTTTTATTGCATAGCGAACATCTTCGTCCTAATTCTTTCATACTTCCGTTCCCGAAAAAGATTAAGGTTGTTGAGAGTTTAAAAGAACCTGATGAGCGACGAACTCGCGGAGGACCTACATGGGATGACTTGATGGACCGCTGGCGACTTCTAATATTTTTATTATGCTCAAAGTTAAATTCTAATAAACAAAGATAAAGAGAAATTGAGTTTTCGAAAGGAGGTGCTCTTCTGTGGCCCTTTTAAGACCCGAAGACTACGTTTCTAGACTTAAAGCAAGGGCTAAGGACCTTAACATTTACGCCATGGGAGAGAGGGTAGATGATCCTTTAGAACATCCCACTACAAAGCCTGTGATAGAGGTCCTCAAGAAGACATATGAACTTGCATTAATGCCTAAATACAAAGGAATTTTAACGGCTAAAGGTTTAGATAACGATGAAGTAAACAGATTTGTCCATGTAGAGAAAAGTCCTGAGGATCTAATTAAGAGGGTTGAATCTCAAAGAATAGTGAGCTTTCACGTCGGTAACTGCAATTATAGATGTACAGGACATGATGGTATAAACGCACTTTATGCCGTTACCTATGAGATCGATTCAGAATCCGGAACAGACTACCATAAGAGGTTTGTAGAGTTTCTTAAAAAGGTTCAAAAAGAGGATCTTGTCGTTGTCACTGCGATGACAGATGTGAAGGGAGACAGATCAAAGAGACCAGCTGAACTTAAGGATTCTAACCCCCTTTCCTACGTTCATGTTGTAGAGGAAAGAAGCGATGGAATAGTTA
>JALWOJ010000067.1 GCA_026995555.1 Acidilobaceae archaeon | reverse complement strand
CCCTAGCTCTAATTGTTGCAAGCCTCTCACCTCTCTTAATCTCGTAGAACATGTGTCCTCCTCCACCTCCACAACAGAAGCTTCTTGCCCTGTTTCTGGGCATTTCAACAAACTCTATACCAGGAATGGACTTTATGACGTTCCTTGGCTCCTCAAAGATGCCATTCCATCTTCCCAAGTAGCAGGGATCGTGATACGTAACTTTTTCCGTAATCTCCTTAGAGGGCTTTATCCTCCCTTCAGCTATCAGTCTCGAAAGTAAAATACTATGATGTTCAACCTTAAGTCTTTCTAAAACTTTAGCAAGCTCCTTTGTCTCCTCCTTCGACTCAAGATACTTCTTATATCTGGGATATTCATTCTTGAAGACGTGATATCCATGGGGACAGTTAAGGAGCAACTTCTTAAATTTATACTTCGAAAGCATCTCTAGGTTCTGCTTCATTATGTCGACGAATAGAGTCTCCTCACCCATACGTCTTGCTGGTTCGCCACAACAGCCCTCTTCAAGCAGTACAGCCACTCTATACCCTAGCTTTTTCAGGATTGCAATTACATTTTCAGCAACGGGCCTTATTCTAGGATCGTAGCTTGTAACGCAACCTATCCAATACAAGTAATCGTACTCCTCACCCTCCTTAGCTATTATGTCGTCTCCAAACTTTTCAGCTAGGGATTGAATCCACTCCTCCCTATCAGCAGGGTTAAATCCGAATGGGTTGCCCTGCTGCATCAGGTTATATAGAGCGTTTTGAGCGTCCTCGGGTATCTCCTCGCTCCCACTCGATATCATTCCTCTCCTTATATCTATTATTGTGTCAACGTGATGAACCAAAACAGGACATTCATAAACACATGCACCGCAAGTCACACAGCTCCAGACAGCTTCAGGATCTATCTGAAGTTTTCCTTTACCAACTACATCCTCATCCCATTTTCCTTGATACATTGCATTTCTTAAAGTGATTATTACATCTCTGGGGCTTAATAACTTGCCAGAGTTGTATGCTGGACATGCATTGGTACACCTCATACAGGAGGTACAGGCATCGAAGTCCATTCTTTGCTTCCAAGTTGTGTCCGCAAGTTTAACCACGCCTATGGTCTCGCCCTTCTCTATCCTCTCATCTATATCCTCAATTGGCTTTATCGCCTGAGCATCAGGAACCGTCCTCGTGAAAGTAACATTTAACGTTGCCGCGGCTATGTGCCAAAGGTTTGTGAACGGAATGAGGGCAAGCATTAGCTGAGCAAAGAGGAAGTGGAAAAGCCACAGAGGCCTATAAATGGCTCTTAGCTCCTCGAGACTTATACCCGAAGCCCATCTAAAGATCAGGTAGCCTACTGGATCATAATAAGGGCTTTCGTAGGGGGCCCTTAACTTCACTGAGCCTGCAGCTGCCATTCCGTCCAAGAAGAAGCCAGTAA
>JALWOJ010000066.1 GCA_026995555.1 Acidilobaceae archaeon | reverse complement strand
GATCTCCACTATATCTCCATCCTCTAAAACGTGGTCTCCTCCAACCCTTTGGCCTGGGTACTTTGCACTTGGTCCCCACACCTTTGCATATCTAAAACCTTTAACTAGCCTGCTGTGAATCCTTTCTGCAACGTCTAAAACAGTGGAGCCCTTGGGAACGACTAGGGGCCTTTCATCTGGCTCCTTGTTAGGCTGCTTTGTGTAAACCCTTATTATGTTCAGCTTCTTAAATATGAGCTCGCCTATCTTCTCTATCCCGTTTTTCCTTATAGCTGAAGTGAGAACTAAAGGGACGTCCTTAGGCACCGCCTTCCTTAACAGCTCTGCGTTACCCCTAAACAGATCGAACTTGTTAAACACAACTATTGCCGGCTTATAGATCTTGGTCCTAAATATTGCTGCCTCAACATCATCTAGAGTTACATTGCCCTCGATCTCAACTATGGCGTTGTAAATTCTGTAAGAACTGAGAAGCCTTCTCACATCATCCTCTGTGGCTGAGACAAGCCTTCCATTCCCCTTTAGCCTAATGCCTCCCTCCCTTGTCTTGATCACTTTAACATTCCCCTTTTCCTTCGATATTATTATGCCTCTTTCATCTAGAAACCTAACTACATGTTTCAGATCTTCTAGAGGATCTCCTTCAGCAGAGATCACGATCATCAGAGCGTCAGCATTCCTTGCGAGCCCTAAGACCCTTGAGTTGATCGGACTCCCTGGCTGATCTAGAATTAGAGGCGGTGTGTCTATGAGCTGAAACTGAATGTCCTTATACTTCAGCATGCCTGGCTGAGGAAGCTTTGTGGAAAAGGGATAGGGAGCTATAGAGCTGCTGGCCCCTGTCAACACTGAAAAAAGGGAGCTCTTTCCCGAGTTCGGGGGTCCAATTAAGACAACCTGGGCCGCCCCGCTCTTTTCAACAAAGAACTTAAGACCTCCACCAGCCCTCCTTCTCCTCTTTAGCTCTATCTCCTCCCTCAGCTCAGCCATCCTCCTTCTGGCCCACTCTCTCAAGTTTTCAGTGCCCTTATGCTTGGGAACGGCGCTCAGGAACTCCTCAAGGGCCTTCAGCTTCTCCTCCGGGGTCCTTGCTTCAGAGTATTTTGCTAGCTTAGCCTTGGCCTCTGGAGGTAAGTTTGCAGGCATAACTGGCCTTCCCTAATTCAAGGAAGCAGAAATATTGGTTATAATTTTTCTGCTCTGAAACTGCATTCTCTAATTTTTCAATTCAATTGAAAGGATTATTCGCGTTAGTCCTTTATCCTACTCTAATGCCCTTTGTTTCCAATTCTCTTCCATGAACTTGGCTAAAAACTCATTAACTATTTTCTTGGCTATAGCCTCCACCTCCTCTTCAGAGAAGTCTAGTGTGGGCTTTTTATCAATTCCTTCCTTGGCAACCGTTATCTCATAAGTGGGCTTTATACC
>JALWOJ010000065.1 GCA_026995555.1 Acidilobaceae archaeon | reverse complement strand
ACTAACAAGAGCGCACTAAACAATAAAGAGGAGGCGGAAAATGGCCTTGCAGCAGCTAAAGATATCGCAAAGCTTATAGATATATCCCGTAGAAACTTTGATCTTCTCAAGATCTCTTTTGGCTCTGTTAAACAGTCCATTTCAACTATTCGTGCCGCCTTTGAAGAGGCCTTTAATGAGGGTAGTGTCGCTAGTGCCGAGTTGGATAACATCGTAAAAGAGACCAAAAATGTAGATAAGACCGTAGGTAATATATCTAACTCCATTATCCAGCTTAATATGTTGGCCATTAGTGGCTCCATTGAGTCAGCTCGCGCAGGTGAGTTTGGTAAGGGCTTTGCTGTGGTGAGTTCAGATATCCGTAACCTCGCTAAGGATTCAGAGGCCAATACCGACAAGATTAATGACACTATTGAGCTTATGAACGCTGAGATAGATACGGTTCGCTCTGATTGGCTCACGCTCTTAAAGGGGCAAGAGGATGAGAAGATCAAAGTGGTATCGCTAATCAATGAGATAGAGAAGATCACCGATATGTTAATAGATCTCCTTGATAAATTCTCCTCTTTAAAAGCGAGCAATGATCAAAATATTGAGGGGCTCAATCAGGTTCTTATAGGTATCAGTGAGATTCAAAAGGCTGTAGAGCTATCTGCACGAAATGCAATGGAGTCAAGAAAAGCGAGTGAGCTTATTATTGAGACCATCGCTCACATTAGTGAAGGTGTTGAAGAGTTGGCGGTCATGGCCGATGAGCTACAACAAGGGTAGATGATGAGCATGGAAGAGATATTGATTTTTCAACAAGATGGTGTCTACTACGGTGTGGACTCATCTGTGATTAATCAGATACTTCGTGTACCAGATATTACCCCCTTTGTGATGACACAAAGAGAGATCTTGGGTCTATGCAATGTCAGTGGAAATATTACTACTGTATTAGATACCCACTATCTAATGGGTTCAAAGGGTGTAGATACCACCCTTCATACAGCAAGATTGCTGACACTAAATGGCTCTTTAAGCTCATCGGCAATGGCGGTTGATTATGTCTATAAGACAGTCGATATTCAAGAGGAGAATCTAGAGCTTGAAGATGATGGCGGTGCAATTATCGGCATCTATAAGTATGAGGGTCATATAGTACAGCTGGTCGATTTTGCAAGACTTATAGATGGCGTCAAACTCATCTCTTATGAGAAAAAAGAGATTAAAGAGGGTCGTTACAACAGCTCTAAAACAGTGGTGCCAAAGGGTAGTAGCAGTGCTAAACGCTACCTCCTATTTACCATGGGAAGTGAGAAGTTCGCTTTAGATATCGATATGTTACGAGAGATAATTGTCGTTCCAGATGCCATTACCGAGATAGCATCATCACCTCGTGAGGTTAGAGGTATGATATCACTTAGAAATGAGCTTTTGGTAGTGATAGATCTACGACTCTA
>JALWOJ010000064.1 GCA_026995555.1 Acidilobaceae archaeon | reverse complement strand
GAGATAGAAGAGCTATTAAGGACGCACTCATTGGTTTCACAATTTTATCTACTTGCATAATTTTAATATTTCTACCTAGCTTTATCCAGTTTTATTATGCGTATCAAAAAATGGGAGGTGATATAGGGACACAAGTGCTGGGCGATGTCTTATGGGATTACAGAGACGTGAATGTCTTCAACTTGCTAAGATTTGCCGGTAATCATGGTTCTGCGCAACCATATTTAGGCTATAATTCTTTGAGCTATTTCACTTGGGCTGGTTTAGTGCTTGAAATACTTGCTTCATCCTCTTTTACTAATCTATAGAAGGATAACAAAGGATCGAGAAAATACTTTATCACTAGTGTTCATATCTTCTTGGTTATCCCTCGTATTATCCACAACCATATTATTATTCATTAGAAAATACCCATACATAGTAAATACATTACCTATCATAGCCACTCTTCGGAATCCCGCAAAATTAATGTATGTAATCGCATTTGATCTAGTCATACTTATCTCGATTACCACAGCTTATTTGTACAATACATTGATGAGTCTAAGGCACGGGAAAATATCATCAAGGTTTCTTATATTTATGTTATTATTGCTTATATTTGTATATAATATACCGGCTACGGACGGGACTTACGGTCTCTCTATACGAAGTGGCGATTATTATGTTAGTTACAGATATTACGCACTCAAAAACATCCTTGAAACTATTTATCCGATGTATAGTAATCATCGCATTCTAGTTTTGCCTTTTGATTATGCTTCTTTAATGGATATGAGAGCAGTGTTACCCAACTACTTTGGGCTAACTATAGGACCATTTATTAATGCTACTGGTCTAGAAAGGATATACAAGCTACTAATATCGCATGGATCATACAAAAGCCGTATACTTGCATTGTTCGATGTTAAATTGGTTGTTATAGATAAGAATTTTCATACTCCATATGAGAGATTTTCGTGGTACCAACATCTCAGAAAAATATATGGTGTATTCGTATTTAAAAGTCATGGATCGTGCTTTATAGGTGGAAACGCCTCAATATTGAAAGACATATACCTCAAGGATCCGGATTTTAAACTAATTTATAACGACACTAATTTCGTAATATTTGAAAATATGAGAAATGCATCAAGAATTTACATTGCTCCGGGAAGAGTCCCTTCCAAGATTATTATAACTATATTCCCATTAACAAAAAATCTTATACCTAATCCATCATTTGAGGAGGGTTTAAAGTATTGGAAGGCTTGGCCAGGAAGATGCGCTTCTCTATATAACAATAGTCTAGACGGACGTTCAGCATTATTACTTAGAGACTGTGATAATAATGACAAAATATGGAGCGTTGCCTATGTACTCGTACCTGTTAAAGGTGGAAGTCAATACAAGTTGAGTTTCTATGTAAAGTTTCTTAGCGAGGTAAGTGGTTCGCATGTAAAGGTTCTATGGTATAATCAGACCAAGAGACTCTCTGATAAGTATGCGTTTAGAGCTGATTATATCAAGCTCCATAACATGAACCTTGTAACCGGAAAGTGGTATCATATAGAAAAGGTTCTTAAAGCACCCCTAGGAGCGAAGATTGCTAAGATCATGTTCTTAGTTGGTCCCAAATCCAATACATCGATGCTTGTAGACAATGTCTCATTTGTTGAGGTCACCAACAGAGTTGTGCTTAATCGGAATTTACTACCTGTCGCGTATAAAAGAGAAAACCCCGCGACCGTGATGGTTAAGATAAACTCGTCAACGCCCTTTACGCTGGTGTTCGCCGAGGCTTATGATCCTCTTTGGGAGGCCAGGGTCTATAAAGACGGTGAGCTAGTTGAAAGGGTGAGGTCTATACCTGTCTATGGTGTTATTAATGGTTTCTGGATTAACGAGACCGGTAATTTGACTATTGTTATCAGGTATGTTCCTCAGGACTGGTTCGAGCTTGGATTGAAGATTTCATTCATCACCTTTGTATCATGCGTACTCTACCTTGTTTGGGATTGGAGGAAGAGTAGAGGTGATAAATGGGCTCGGTGGCTTGAGGAACGAGTTAGGTCTATACCTAGGTACCTGAAGAGGGGTATCTCTATGAGGGATACCTACAGGTTTTCTTAGGTCTTACTCTTCGATGAGTTCCTTAATAGGTATCCCTAGTTCCGCTAGACTTTTTGTTGCATGCGTCTTTATTTCTTGGTAGTGTTGTGGTTTGATTGTTTTCTTTGCTTCTCTTGGCGTCTCTTTGATTATCGGCTCTTTTGTTCTCTGTGTTGTTCTTGTTCTCTCTTATTGCTTTAGTCTATGAGTTCTTTGAGTGCTTGTATGCTGTGCTTGGCGATACTTCTCTGTACTGTGCTAGTTGTTTTGGTTGCGTGTAATGTTTTGTCTTTGATTGATTGTTTGGGTGATGGCGTGGTGACTATGCGTGGGGTTTGCGTAGCCTGCTCTAAGCTTCTGGCTGGTTATCACGGTTTACCACGTAGCTACCATGTGGTAGGTGGTGTGGCGTGGTAGGCATTAGGGGTGCTAAGACTTTGTTGGAAGATGGTCGAGCTGGGCTATGAACCATACTATCGGAGGGCTGTCAAGAGATGATATCTTAGGAGGGGGTGGTGGGAGGCATATAATCGCTAGGGAACAAGGGCCCCCTAGCCAAGCTGATCGCTGAGGAATCGGAGATGAGAAACCCTCCAGATGAGGTTAGGCATAGGAAAACACTAGAGGAAGCCATAAGGCTCAGAGCCAAGGGCCTACCACTACAGGAGGTTATGGAGACAGATATACTCAAAACCACGTTCTACCGAGAACTCTATAGGCTAGAGGTGGAGGGCGGCATAGCTACTCAAGAGCCAACACCTCGCATACAATACGGAGCTACTCAACTCCTACCCCTTCCCAGAACCTGGCTACCTATTCATGTTCAGTCAAGCACGTAACACAGGTATAAGGTGTTGCTACTGTCTGAGAACATTATTGTTTTATAAGTCATGTTCTTGATGAGCGTCTCTTCTCCTTCATCGTTACTGCTTAGAGTCTACGTGTTCATTGCTTCATAAGAGCTTTAATATGCTTATTGGAAACTATGGCTGTTGTAGCTTTGTAGTTGCTTCTAATTATTTTTGATTAGGGAACTTGTTAAGTCCTGAAGAATCATGGAGTGTATGATACCCCTTACATGGTAGTCTGTTGCGTGAATATGCCATGAGGCAAGTTATGTTATAGCGTGAAGAGCTATCCCTGTTTGAAAACTTTTATCTTTGGCTAGGTGTGAAATAAGAATAGATAATGCATTCTCTTTGAAACATATTTAATCCTAACTTAACAACCCCTTACTAGGGTTAAAAGAGAATGAAGAGAGTTATCCTCTTCTGGGGTCCTGGTGTTGAAGGTTTAGGAGGCGAGGTGAGGCTGCTCGGACAGCTACTACGTGCATTGGATAATATGAGCGTTCCCTATAAGGTATTCGTGCCTAGGCCTACTAAGTATAGCAGTATCGTTGAAGAAAATGTCGCTAAACGTCTTAGTTCCATGATAGGAATAGGTGCATACCGCAGGCAGATAGGTGGGTTATCATCGCTAAGTATCTCTATGAGGATCTTGCTTAGAGCTCTTAGAGAACTGGGTGAAGAGGATGTTCTTCTTGTTCGTGGAACTAACTTCATTGAGACGTTGTTGACCTATTTGTTTAGGGTCTTTAAGAGATTTAGATTAATAGTCTACACCGGGGTTTATGGTTCACATGTTTTCGATCTAGGAGCTGTCAACGCGTATGGGCAAACTTTTCCAAACTATGGTAAGAAGATTAGGATCCTTAGGGGGGATTTTCTTTATGCACCAATATATATGATAAACACTATACTTTCTAGGCTCTTAAGGCATATAGTGGTTTTTTCAGCGTTTTCTAAGCCTCTGCTCGCGGTATTCAAGAGAGGCAGGAGAGTTATTACGGTACTCTATCCGGCTGTAGATACTGATTTTTTTACGTTTAAACGGTTAGTTTCTTATAGCGATCCTGTACTATCCGTTGTCGCTAGGATTTCTCGGGAGAAAAACATTCATTTAGCAATCATGCTTGCTGATAAGCTCAGTAGCCTATTTGGAGATCTTAAGCTAATCATTTGCGGTAACGTTGAGGATCAGAGCTACTATAGATATCTGATGGAAATAGCATCTAGGTCTAAAGCTCAAGTAGTAATGAATACTAGCTGTTCTTGGGAGGAGGCAAGAAGGGTTTACTGGTCGAGTAATATATTATTAAACTTTAGTGAGGGGGCCTTCGGGATAGTTAATGCAGAGGCCCTAGTCTGTGGATGTGTTCCAGTAGCGCACTCAGAGTTTAGCAATGCTGTACTACCATATGGGCTCGTGTTTAGGAGTCCACGTGAAGCTCTTAGGAAGGTTGCTAGACTTCTAAGGAACACTAATGAGTTAAGGTGGAGGAGCCTCCGAGGCTCAGAGTACGCTAATAAAACCTTCTCTTTTAAAGCATTTATGGAGCATCTTAAGGAGATTTTAGAGAGTGCCACATAGTACAAGGCATAAAGGGGTGTAAATAATATGATAAGCGTTGCTGTTATTGGTATTGATGGTGGTTCTTGGAGTGTTCTTGATCAGATTGTTAGGGATGGCTATATGCCTAACCTTAAGCGTATGATCTATTCTGGTGTTCGAGGCATTTTGAGGTCTATTGTCCCGCCTGTTACTGGTGGTGCTTGGCTCTCGCTTGCTACTGGTCTTAGCCCTGGTAAGACCGGTGTTGTGGATTTCTTTAAGCGTGTGGACGATTTTCAGTTAGGACTTGTCTCGTCTGCTGATTATGAGGGTAGATCCTTCTGGGACTATGCCTCCTATCAGGGGCTTAGGGTGGGTGTTCTTAACTATCCCCTCCTTTACCCTCCTTACCCTGTTAGCGGGTTTATGGTTAGTGGTCTCGGCTCTCCGGGCTTAGAGCCTTCTACGTGGCCTTCCTCTCTTCGGGAGAAGCTAAAGGCTAGCAATGCCCTGTATAGCGTGTATGTGGATTACCACTTGGAGAAGTATAATGACTTGAACCTGTTCTTTAGGGATGTCGAGAATCATATGAGGAGATATCTTAATGCTCTGAGATTATTGGCTGATCCCAAGCTTGACTTGTTTGTTACTGTTATTCAGGCTAGTGACTGGGTCTCTCATAGGCTTTGGGCATACATAGACGAGAATCACCCTCTCCATTCAAAGCTCCCGAGAGAAGATGTTTCAAGTGTTAAGAGATGGATTGGAGAGTTTTGGTCTATGGTTGACGAGGCTATAGGTGTTGTGCTGGATAGGTACGGAGGGAGTGGGAATGTTGTCTTAGTTTCTGACCATGGATTTGGGCCTCAGTACGGCGTCTTTAACCTTGCTAGGTGGCTTGTTGAGCAGGGCTTCATGGTGCTTAAGGGAAGGATTTCTGTAAGCGCCTCGTTATCGCTTAAGCAGAAGCTCATAAGTGTTGGCCGCAAGGCGATCAAGATATTGCCCGCTCCTCTTAGAAGGAAAGTAGCAGATATGGGTAAAGAGATCTTAAGTTATACAATCCGGGACTATGTTGACTTAGATAATAGCGTTGCAATATGTCTAGAACACACGATTCCCTTCGGTGCTGTATATGTGCTTGAAAAACAATATACTGATGAAATTATTAAGAGGCTTAGAGAGACCTTTAGCAAGCTAAATCTTAGGGCCTCTATATGGAGGTCTGAAGAACTATATAGAGGCGGTAAGCTGGGCCTACTCCCAGACATAATATTCCTTATCGAGGAGGGTAGGGTCGTAGTACTTCAAGGCCTTAAAGACATTAACAAGCCCCTATACATGGGCGAGCCCTACAGCCCAAGACATACAGGAAGCCACAGGCTTCAGGGAATAATGGCAATGTATGGAGAGGACATCATGAAAAAAGAGGAGCCCCTTCATGCTAGCATTCTAGACATAACCCCCACAGTCATGTACCTCCTCAACCTCCCAATACCAAAATCTCTTGACGGTAATATAATCGGCAAGGCTTTAAGAATAAGAAAAGAGCCTAGGTATGCTGAGCCTAATTACTATGATAAACTAAGGATGGTATTTAGAACACGTATAAAGATGAAGA
>JALWOJ010000063.1 GCA_026995555.1 Acidilobaceae archaeon | reverse complement strand
CAAACGATTAACTATGTGTGGGATGAGAAGGGGGCTACCGAGAACTCCGTACGCACCCTGGTATGGAGGCTTAGAAACAAGCTCCCTACCGATATTATCCAAAATGCCTCCGGTCTTGGTTACTACATTGAGGCCTAACTGATATAGATCCCCCTCATTATCAGATCTAAGGCTTCATATTCCCCCTTATAATCGAAGTCGCTACTACCCTTAGTGGCGGCCTCCTCCATTGATGCAGCGATCTTCACAATGGACTTTATCCTAAAGTTTGCCGCTGACCCCTTAATGGAGTGTGATATCTTTGCGATCTTTTGAAGATCATTGATCTTGATAGCCTCAAGTAGCTCTTTAAGTGAGCTCTGCATCTTCGCTATAAAGGTTTTCATCAACATCAATAGCTCACCATACTCCAAAGAGAGACCCTCTAAAACCGTATCGACATCTACACCATAGATCTGAGCCTTCTCTTGCTTGGACTGTTGCTCTTTTACAGCTTCAAAACGCTCTTTTGTAAAACGCTCCAATATCCTCTCTAACGCTTTGATATCTATCGGTTTACCCAAAAAATCGTCATATAGCTCCTCTTGTAGCACCTTCTCTTTGTTACCCTTTATGACATTGGCACTAAGTGATATGATGGGCGTATGTGCAAGATTTTGCTCTCTCTCATAAGCTAGGATCCGTTTTGTCGCCTCATTACCATCCATATTGGGCATCTGTTCATCCATCAGTACCATGCTAAATGAGGCCATTTTAAAGGTATTTACCGCCTCAAGTCCATCTGAAACGATATAGTAGTGCAATCCATACTTATCTAATAGTGTCTTTATAAGCTCTTCATTGGCGCTATTATCCTCCGCTACTAAGATATCGCCATCAAAGTGTCGTCTTCTTTTAGATGGCGCCAGCCGTTTATCTCTGCTTGGTGTCATATGTAGCGCCTCTAAGAAGGTCTCATAAAGCTTGCTACAGTAGATAGGAAGGGTAAGTGGTGTCACATTGTCACTGGTGTCATATCGCTCTAAAAAGCTATTGGTCAATACAATAGAGACCCTATCTATCTCTAATAGTTTCGCTTTTTGCTCACTATCTAAGTATCTATCTACTAAAAACAGAATATCGACACTCTCATCATCAACGCTATCACTTACATGTAGGGTAATGCCAAAGGAGTCCATATAGCGTTTTAACGAGCGGTACTCCAACACCTCATCACCTGCAGGCATAAAAAAGGAGAGGCTAAGCTTTTCAAACATAGTTATGTCATACGCCATTTGCGTAGTATTAGCCGACCCCTTAATAGGAAGTCTCAAGGTAAAGGTGCTCCCCTTGCCTGGTTGTGACTCGACTATAACATCGCCACCCATATGCTTGGCTAACTGCTTACAAATGGAGAGCCCAAGACCCGTCCCCCCACTACCCATAGCACTCTTTTGTTGTAGTTGCATAAAGGGGT
>JALWOJ010000062.1 GCA_026995555.1 Acidilobaceae archaeon | reverse complement strand
ACGGATTCAACACAAAGAAGGACGAGAAGATAGCCGTATTTGACTTTGGAGGTGGTACATTTGATGTGTCTGTTCTCGAGGTAGCAGATGATGTTATTGAGGTAAAGAGTACAGATGGAGACTCTCATATGGGAGGACGAGATATAGACCAAAAAGTTATAAACTATATAGCAGAGGAGTTTAAGAAGGAGAACGGCGTTGATCTTATGGGTGATCCACTAGCTGTACAGAGGTTAGATGAGGCTGCAGAGAAGGCAAAGATAGAACTCTCAAGTGCAAGTGAGGCGGAGGTTAATATACCTTTTATTACTCAAGGTGAGGATGGTCCTAAGCACCTTATGCTTAAGCTCACAAGAGCAAAGCTTAATGAATTAGCTCAAGAGTATATAGACAGAGCGCTAGAGATTACTAAGAAGGCTATTGAGGTAAGTCCATTTAAGGCTGATGAGATAGATGAAGTGATTCTAGTTGGCGGGCAGACTCGTATGCCAGCTATAGTAGACGCTGTTAAGGATTACTTTGGCAAAGAGCCAAATAAGACCATTAACCCCGATGAGGTAGTCGCACTCGGTGCTGCTCTACAAGGTGGTATATTGCAAGGGGATGTTAAGGATGTACTTTTGCTTGATGTCATTCCACTCTCACTCGGTATAGAGACAATGGGAGGTGTGATGACAAAGCTGATAGAGCGAAATACCACAATACCTACAAGTAAAAGTCAGATTTTCTCAACAGCAGTAGATAATCAGCCATCGGTAGACATTGTAGTAGGTCAGGGTGAGCGTGAGATGCTCGCAGACAATAAGGTGCTTGGCAAGTTTGTGCTTGATGGTATAGCTCCTGCACCGCGCGGTGTACCACAAGTAGAGGTGACATTTGACATAGATGCAGACGGTATCTTGAAGGTCACAGCTAAGGATAAGGCAAGTGGCAAAGAGCAGGAGATTAAGATTGAGGGTAGCTCTGGTCTATCAGACGAGGAGGTAGAGAAGATGAAGAAGGATGCCGAGGACAATGCCGAGGAGGATAAAAAGAAAAAGGAGCTTGTAGAGAGCAAAAATATGGCAGAGACACTAGCTTACAGCACAGAGAAAGCCCTTGCAGAGGCTGGAGACAAGCTAGACGCAGAGAAGAAGAAGCCAGTAGAGGAGGTAATAGCAAAGTTACGCACAGAGATAGCAAACACAAGTGCTACAAAGGAGACACTTGATGAGGCGACAAAGGAGCTCTCAGATGCAATGCAAGCAATACAATCTGACTTGCAAGAGGCAATGAAGACCAAGGCTGAGGAGTCTAAACCTGATAGTGAGGATAAGACAGAAGACTCTAAAGACTCAAAAGAGGAGAAGAAGGACGACGGAGAAGATAAGAAGGCTGAGAAGTAGGGATAAACTTACATAAATAATACTATCATCTGCCGGCAATAGTGACTCTCCTGCGGAGCCACTAATAGTCCTCGGATTTGGGATAAATCACTACGC
>JALWOJ010000061.1 GCA_026995555.1 Acidilobaceae archaeon | reverse complement strand
CCTCTAAGCAGGGAGGGGAAACTCTCTTCGTTAAGGTAGAAGAGGGCTGAGTCCATTAATTAAAACTTCATAGTTACTTTGAGAACTACTGTTCCTTTTCTTTATTGAGTATCACAAAAGTATTGACAACCTAGCGTTACTTTCACTAAACTCACTAACATATTTTAATTCAAGTAATGTTTTATTCATCATATTAATTGGGATGACAGACTGCGGCCTCTACCGACCTTATCGGTATGAGGAGGCTTTAGGCCAGGGACCGACAGGGAGAGGTGATGATTATGATTATTAAGAGGATAGAGGTTTTCAAAGGAAAGCTTGAACTGGTAAAGGTCTTCAGGATATCCTATGGCGAGTGGGAGTCTGTTGATACGATCTTTGTAAAGACAGAGTTGGATGATGGGAGTGTAGGCTGGGGTGAAGCCCCTCCTGCACCAGAAATAACAGGAGATACTGTTGAGACCATAGTAGGCTCTATAAGATATCTCTCACAACTTCTTAAAGGTGCTGACGTTAGTGATATTAAAAGTATTGATAGGCTTTTAAGGGAGAAGCTCAAGGGCAACTCAGCCGCAATAAATGGGTTGATAAACTCAATAGTAGATGCTATGTCCAAGAGCATGAGGCTACCTCCCATGAGAGTTTTAGGCTTTGGAAGTCCGACAAGCGAAGTTATAACTGATATAACTGTGGGCCTTGACAAGCCTGACGTCATGGCAAGCGATGCCGTAAGCTGGGTCGAGAAGGGATTTAGGACGTTAAAGGTTAAGCTGGGCGGTCATGATGGGCTTGACGTTGAGAGGGTTAAAAGGATAAGGGACGCTGTCGGTACCAACATAAGGATAAGGGTTGATGCAAATCAGGGCTGGAGTCCTAAGGAGGCGGTCAGGATCTCCAAGTCCTTGGAAAGATATGACGTTGAGATGATAGAACAGCCAGTTAAAGCTTGGGATCTTGAGGGGCTTAAGTACGTTAAGGAGAGGAGCGAGATACCCATAGTTGCTGATGAAGCAGTTCACAATTCTAACGATCTAAAGCTCCTCCTAATGCTTGATGCAATAGATGGGATTAACATCAAGCTCTCTAAGGCTGGAGGACTTGTAGAGGCAACTAGAATGATTGAGATAGCTAGAAGCTTTGGAAAGGAGCTAATGATAGGATGTATGATAGAATCATCGTTAGGTATGGCAATAGGTTCCCACCTCGTGGCTTCAACCGGTGCGTTTAGATATGTGGATCTTGACTCGGACATAACCCTTAAGAGCCAGCCAATATTGAGACCATTAAGGAGATCTGCTGATAGGATAGTTGTGGAGTCAGGACCGGGATTTGGCATAGAGCCTGATGAAAGCAGACTTGAAAAGCTACTCACTATAAACCTCTAAGAATAAGAAAAAGCCCTTTGGCATTTCACATCAAGCCTCTTACAAATTTTCTCCACCTTATTGTAGAGTTCTTTCCAGTCATACTTCATAGCTTCCCCGGCGA
>JALWOJ010000060.1 GCA_026995555.1 Acidilobaceae archaeon | reverse complement strand
CTCTAAAGCATCTACCCAACTCTCACCTTCTGCCACCTTTTGGGCATGAAAATAGGAGGGGTGCGGGACAAAGTGGTTAACAAAGGCGCCAAACTCCTTTTGGTAGGCCTCAAAACTTTTTACACCAAAAAACTCCAAAAACGATCGGTTTAAGATAATAGGCTCACCATCTTCAAGTACAGCTATAAACTCCTCTTGTAGATCCATCACTATCTGCATTAAGGTATAAGGGTCATGTATGGTGTTCACGGCTTCTCCTCGATTAAATGTACCTGTTTGGCGTACTCCCCAAAGGCAGTCAAAAAGCGACTATTAGCCACGCTCTCTTGCGTAACATTACGAATATAGATAGCCTCAATTTGTGTAGGGTATTTTTGATGTATCTGCCCATAGATTTCAGGGTCTTTTTCACCCGAGTCACCTATGAGAATAAAGTGTTTATTGGGGAAATCCTCAAATATCTGTGTTAAGGTGGCTATTTTATGCTCATAGGTCGAATTGGGCTCTATAAATTCATAGAGTGTAGAGGAGAGGGGGTTGAGTCGCAACGCCTTTAAGTGAAACGAGCCGTTGCTAAAGCCGTTATCTACAATGAATGACTCTAAAAGGGAGTAGAGCTGCCAGGGCGAGCCTGAGAGGTAGGCTATCTCTGTGGTGTTATGTTGTATCATCAAGGTCTTATAAAGCTCGGACATTTTGCTAGCTGGCATAAAAGGTTTTAAAAAGGTAGAGGCTATCACCTCTTTTAAGCCTAGATAGACCTGCGTTATTTTAATGGTATCGTCAATATCGCTTATAAGCATAGTGGTATTGTCATCTCTTAAGTAGATACTACCGCTAAAGTCTCTGCTATCGCCTTTAGGGAGCAAAACTCTATAGCTAAGGGTGTTGTTATTAACATAGCCCTCTAATGCCTTGGCATCGATAATGATCTCCTCGCTAAAGAGTCCGCTCTCTTCAGTGGGATTTAGGGTATACTCTTTGTTGGCCAACACTACATGTAAGAGCTCGCCCCCTTTATTATCGCCAATAAATTGATGAATTCTCTCATCGGTAAAACTCGGTTTTGATGTAGTGGTGCCAACGACGGTTGTAATGAGCTCATAAAACAGTGTCGTAAGAAGGGTGCTTGAGGAGGGCTCTACAATCCACCCCTGCAGGCGAAGGTGCCATCTGCCGTCGCCATCTTTAAAGCCGTAGGAGTTAAAGAGTGTCACCTCTTCATCGCTGTTTACACACTCGCTATCGACACCTATATCACACAGAAGGTAGCTAAGGCTACTCTCCTCATTTGCCTCTCTCTCACGCTCACTGCTACTCTCACACCCTAATAAGGTGAGTAGCACAAAGGCGAAAAAGAGTGCTTTAAACATTGTAGTAGGTGGCGTTAGGATGGTAAACCACCAGTGCGGAGGTGGACTGTTCGGGGTGAATCTGAAAGGTCTCGCTTAGCTCTATGCCAAACTCTTCAGGACGCAGTAGGTTAAAAAGTGGCCTATTAAGCTCCAAATCGGGACAGGCG
>JALWOJ010000059.1 GCA_026995555.1 Acidilobaceae archaeon | reverse complement strand
ATATTATGGTCTTGGTCGTTTTTATAGTGATATAAACATTAGAGGGTATATGATTTCCTTAAAATAGGCTTCTGAAACTTGAGGTATAACGGCTTTAAATCTGATTGAACCTTTATATTCCTAAATTCTTAATTTGGAGGATGCTATAATTACTTTATTTTAGTTCTGAAGGCTTTAGACATCTGTCCCTCAGGCTTGTTTTTATCTAATCTAATTATTATAGAGCTTTATTGACTCTGAAGCAATTTCATCCCATGTCCTGACTTCTTTAAACCCATTTATTCCAAGCCTACGTCCTAGGTGCTTGTCTTGGATAAGCGCAAGCATGGCATCCCCTAGCGCTTTCGGTTCTCTCGGTTTGACAAGTATCCCGTTTTCCATGTGCGTATAGAAAGCCTAGGTGTCTAATAAAGAAGTTTGGATGGTCGCTTAAAGAATCCACGGCCATGTAATATAACGCTGTTTTCAAATTGCTCCTCTTATTAGCCCTCTTGAGCATGCTGATATTGAAATAGGCTGAGTGCGAGTGTCATGTAGTATGCATAGAAGATGCCTAGAATCGTTGAAGCTATTAAGATTGCTGTTATCTCAATCCTACTTTTCTCCAATGGAACCACCCACAAGCTCATTGAAGCTCTTGTAGACCTTGAACCCTTCCCTTTCAGCGTACCTTAGGTTCTCCTCATACCTTTTCCTGAGGGCGTAGCTTACCTCCATGTCGTCTATGTAAACCCAGGACCTTGAAGGCTGTATTATTATGCCTTCCCCTAAGTCTTCAATGAAGTGTTCCTTCACCCTAGGGATTATATCGCTCAAGAGCTGCGTTACCACAATTATTTTAGGGGAGGGAGGCCCGTAGCCCTCCTCTCTTTTCCTCTCCTTGGAAGGACCCTCTATTTTTCTTTCAATTTCTTTTTCATATGAGTCTAAGACCCTGTTGTACTCCGGGTAGTACTTCCTGAGGACCTCTATGATGTATGATAGCCCAAAAAGCCCTTGCTAAGACCCATGATTTTCTCCCCATTATAAAAATAGAGCTGTGCCCCTGTCCCAAAGGAATATTTCAGGGCGTTTAACGCCTCACCAGCTATGTTATCTGCAGAGTTCTCATCGCTTGCCTCCAAATCCAAAACTATTATTGATTCCCCGAATATATCCCAATAGTACCTCTTTACCATGAGCTCTCTCTTCGCAGTCTTCTTCCAGTCGATCCTTTTCAAGTCATCCCCAGCCCTGAGTTTGTCTGTATAGGCGTATTCCTCGCCTATCCCAACAATCTTTGATGGAATGTTGTACCCCCTAGACCTCGATAAATGCCTTATGACCTCCCTTATCTCAATAAGGGACCTTGGGTATATAGAAAATTTAACCGGGGAGTTAACGCTAAGGTAAAATACCCTTTAGGTGTATTATTGCTAGGGATGCAAGCCCCCTGTTTATCCCTCCGCCGTGCATTTGATATGCAACGTTTAGGCTGACCATGATTGCCCACTTGTATTTACTCGAGAAGTTGCATACCTTTAACG
>JALWOJ010000058.1 GCA_026995555.1 Acidilobaceae archaeon | reverse complement strand
TAAAGCAGGGGTATGATGTAGGTATTACCCCCGATGGGCCGAGGGGGCCTCGCCATGAGGTGGCTAATGGCATCGTGGTTATGGCGCAAAAATCCAATGCCAAAGTGGTACTCCACTCTATGCGAGCTAGTAGTGCATGGTATCTTAAGAGCTGGGATAGATTTGTTATCCCCAAACCCTTTAGCCATCTTGAGTTCCGTATCTCATCACCTATTGATATTAGCGGTCTCTCAATAGAGGAGGCTAAAGCTGTTATTGAAAAAGAGTTGAACTACTATGAACCCTAAAATTGGCTCAGCCCTTCTTGCCTTGAGCTTCATAGTTATTATGGCGCTCTTTTTTCTTCTAAACCCCTCATATGAGCGCTCGCTTGAGGCGAAGTATTACTATAGTATAGGTGAGTATAAAAAGGCCTATAGACTCGCTAAAGAGGCACTAGAACTTGATGGCTACAACAAGATGGCCACGACCATTGCTGCACAAAGTAGTCGCTCCTTGGTCTATGTCGATTTTATAGATGAGGCTAGAGGCTATATGCAAGAGATTGAGAAGATGGCCTCAGGTGATGGCATAAGTGAGAGTGATAGGGCAAAGATGGTAATGATGAGTCACATTGTAATGGATAGGTATAAAAAGCTAGCGCCAAGCGCATTGACAGATGAGGCGTTGATAAAAGAGGCGGCCTACTATAACGAGAAGTTCGCGAGTATCTATGAAAAAGTCTCTCAGTGAGTATAGACTCGATTTTCTAGACTACCTCCACCATTTTCGAGGCTATAGTGAAACGACACTTAAGAGTTATGATATCGCTATAAAGCAGATGCTTCAATATGCTGAAATAGACCAAGAGCGAGGTTATATCAACTTAATGGCCTATCGTCTTAAGATAGCTTCACAAAAGAGTGCCACTATCGCTAAGAAGTTGAGCGCCATTAGAAGTTTTGTCCGCTATCTACATGAGCAGGGTGAAACGGTAGAGCTAGAGCATGATGACTCCATAAAGGTGGCTAAGAAGTTACCTAAACCCATAAGTGATGATAAGATCAAAGAGGCCGTTGCAATAGCAGATGATTTTGAGAGGTTAATCGTGATGCTTCTATATGGCTTAGGTCTTCGTATCTCTGAGCTTAGCGATATTAAACTTAGTGATATAAAACCAGGTTGGATCCGCATAGAGGGTAAAGGCTCAAAACAGAGGGATATCCCCATAGCTAAGCCACTCTATCAATTGATAGAGGCGCATATCGAGCTAAACCAGCCAAAACGCTACCTTTTTGAGAACTCTGAAAGTAAATTAAGCGAAAATAGTTTAAGATATACTATTACAAAGCTGTTTAAAAGAGTGGGTTTGAAGGTGACGCCGCATCAGTTGAGGCACTCCTTTGCATCGACCCTCTTAAACCATGATGCCAGGATCGCCGATGTCAGTGAGCTTTTGGGTCACACATCTATGGCTACGACACAGATATATACCAAGCTCTCCAACCGCTTAAAGATGGAGAACTACTTAAAATCGCATCCATTGTGCAAGGGAGATGATGAAGCTTTCTAGTCTGTTTGAACTTCTCTAT
>JALWOJ010000057.1 GCA_026995555.1 Acidilobaceae archaeon | reverse complement strand
TAATAAATCTTATCATTTCTCCGTTCATATTCACCTCCTTTTTGGTATTATAAACTGAATCATGTTTTAATTTCATGTTTCCGGATTTATCATTGCAATGGAATTGAGCATAAGCTAATGAGAATACAAAAATCTGATGAGTTTTTAAGGATGCTAGGCGTCACATTTCTCCGTGGGCTTGAAAATTTTGTGAAGAGAGCAAGAAGAGAGTATATATAAAATATAGGCGAGTTTGAACTAGTACGAGGTTAGAGAAGGAGTTATGGAAAGAGGCGATAGTCGATACTAATATTATTCTATTACATGCTCCTCCTAAGGCCTCTGAAGATGAATGCCACATAGCTAATGTCCTGAACAATAAGAGTATATCAGTTAAGGGTATGCAAAGATCCATGTTCTGGTTTTAGTGATTTGGTAGCCAAGGTTCTTGTAGACCTTTATGGCGGGTTCATTGTCCACCTCTACGTGGAGGCCTGCGACAGCCCCCGAGAATACTGCTTCCCTTGTCAGTGCCGAGGTTACCGCTTTAGCGTAGCCCCTCCCCCTATACCTCCTCCTCGTGAACACGCCGCCTATCACGTATATCCATGGAAGGGTTACGTAGCTTGCAGCTATAGAGGCAAGAACATTATCAACTATTACACCATAGTGTACATATGTCTTGAGGACTTCCCTAGCCTCCTCAACGCTTACCTCTATCCCCCTCTCTAGCTCTAGGTCTCTGTATAGGGATGCATGCTTCTCCTCTAGCCTTACAGCCAGCTTTTCAAGAGGGCTAGGTGTGAAGCTCTCACGGGTACAGACCATATCATGGAACTCTTCGACGTGAAACCTACTGAAGCCTAGGCTCCTAAAACGCCTGGTTACTAGCTCTACATCGCTTGGAGCATTATCGTATAACTGTATATCCACCCTCTTATCAGGAGGAATCTTGATTACCTGCACTACCTCCCTGGTAGAGCTCCATATGTGAACCTCATAGACATCCATGATGGTGAAGCTGTCGCCATACCATACGAGGGCATAAGACTCAATATTGTCGTCCGAAGCCATTAACACGATTTCGGTTCTATCAGGCTCACGCATAAGGTAGTAGACAGCATAGCAATGCGCCGATAAAGGATTCTCCCTACAAAGCCTTGTCAACACATTCATGGGCCACCGTCTAGATGCAAGCTCCGTGCCCTTCAGCTTAAATACAGTACTCATAATCCAAGTACACCCCTTACCTTTTCCCGTCCATTACATATTGATAGCGTTTGCCGAAAAGTCTTGCTAGCTGAAAAGCCTCCTATGATACTCTGTGAGGACCCTGTATCCCTGGCTAGTTACTAGTATATGGGGCTCTATCCGTACACCACCCTTCCCCGGGAGGTACACAGCAGGCTCGTACGCGAACACCATGCCTAGCTCCAGCCTGTACCCTATGAAGTCTGCTATGACAGGCTTATAGAATCCCCCTACAGGGTGCCCGGTTAGATGTGGGTAGTCTGGGTAGCCGCGGCTTTGAAGGTGTTTACGGGGGACTTCATCCAGAATCCTCACTGGGATACCGGGTTTCGCCTGCTCGAGCCCGGCCTTTATGGCTTCAACTACGTCCTCGAGGACTCTGTGCCAGTACCTGTTTTGGCCTGCTATGAACGTGTAGGCTACACAGCCATCATAGCCCATCCACATTGGCCCTAGGTCGACAACTACCGGGTCTCCGGGGCTGATTCTGCGTGTTGACGTTCTTGCGTGTGATGTTGCGGCTCTCGGGCCAGAGGCAACTATGGTTGTAAACCACCTGTCAACAATGCCGTTCTCATCAAGCACCTTATCAGCTATCGCTGCAACCTCATACTCACGCATTCCAGGCCCCAGGGCCTCCTCTACAGACTCTAGAGCCCTGGAGGCAGCATCGGATACCCACCTGATTATGGGTAGCTCCTCTTCGAGAGGCTTATCGAAAACCTCCACCAGCACCCCAGTAGCATCAACAACCTCCACACCCTGTAAGCGCAGTTTATCGATAAGGTCGGCGTATAGGAAGGCTAGCTTAGTACGCCCCCACGCCTTATTTATACCTATAGTAGGCCTCTTACCCGCTCTGTATTCTCTAAGTATGTTCATTATCCTCCCGGCTAGTTCTTCTAAAGTGAAATTCTCCACCAGCACTACATTCCAGGGGCTCTCACTCACAGCTTCATGATATAGTGACGGGTCAGCAATTACATCAATACTGTCATGAGCTACTAGGACAATGTTAAAGTGTTTTGTAAGAGCAGTCTTGCAAGCTATAGGGTCGCCTTCGAACAAGATGATGAAATCTAAGCCCTTATCCTTCATGATGTGTTGGAGTTTGTGAAGCCTCTTCTCCGTAGCAATCTTTACATAGTTTAGGTGGCTCACCATATTCATTTTTCACCCTAAGCCTCTACATAACCATTATAGCTGTATAAACGCTATAACCCGTTATGATGACTGCAAGGGAAGAGCTGGCAAGCAACTATGAAGATGCTACGTTACAAATGTTTAGGGTGATTGATGTTGCTCAAGGATATTGCTGAGTGGTGGAATAGGCTACCAGTTGCTGCGAAGAGGTATATCGCGTTCCAGGCATTCACCATACCAGTACTCTTCGCATGGATACTAGTGCCCTACCTCATGCTAGCGACGGGCCTAACCGTGGCCGAAGCAGGCATCGTGTTGACGGTTGCCTCTGCCATAGCAGCTGTAGTGAACATCATTATTGGCAGGGTTCTTGATAGAGCCGAGCCAGTAATGTTCATAGCACTCATATCCTTTATCGAGGGTGTAGCATATCTGGTCTACATGTACGGGTTCCTAGCCAGCATAGTACTGCTCGTAGTTGCAGCGGCTGTTATTGAGAGGCTTGCGAGGGGCTTCTACCCTGTCTACGCGGTGTACGAGTACGATGTCTACCCTGAGGAGATTAGGGAGAAGGCTTTCGCCTTACACAACCTAGTCCCATACCTAGTACAGCTCGCGACCTACCCTGTAATAGGATACGTACTCGCAGTCTTAACAAGCAACTTATCCGCCCAGATAGCCTCCCTCTGTGTATTTGCCTCTGCATCTATAACACTGGGGTTTCTAGCCCTAGTATGGCTCCCAAGAATAGGTGTGAGGAGAATAGAGGTCTCACAGCCACTGCTACTCCGCAGGATACCAAGAGCGTTCATAAAAATTAGTCTAGCAATGATTGTCTTCGGCATAGCTTTCGAGCTCTGCCAGCCCCTAATAGTGGCCAACCTCTTCATAGAGATAGCTAGAAACCCCCTCCTAGGACTCGCTCTATACGAGACGTTTGCAGCGTTACCAGTTGTAATAGTCTCACCACTAATCCTACGCATTGATAGGAGGTATGGGGTAGCGTTACTCGCGCTGGGTATGGGGCTGATAGCCCTAGCAGACCTCCTGCTAGGCTTCTCCTACAGGGTTGAGATAGCCCTTCTAGCAGCCATAGTGGCTTCCTCTGGTTATGCTCTCATGGACCCCTTCTTCATGGACGTACTCTTCTCCACAATACCGGAAGACTATAGGGGCACACTACTGGGCTCCCTAGCAGCCATAAGAAGGCTCGTAGGGATAGTTATGCCAGCTATAGCGGGATTCATAGCCGAGATAAACGCCCACCTGCCATTCATACTAGCAGCCATTATAGTTGTATTCAGTATGAGCTTAACATTGAATGTTGCAAAACCACGTTATAGCAAGTTATAAGTGTTTCATTAGATTAATTTTTAGAACTTTAGCTTATATTATCACTATATTTGTAACTATGTATTCAATACATTAGTTGAGTGGGATAGTAATACTATCAAGATATAAGTAAAGTTGGGTGGTAGATAATGGCTTTCGTCAACAGTTCTCTCTTCATTATTTTGGTTCTCCTACTTGTGTTTAGTAATGTATTTTGGGCATATGTATACTTCGCAAGTATGCAGTGTAGAAATGATGCTTTGAGAGAGGGCAGTACTGCATTAGCTATAATTTTAGCACATGCAGGTGCATTACTAAAGGAGTCTGGTAGTAAGGGGCAAACCGAGTATTTAGAAGTGGCGTATATGCTTATTGACCATGCACTACTTGTTGCGCAAACTCTAAACAAATTATCCGGTAGTGATGACTGGACTAGAATGGTTGTAAACGCAGTTGCATCTCTTCACGACCTACTAGCAAGCATGCATCAAGGATATACTATCAGTAAAGATAAACTGATAGAGATAGGAGATACCCTAGAGAAACTAGTAAAGGCATTAAGAAATTTGGAATATAGACAGTATAGAGCATTACTCTCAGAGACTAGAGACCCTAGCTTACACTACATCGCATTAACGATTCTTGTAACCCAAAAATCCTATCCATAGCCTCGGTAGATGTATTAAGCCCTTGAAACTCTTTAATTAGATAATTATATGAAGATGGAGCTAAAGTAAGTTGACTTGAATTATATTATGTATTAAAGTATAGTAGTATTCGATCGATGTGTTTTCTCTACGGATATTCGAATGTTTAGGATGTTTCTCTATAGCCAATCGTAATAACATCCTCTAAATTGAGGGCTCTTTATATAATTCTCTATGTAGTTAATTACTGCTCTAATATACCTATAACCTGTTTCGGGGGATGCCTGTAGTGGGTTTCCTACGACACCATACTTTCTGGGGTCGACTCCTTTGTAGGTACTTAGGTCACCGACTAGGCTGTTATCTATTGCCATCACCATGCTGGTCTCCCACATACCTGCATGTTTATCTCTAGACGTATCTACTAGACCTAGCTTGTTGAGAACGTAGGCTATGTGGAATACTGCTATGGATACCTTATGTTCTTTACACAAGCCATCACATACTCTAATTATCGTGTTTTTAATATCTGGTCCACCATGTCCTAGGACTAGAATAAACTTCTTCTGTCCGAACTCTACAAAATGCTTAATTATGGAGAGCAGGTAGGCCCCGAAAACTTCTGGCTCAATATACACGTTTCCTGGTCTTACCGGGACAGCGATAGTGTAGGTTATTGGTGGAAGTGATATCCAGCTGTTTCTTCTAGCAAGCTCATCAGCTACAAAACCAGCAATAAGGGCATCAGTATCTATAGGAAGATGAGCACCATGCCCTTCAAGCGAACCTATAGGAATCACAAGAGGACCTCTATCATTATCGATGTACTCTTTAAGCCTAATCCATGTAAGATTACGAGGATACATGGTGTTCCCCTAATCATATAGTTGAGATTAACTCTTATCTGGATATCCTTATGTTTAGGCAAGGCTTTCTAATCTCTTTCTTAATATATTTTAGTGCTTGACACTTTATGAATTCGATATATCATTTATGTGCTTCAAGGAGGTTACCACTATTTTAGCAAACAACTTGATTTTAAATTTCTAGATTCATATCTATTTGTACCTGAAGTATGTATTGTCATTATACTCGTCTACGTGTTCTCCTGGCATAGCCATGTTCTTGACTATCCTGACTGCTCTCCTAGGATTGTAGTTAAGTGATGCGATTACTTCTCTATTAACGCTCTCAAGCCTAAATCCTCCAGTACCATCAGGATAGACGGTTATATAGAGTATTAGTGGTGGCCCGTAGGTTATCCATCCGAGGCTCTTCAAGAGATAATGAATTCTCCTAGCTTCACGATAGCCTTGTGGAAACAAGCTGTGTATCAGGGTGTCTACTGGTTTCACGTGTATGAAACCTTCTTTCACCCCTAGGTTCTTTAGGATTCCAGATATCTTCCTTGACATGAAGTAGTGGTAGGGTGGCCTAGCCTTCTCCTCTTTATAGATAAAGATGCCCTTCGTCCATAGTAGCCATTTTCCTGTCTTGCGGACGCCTATGAGCGAGTGCTGAAGGAGACCTAGCGCTTCACTTCTACGACCCTGCTCGATGAGCCTCTGTGCTATACGGAGAATCCTCCTAACCGCTAGTGGTATAGCCTCCCCACCTACAAGGCTTCTCTCTGTTGAGAGGCCTTCACTAGAAGCCTCTAGGAGTTGTTTTGCACCCCTCCGGCCAGCCCTAACGCGCTTAGAGTCTATCACTTCTAAGACTAGTTTCTCATCCTCTATTCCAGCATAGTATCTGGCTCTTCTCTTCACAACTATGCCCTTCTTCTCCATTCTCTCGACTAGGTCTCCTATAGTGCCGTTGCTCAGTCTTTTTCCTCGGAGGAGCTCGTATACTGCTTTGATCTCTGTGAAGCTCATTCCTTTGTCGTTGTAGAGGTGTTTTAGCAGATACCATATCACATACTGTATACCGTAGGCCTTGTAGAACGCTACTAGTGTTCTTAGGTAATTTACCACTTCCATGGGGAGCTCGGGTGGCAGTATGATTAGTACTAGGTTTTCAGCGCCATAGCCTCTGCCGTGCACATCCTGGGCGATGACCTTGAAGGGGTGAATGCCCATAGCTCCTGGATTTACTACGAGGTCTAATCTCGCTGTGAATGGGGTCTTCCCCTTCACGGGGACTATACTGTAGCGGGCTACGTCCGGAGTAAGGCCTTCAACAGCTAATCTTAGTTCTAGCTTGTGGGGCGAGTCTAGGCTAAGCACTAGATGAGCTCTCGATCCGGGCTTGGCGAAGATTATTCTTCTCGACGGCCTTATCTCTATTGAGGGCTTCTGCTCCGCGCTAGTACTCTCCTCCCTTTCTACTAATAGGGACATTGCAGCCCCTTAGTATTTAGAGCGTGAATGGCATAATTATGTGCACAAAGGCTGACTGGGTAGAAGCACGGGATTCACAACCAAGATAGCTCGAGAGATAACGGAACACCATATCATTAACTATATCAGCATAGCGCCCCCTTAAGGAGTCGGGGCAACAGGGGCCGGCGGCAAGTATATGGTGTCCGAGGTGAGATGCCCCGACACGGGTATGAAAACAATACTTACTGAAAATGAATAGCGTTATCTACCATATCTGATTATATATTTAGCCATCGTGTGAACTTAAATAAAGTTTTCAAGCTCCTTCTAATTTCATCTGGTAGTCGTGCTATGAACTCTTTGGCCTCATCAATCTTTTTCTCGATGAACATCTTGTATGATATGTACTTTGCCGTCAAGACTAGGTCAAGATAACCGTTCATTTTCCTAAGCTTCTTCTCAATACTTCTCAACTCGAATTTTCTAGTTTTATAGTACATTTCTATGTTAATTGGTAGGAAGCTATCACCTAGTAGCTCCTCCGGAGACTCCGGGTATATCGTCTCCCCAGTCTCAATATCCTCAAACCTGTAACACCCATCGCCCATATTTAGATAGCACATTGTATCGATATCAAACATGTAGGATGAGAGAACTATGGCGAGATAACCCCACCTCAGAACTAATCTCTTAAATGGTATTAGATACGTTCGGCCAACAATCTGCAAAGCCACGTGTATATCATACAAGCTCTCCCATATATCGTAGACATATAACCGTATCTCCTCTCTCACGACTCTTAGTAAGGTATAGGTATGCCCAAACTCTCCCCCGACTCTAACCGATCTACCCCGAAACCTCAGGCTCATAAGCCTTCTAGCAACCATCCAGTCTACTTGCTTGCTCTTAATAATATCCAGCCTTAACGGAATATATAGGAGCCCTCCAATGTGGCGTTTAACACCTGCAAGAACAAAAATGTAATCCACTTTCTCGATAGGTAAATTAATTCCGAACCCCAGTCTTCCATGGACGTATGCTAGTAGAATAGTTGTCTTGACATCCTTCTTTAGCACTGCATAATCAACGACTCCCCTCTCAATATCACCATAAACCTTAACCTTATCCTCGCCGTATATCCTCGGGAGCATCACTAATAGCTGGTTGAGGATTCTCTTATTAACTAAAATAACGTAGTTGCCGCTCCTAAGCTTCTGTAACATCCAAACTACAGTATAAGCTCCTCTACCAGGATTGATGGCATCTACTCCACCAGTATTCATAGAACATACTAAACGCCTTAACTTAATGCTATAGATGATGCTAACAGAGTCGAACTTACTGGGAAGGACTACAAAGCCTCCGTTCCATAGTTTCGGCAACATGATGGTCGTGAGAATGACGCCAACGTCGTACCCCTTGCTCTTCAAATCTTCGATAATCCTAGTGAGCTCCACAGCGTATGTGACAATGGCACCTTCATTATCTAAACGGAAGACCCTTAAGCTATGCCAGCTCCCTCTACGCCTATCATAGTAGAAGAGCTTACCCGTCAATTTGGCCTCAAGCCTACCCACAAGCCTCAGTATTCTAAGCCGCTCATCTACGTCCAGCCTCTCCGCTCTCTTTCGCATTCCATCCAAAACATTTTTCATTCTTCCAAAAATCTCCTCTACTCTAGAGTAAGCCGTTCTATCCATGCTGTCGTGCAAATAAATCATTTTATTACCCAGCTCCTGCCAAGAAGCCGACTTCCTGTATAGCCCGTTATAGTACTCTATGATGTACTTCCTTAACTCGTCCACGAGCTTATTGTACTTTCGTATCAACTGCTTAATTTCCTCATCCTCAAATCTCTTCTCACTAATTTTCTTTATCCTAATTCTCTTACGATAGAGATACTCAAGCCATTCATCCACCATTAAGATAATCTTCTTAACACCAGCACGCGCAACAGCCTTTAAGATGATAGGAAGGCTAGAATAAGTAGTAATAATTATACTATTGTGGATAAAGTTCCTGCTAAACAGAGCCCGAAATGGGCAATAACCAGCTCTCATAAGCATTATGGGGTCCACTACCGGAACGGACGGGAACTTTCTCCAGTATCTATCGTATTCTCTAAACAAGGGACACCTAAGGCAATCCGACATAGTATGGTTTCCGAGGCCTCGGAGACAACTCATCTCGCCGCCAAGGTACAGTACAACTTTAACCTTTCTCGCTAACGTCATAGCGTTTTCAGGGCCTCTATACGACAGGTCATTCAGCATCTTAACCCAGAAACCAACAGCGTTTTTGTAGAGCTGGACAGCCAGTCTACGATTAGGCGTAATAACTATAACAACATAGTTGCTAACATTCTTCTCGACAATCCACCTCATAACACCCCATTCACTACCAGTACTCTTCCCCGACCTGGGTACACCCAAGACGAGGATTACACCGTTAAAACGAAGCTTATCCACAACCTCGTTGCTCACATTCTCGACAGTCTTCAGGAATGGAACAAGCCTTGTGAAGCGCCTATAACTCCTCCAGTGACGCACAAGCCCGTAAGACAACTTATGCAAACGGTTATAACCATCAACGCTGACAATAGTCTCGAAATCGCCGTCAACCACGTACTTCAGAATACCCTCATCCTTACTGTACAATCCCCTAAGCTCAACCCATAACCATGAGGGGACACGAATTTTAATTTTAACACTCCTCACTCCATGAGTTTGAAGACCCACCCCCTTCGCATCTTCTATGTACTGCTGAACGGCTAGGGTCCTACTGTTAGCTCCTGGAGCCATACCTCATCAATAGTATCTGGCCCGTCATGCTATAATATACCCTTTCATTAAGTTTTTATACCTCCACATAAGCTATGAAGAAGTGCTAGATAGCTTTCTAGGCAACTGTCTGAGTGTTGCTATAGTGATGTCCTCTGGTAATCCACTTTCTGTTTTGAACTCGTCTACTGCTAGTGGCTGCGGGAAGGCGTATACAAGTACTGGTACCACTTCCTTGGCATCCGCACTAAAGAGCTTTGCTGCAACGTCTCTATGTCTCCGTAGACATCTAGCTTCCTCGATTATTTCGCGAGCCTCTTTAATATTCTCGTTTAACCTGTCAATAACTTCTTTCTCGGATGGGAAAACCCAGTACTTGGACTTGTAGAGTTTTGGTATCTCTTTCTTACCACCCTTACACGATATCACGTACATCTTATTGCCGGCTATAACTACAATGTCTAGCTCGAAGGATCCTTTCTTCCCGAGACGTTGCAAGCATTCACTTATCTGTGGAAATTCTTCCTCCGAAACAACTACGTTTCTAAATACTTTGTAGCCAAGTTCACCTACTCTGCTTGCTACGTACTTTTCGAATTCACGTCCAGCGATATTAGCATACATATCCCATAGCCTAGGCTCTTCCTCCATAGTGAGTTTTATCCATGCATCAAAGTGGAGATGAAGCTCGAATACCCAGCCTGCAATAAGAAGGTCTCCACCCTCAAGTGGTATGAGTGGCGACTTCATCAAGTCCTTTCCTTTATCGAATATGAGGGCGTTTAACAACCTACTAGCCCTTGCATCACGAATGTTCTTAGTGAATACCTCATGAAGTTTATTTTTATGGACTATAGGGAGCTCCTTTCTCTCTTAAACCAGTTATAGAGACGTTCTAGATATTCAGAAGCATTTGCCAGATCATCTATCTTGAAACCATACCTTTTCAACAGATATTTGTCAAGAGCGTTAATGAAGTCCCTATAATTACGTAGGCGTGGATAAAACCAGTTTAGCCAATCAAGATAATCATCACTACTAAATAGTATATTAACATATTTTATGATGACTTCTTTATGTTCTTCAGACAAATATATGTCTGGAGTTGAATCCTGTACTATAACTTTATCTATATACTTGTTCTCTAATATGAAGAGCCATTTAGCTAAGTCGAAAAGCTTTGAAGCTATGTAAAGAAGTACCTTGAATGATTCTTCGAATTTATTTGGTTCTAGTCTTGATAAGGGCTTTAATGGGATGAAGCTTGGCAACAAGTAGTTTAGAGCGGTAGTTATTGCAATTACGGCCCTAGTCCAGGTTATGTCAAGACGAAGCCTATGCTTGACCTCTTCCTTCTTTGCTAATGTTGCAAATAGGTTCGGGAACAAAAATACGAGATTAAATAAAACTTCATAGCCATAGGGTTTTATAGCCATGTAAATCTCTTTCTTTAGCTTATCCGTCATTTCTCTAGCTTTGTTAATAACTCTCTGTCTCCCAATAATGATATTAGTATGTTGTGAATACCCATAATTCAATTCACTCTTCCTCCATTAAGGGCTGTTTGGTTCTTTTAAAGTGTATTAAGTATCATGTGTTAATGTTTTATCAAGAACCGTCTTTGTCCTCTGCTATTTATAGGGTTATTGATTTCATAGGATAACCTTGGGCACTTCAATAAGACTAGGTATGAGATGCTTGATAGAGAAGAGGTAATGAAAGAATAGGGCTTAGTTCTATATACTGGTCCATGTATTATGACTAATTTGGGAAGGGTATTGGTACTAGGTTTTTCACAGCATTTTTCATCAGGGTTAAAACCGTATGTTCTGTTAATGTGTGTAGTGCTAGGTTTTATTGTTATTTTAGGGCTTACTAATCCTAACATAGATGTTAGAATGTTTCATAGTATTATCCTATATACATCTACTGCATTAATTCAAGCTTATGCTGCTTTAATCGCTATCCCCTTCACCATAGCTGTTGTTCATCTTCAGAATAGGTATGGTTCCGTTGCTGTGGAATTCTTGTTCAGACACTCATTAAGAGTTTTCATTATTCTAGGTGTAATTTTTACATTATCTTTCTTCATCATGTTGGCAGCCAGTACTAGTATTCTTGAGCAGAATATTACCGCAAGGTATGTGTTGCTAGGCATACTAGCTACTATATTGCTTTTACCTCTTCCGTCAATAGTTGACTACATCAGGTCCCTATTCATATTGAGATCAAGTAATATAGTGGAATTCATATTTAGGAATGTAAAAGTGTATGAAAAACTTGATTCAAGCAAGTATAATAGATTAAAAGAAGCACTATCCAAGGCGTTTCTACTAGCAGGGTTATCACTACTAGACCCGAGTCTGGAACTTGAACTTAGCAAAATTGTAAACAAGATAAGCAGCTTCCTCGATAAAACCATAATTCCTCGTCCGAAGAAAGCATCAGAGTCTACAAGCAACAAGAGTAGCAGAAACGAACACATCGAATATAAGCTTATACTTTTATTATTTAGTCTCTTGAACTATTATGTAGTAAATTACTTGAAGTACTCTAAAAGCCAAAAACCATTGATTCCCCTTAGATATATGTATTCTCTTGTTAGCACGATAAATGATATAGTAAGAATCGCTATCCTCAAAGGAGTAATATCTTTTGGAAGAGAATATTGTTATTTTGTTCATAGTCTTGGAGAAATAATGTCACTCTATATTGAAGATAGGAGAATAGGTGAAGCTCTAGACCTGTATAGACAGATTCATCTTAAACTATTAGAGTCTAAAGACGGTATGCTAGACTTAAAGAGTATACAAAAGATAATGCTAGAGATGCCCAGAGAATACGATAAAGAGAAGACGTTGCCCTCTACATATGATTTTTATATTGATTACGTAGCAGCTATCCCGTGTATGTTATTTAAATTGCTATTAGAGAAACTCTCGCTAGAAGACCTTAAAGACATCGGAGGGGACCTCTTCCACATAATGTTAACAATGCTTCTCGATTATCCAGTTCTCCTTGCTAGCTATACTTTCAGAGAGCATAGTTGTGAGTACTCAAGAAATTGCGCAGATTCCATAGCAGAATTGATATTGATGCTTGATGAGGTATATTCACCTCTTCTCATGGCACTACTTATCGCGTGGATTATCAGAGCGTATATAGTAGCTGAGAACATATTAGGCGAAGATGATAAAGAACAAGTGATAGAGAATATCCGTGCTCTGAGCCATAGGCTTCTGGAGCATCTAGGTAAGCAAGGTGAAACCATTTATGTAGACTTGTATCCATCTAATGAATTAAAGCTAATGTTTAGAGGTCGTTCAGTTTCACTTTCTCGGTACGTACATGGTGGAAGAAGCATATTTCAAGAATTAATTTCCAAATATGATAACAAGAAGATATGTAGAATACTTAGAGACGAGCTTGGACTAGAAACAAAGAACTGCTAATTGGCATGTACAAAGTTACATGCCACCCTTGACTTTACTTCTTAACTAGCTCACTCGAAGTCTAAATCCATTGTCCCATATACTAGGTAATAGGTATAAAATCCATACCTAATTGTCCCAGAATATCAATAATCCTTGGGACATTCCTTTATAAGGGCCAGCCTCCGGAGCCGGCGGTCCCGGGTTCAAATCCCGGCGGGCCCGCCACAAACCCCATCTAGTATCATTAACCCTGGCGTTGAATGTATCGGCAGCTGGGACTGAAAACTCGACTAAGACTCGCTCAGTCCTGATAATCACGATGCACAATTACATGCCCATAATATCGAGCTCGCTTGACCCGAAAGGGCTTCTAGGGTATAACCTTCAGCCAAGGTACCCTCTTGAAGTCCTCGTCAAAAGTTAGGATAGTGTCTATACCGTAGTGCCTAGCTGTTATTGCTATTAAAGCGTCTCCTGGAAGAAGGCTGTAGCTTCTCATGATCTCTAGAAGCTCTCCTAGGCCACCTTTATCTTCTAAGACGATTATTCCCAGTTCCTCTATTAGCCCTTCAACGTCGTTCATGGTGTCAGCAAATTCTTCAATGCCATGCTTTCTTATATATTCCCGTAGCTGATCTAGCCTCCTGATATTGAGTCTCCTCAATGCATCGAGCCTTATGAGGGTAAATATTACCTCATCAATAACTCTAAGCGATACTGCAAAATCCTTCCTCTCAATTAATATCTGCTTTACCTTGGAAGCGTAAGGCTCAACGCGATGGAGATAGTATACAATGGCGTTAGTGTCCAGCAGTATCACTGGGCCTCGGCCTCCAGCATGAACTCGTCTAGAAGCTCCTTAGGCGCACTACCCCGTTTCCCATAGAACTTTTCGACTATTTTCTTCCTATCCTCAAGGCTCTCTATCCTAACTAAGACTTCCTCTCCCTCTTTAAGCTGGACAGGCTCGAGAAGCCTTAATACTCCCTTCTCATACCTTGCCCTAACTACCTTAGACAACTCGAGCACCCCTATTCTTATTGATCCTCCAACCAATATACTTTTGCAAGCTCAGATGTTTCCAGATTATCGGCAATGATATCCAGTGCAGATAATCGTCTATGAAGCGTGTTTCCAAATTGTGGTTTTCGTTGGAAACACTGCTTTTGTATCCTTAGCTTACAGAGCTAGAGATCCCGGGTTCAAATCCCGGCGGGCCCGCCAACATTATATTAATTGGTAGTATGTTTTTGATAGTAAAGAAAAATTCTATCTATGATATGTGCTAATTATTCTGGCGACTTAGAAGTTACGGTACAAGAGGGTGTAGCTCTATAGTAGTGGATGTGACTATTGCCATAAGAGGCTTTCTCTTAAGATATTCTAAGGCTCTGACAATGTTTCTAGAGAACCTCACTAGATTGTCTTTTCTTATTGGCTCTGCAATATAGATAAGCCCATACTCTATCTTTCTCCTTAAATTCATTCCTAGGAAGTCGCTGTCCCCTGTCAGTACGATTCTTCCGTTACTATTAGCTAGGCCTACTATTTCTTTATCGCTTATACCTCGATACGCCATCTCCGGTATCCATACTATGTCCATCCCTATGTTCCGGAGGAGTCTTATGAGGGCCAGGGTATGTTTTCATCAGCTAGTAGCTTCGACTGCGACCACCTCGACTTTTCTCAGAGTTTCTAGGGCAAAGCGTAGGGCCTCATAGACAGCCTCCAAGGGTATCTTGTGGTTTTCTGATACCTCCTCAACGCTCCAACCGTTAGCCAGCGCCTCAAGGATATCATCAACTGTTACATGAGTTCCTTTAACGGTTGGTCTGCCACCACGCCTTCCTGGCGTTACTTCGAGCCATTTGTATCCTGGTAGTAGCACCATCTCCTTGGACACCACCATGCTTCATCTTGCTTGGGGAGGCGATGTGGCACTCTATTTTCTTTAAAGCCCTAAAACATAACCTACGTGAACCCTAAAGGAACAACGCACAGTAGAGAGCACGATAAGATAATGGAGAAATACGGTTTAGACAGACATACAGCATCAGCATACCCGATAGCCCTAAGAGGTATAAAAAGACATGATTAGATACAGAATGCTTACGATCTAATGTTTCTGACCCACATAAGTTTATTGTAGTTATTGTCCTCCATGTAGCCCTGAATAATCTCCTCGAGATGTTAGGTCCTTCAAATAAAACAGGCATCCAAAGAAAAACTCTTAAATCTTGCCTTATACGGGGACTTTTATGGAGCTTGCGCCGCCGTAGCTCAGCTGGCAGAGCGCCGCCCTGGTAAGGCGGAGGTCCCGGGTTCAAATCCCGGCGGCGGCTCCACAGTTCTATCCCAAAGCTCCTCTGAACCATCACTTTCATGGCCATCAGTTCCGCACCTAGACTTCTGACGTACTCCAGTGTAGATAAGGGGAAGAGTCCCATAAAGGTCCCGACTATACATTCAAAGCCTTATTGACGTAAAATTAACATAAAAGAGCTGTGTGCTACAAATTACAAAAGTGAGAAGTGAATAAATCGCTTCCCTTCCTCTTGGCCCTGAAGTGATCATTGGAATAAGAGGTCGACTCGTCACGAGGCAGAACTTGCGGGAGGTTAAGAAGGGATATTAGTATCCCTGAAAAAATCATATTCTGTACAGAAAGCTTTAGAAAAACAAGATCTCGATATCATTCTATAGGTTTTGCTTACTATTGCCGCCCATATGAGGATTGTTGTTAAGCGTAAGGTGCTTGCGTTTCAATAGCTTCAAATGACTTGATAATTATACTAAATTAGAAAAACAAGTTTGCTGTAGATAGTAAAACTACAAAAGTTACTTCTTGGCATAAAGCCAACATGCAACGAAGTGTCCCTTCTCAGCCATTACAAGGGGTGGCTCTTTCTTCCTGCAGATATCCATAGCATACTGGCACCTTGGATGGAACCTGCACCCTGGAGGTGGATTGATGGGTGAAGGAGGCTCACCTATGACCTCCACCTTAGGCTTCTTCTTGGCCTCGAAGGGATCGGGAACCGGCATTGAGGCAAAGAGCATCTTTGTGTAGGGATGTAGGGGCTTTTCGAACACCTCCTCAGCAGGGCCCATCTCAACGATCTTTCCTAGATACATAACCGCTATGTAATCGCTCATATATCTGACAACTCCGAGATCGTGGCTTATGAAGAGATAAGTTAAACCTCTTTTAGCCTGAAGATCCTTAAGCATGTTGAGTATCTGGGCCTGGACGGAAACGTCTAGAGCGCTGGTTGGCTCGTCAAGAACTATAAACTCAGGCTCTAAGGCCAAAACTCTTGCAACAGCTATTCTTTGCCTTTGACCTCCGCTGAACTCGTGAGGGTATCTATATAGGTGGGTCTCGTTTAGCCCAACCTCATAGAGAAGGTTAACAACAAACTTTTGAGGATCTTCAACCTTTATCTTATGAGCCCTTATCGGCTCCATTATTATGTCGAACACAGTCATCCTCGGATCGAGGCTCATGTAAGGGTCTTGGAAGACCATCTGGGCCTTTCTCCTGAACTCTAGAAGTTTCTTGCCCTTAAGCTTGAAAATGTCCTTTCCATCAAAGTAAACATGACCTGAGGTGGGCTCGATAAGTCTCAATATGAGCCTTCCCGTGGTGGTCTTTCCGCAGCCACTCTCCCCAACGAGCCCTAACGTCTTACCCTTTGGAACTATGAACGAAACTCCGTCCACAGCCCTAACGTAACCTATTGTCCTGAACACGCCCTTTACCGGAAAATATTTCTTGAGATCAACTACCTCCACCATTGGTTCTCCAAAGGTTGATTTCATATAGTTGATTAACTCCTTCGAGTTCATCTCTTTCCACCCTCCTTTGCATAAAGCCAACACGCAACCTTGTGATTCTTCTCAATTTCAATCAGAGGAGGCCTCTTTTTATCGCAAGGATCAAATCTATAGGGACATCTTGGGTGGAACCTGCACCCTGGAGGAGGAAAGATTAGGTTTGGAACAGTTCCAGGTATTGATTCCAAAGTAACGTTCTTTCCTACATGCTTAGGCACCGCCCTCATTAAGCCTCTCGTATACGGATGGAGGGGATTCTTGAAGAGCTCCTCAACAGGAGCTTCTTCAACTATCTCACCGGCATACATAACGGCGACGGTATCACACATCTCAGCAACTAACCCCATGTTGTGGGTTATTAGAAGAAGGGTTAGGTTCTCCTTCTCCTTGAGCTCCTTTAAGAAGTTCATTATCTGAGCTTGAATCGTAACATCTAGAGCTGTTGTGGGCTCATCAGCGATCAGGAGCTTGGGCCTGTTAGCAAGACTCATCCCTATGACAGCTCTCTGCTTCATGCCTCCACTGAGCTCATGAGGGAAGGCTCTAACTCTTGACTCAGGATCTGGCATCTTTGCTAGCCTCAAAACTTGGGCAGCCTTCTTAATTCCCTCTTTTATGCTCTGAACAACCCCATGGAAGGCCATAGTTTCAGCGACGTGATATCCTATTGTATAAAGTGGATCTAGAGAAGCGCTTGGGTCTTGGAAAATGTAAGCTATATCATAACCCCTTATTTTTCTTATCTCCTCATCGCTGAGCTTCATTATATCAATCTTTTTGCCCGGTTCAGGATAGAAATAGATCTCTCCTTTTTCGATCCTCCCTGGAGACTTTATGAGCCTGGTTAATGCTCTCGATGTAACTGACTTTCCACATCCAGTCTCTCCCACTAGGCAGTAGGTTTCACCTCTACAAATCTCGAACGAGACACCATTTATTGCCTTAACGACACCCGCATAGGTGTAAAAGTTAACGTAAAGATCTTTAACAACAATTATAGGATCCTTGCACCTCACTTCTCCTCACCCTCCTCCTTCGTCTTAGGCTTCTTCTTCAACCTAAACTCTATGCTTCTTCTCGTCCTAGGATCTAGAATGTCCCTTAGCGTGTCCCCTAGCAGGTTAAAGCCTAAGACAGTAAGCAGTATTGCAAGCCCTGGGAAGAACACAAGCCACCAAGCGCTTGGGAAGTATTGTGAACCGTCGTAAATAATTCTGCCCCAGTCAGCTATAGGAGGAACTGCTCCAACCCCCAAGAAGCTCAGTCCTGCCTCGGTGAGTATCACTCCTCCAGAGTCAAGGGACAGATATACAAGAATTGGACCTAGGATGTTCGGAAGGATGTGTCTAAAGAGTATTGAGGTTGTTGAAACTCCCAAAGCCCTTGCCGCCTCAACATAGGTGTTTTCCTTTTCAGAAAGAACCATACCTCTTACAAGCCTTGCATATCCTGGCCACCAGACTATCCATAGAGCTATTATTACTGAAACTAGACTGGCCAGGGCTCCTCTTTCAGTGGGATGAAGTGCAAAGAGGTGTAGGAAGAACGAACCTACCCATGGATGGTCCTTGAGGAATATAGATATTCTTGACGGAAGCACTGCCGAGAATGCGATTGCAAGTATAAGACCTGGGAAGACTAGAAACATGTCAGTTATCCTCATTATTGTTTCATCAACAGCGCCACCATAATATCCAGAAATTAGTCCTAAAGCTACTCCTATCCATGGACCAACAAGAAGTACCAGTATCATGACTACGAAGCTTGTCCTTGCACCATAAAGTATCCTACTAAACAGATCTCTGCCGAAGCTGTCCCCGCCTAAAATCAACCTATAAGTTCCAGGCTTGACACCTAAAGCCTCACAACCCTTAGGTATCTTAACAACTGTTCCTGGATGAGCTAGATAAGCAGTTTGATTACATAATGCAAGAGAGGTTCCATAACTAAATGGAGCTATCCAAGGCCCTATTATCGCTATTATAATGAATATAGCAACTAAAACAGCTCCGGCTATGCCTATGGGACTTCTGTTAAATGCGTAGAACATTAGTTTCCACTCATCAACTCTTGCCTGATTCCTCACCTTCCACCCAGGTCTTATTTTGTCAAAGAGGTTTGCTAGGGCATCCACGAACGCATCAGAAACCCTGTCAAGAACCTTCTTCTCATAGACCTCCTCAGCCTCTTTCGTGGCCATACCTTTCACCTCAATATCTAACCCTAGGATCTATAACAGCATAAAGTATGTCCACTATGAGATTAACAGTCATGTATATGAGTGCTATCACGAAGACACCACCTACCATGCTTAGATAGTCTGAGCTGTAGATGCTCGTGAGCATGAATCTGCCAATTCCTGGAAGGCCAAAGATAGTCTCAGTAATGGGGGCACCTGCCAGCAGTCCTCCAAACTGCAAGCCAAGGACAGTAACTATAGGCACCATTGCGTTCTTAAGGACATGCCTGTACATTTGGTTTCTAGGAAGACCTCTAGCATCTATATAATCCACAAAGTCTGATCCTAAAGCATCTAAGAAAGTGTTTCTGACAAGCCTTGCAATGACACCTATTCCTGGATATGCCAAGACAAGCGCTGGAAGCCAGTACCTTTTGATCACCTCTGCAAAAGTTCTCCAATCGAGCTTCAATATCGAATCTATAAGCGGTATGCCAGTTATGCTATAGGGAGGTGTGGGAGTTCCAGATAAGGTTATCCACCCAAGCTTTGTGAAGAAGAGAAATATTAGAAGATAGGCTAGCCAGAAGATGGGAACTGAGACACCTAGGAGCGCTATAACTCTTATTGTTGCATCTATCCAGGTGTCCTTTTTAAGGGCAGAAATTATGCCTAAGGGTATTCCTATCAGAACAATAAATACGAAAGATATTAATGTGAGCTGAACTGTTACAGGCATATAAACTTTAATTTCATGCCATACTTTGTATCCTGTAACAGGACTGACCATGGTATTCTCAAGGAAACCTTTCATGAAATAGTAATATTGGATATAAAAAGGTTGGTTCAAATGATATTCTTTTATAAGCATCTCAACTACCTGCTGATTGGCTTTTTGACCTCCTGCCCAAAGTCTTGCCGGATTTGCTGGAACCACAGCAGCTATAAGGTATACAATGAAGGTAACTCCTATTAAAGTGGGTACAAACGTTATGAGCCTTCTAATAATAAATCTTCTTAACTCAGCCAATAGATGCCCCCCACCTTTTAGATACCATTTTAAAGCTCAGGCTTAGAACGATCGCTCCCCCTACTCACGCTCCCAAAATGAGTTTCAAAGTTTAAAAATTTGATAAAGAAAAACTTGAGGAATTCAGGGATTACGATTTAGAAAAAATATTTTCAAATTTGAGCAGACTATATAGTAAACAACCTTTAACTGCTCAGGAACTGCTGTGCGTCACTTATGCTACTGAAGACGTTCCACTGCAGCACGCTGAACTTTGTTCCTCCATAGAACAGGGGTCCTGCATAGTCATCAGGGTCTATGTAGTCTGGTGCCCAACCTACTATCCACGTGCTAAATGTAGGCTTTAAGGTCTCCTCTAACAGCGTTGGCCACGAAAGCGACTTTACGGTCACTGTGAAGCCCAACCTCTTCCACGTTGACTGCAGCAGCGTTGCTATCTTCATTCTCTCGCTGTTCCCGGTGTTGTACCAGATCTCTATCGTGTACTTGCTCGGGTCGATCCCGGACTTCTTTATAAGCTCCATGGCCTTCGTCAAGTTAAATGTGTACTTGAACGGGACTATCTGGTTGTTATAGCCTATGAATCCGGCTGGCAAGACTCCATAGAGATAAGTCATGTATCCCGCGTAAACTATTTGGTAAATCTGTTTGTAAGGAGTTGCGTAGGCTAAAGCTTCTCTGACTAGTGGGTTATTGAATGGAGGCTTTACCGTGTCAAATACCACATATAATATAGTAGGATCGAGTCCTATTTTCTTCACTATTATCTTAAAGTTGGTTCCTGGATACTGGTAACCTTCGATATCCTTAAGCCTATCTAGAGGTATTGCTCCGTAGTCTGCCTGACCCCTCTTCAGTATCTCAATCCTGGTAACTGGGTCATTGTTGAGCAGGAATATCACTAGTTTGTGTTCGGGTGCTTTCTGCCCGTACAGCTTCTGCCAGAGGGTTGCATTCCAGTAGTACGGGTTGTAGTGGAGGACTATGTAGCTGTTCTCCTTATACTCCTTAATGTAATAGGGTCCTGTTGCTATAGGGTACTTGTGAAGGTACTGGTGTGTGGGCTCCTGCTCTCCAGTGCCGATGTACTTTGCCCATGCAGCAGGGTTCCTCCCGTAGTCGCTGTCCTTGAGGGCCTGAGCGTACTTACCCTTGAGTTGAGGCACGTTGTCAAACAAATACTTCATGGGTATTACCATTGTGAAGGGATCTGCTAAGATGTCGAGGATCGCCCCATATGGCTTGTACAGTTTAAGCTCAACTACTCCCGCTGTTGGTCCGGAGTAGTTGAAGATCTTTAAGAGTTGTGACAAGCTAGTTACCTTCCCGTGGTAGTTGCCGTAGTCAACGTAAACGGTCCCGGTTGAGAGGATTTTGTTGAACTCACTTTCTGTCATCACCGTGCTCGCATTGACGTTTATGAAAGTTGTTATCATCCAGCTGGGATCAAGGTTCAACCTTGCGATCCTCCATAATGTAAACAACACATCTGTTGCGTTTATTGTATAGACCTTGTTGTGCCACGGGTCGTAAGCCTTAACGTTTCCTCTGATCACGAAGTACCATATCGTTCCGTTCTTGTTATGTGCCCATGCAACAGCAAGGTCAGGAATGAGCTTTGTTGTACTACTCTTCCAATAAGTGACCAGCGTGTCCCCTATGTTGTGGAATATAAGCCATCCAAAGGTTTCATAATCCTTTGCAGGGTCGAAGCTCTGCGGCCAGCCAAACGTTATGTCCACATACGTCGTTGCGTTGTTCTCATAGCTTCCGATGCCCAAAGGCACCTTCGGCGCATTGGGATCTTCAGTTATGAGGTCAAACCTCTCTCCTAGGGTCGGCTGATAGTATCTTCCGTGGACCCAGCTCCAGTAGTTGTAAACTGCTATGTATTGACCAAGCCAGAGTAAAGGTTCATAGTAGTTGCTCAGTGCATAAACAGCCTGATATATCTGAGACCTGATCACCGGGTTTACCTCATACCTTCCAGCAAGTATCAGAGCATCTGCATAGTAGCTCCTAAAGAACGCAGGGTTTATTGTGTTAAATGCAGTTAGGTTCTGTGGTGGTTTCGTTGCAGTCTTGTTGACCTTGAACTTCACAACAATTATCGGCTTCCCCTTGTTGTTGAAATTGGGAATCTTAGAGCCAACAGGACCAACGACTACGAAGGCCTTGCTCGTCTCAATAACGGCAGCATAGCCATTCTTTGGAGGTATGAAGAGCGGAGGGCTGTAGACGTAATGAGCGAACCATGTTGATGTTGTTGTAGTGGTTTTAGTTGTGGTCGTTGATGTGGTAGTTGAGGTAGATGATGTTGTAGTGGTGGAAGTAGATGTGGAGGTTGTTGTGCTAGTTGCTGAGGATGTGGAAGATGTTGTGGTTGTTGGACTTGTAGTTGTCCTTGCCGCGTGGTGCCTAGTCGCAGCCCAAGCTGCGACTCCAACGACAATAATTATTATTATGATTATTGAGGCCCAGGCTGCTGCTGAGAGGCCCCTAGAACGAGATGAGCTCAACAGTTCCCCACCCTCAAATCAGACAAGACTTGGCTGTCGTATAGAGTATGTAAAAAGGGGGATATTTAAATGATCATTTTTATAAAAACAAAACTTTACTATTAAAGTAAACCTTAAATATTTTAAATTGCAGTTTAATATTATTCAATGCAAAATTGACTACACGATATAAAAATATATTTAAATGTTCATTAATATGGCATAGACGGGATAAGGACTTTGAAGAAGATAATAGTTTTGGTACCTTATAACGTAATATCTTTAGGAGACAAGCTTATAGGTGCTGATGCAAGGTTTTGGTACAGCTTAGAAAAGCCTTTCAGAAGGCTTCTTTTACTTAAGCCTTCTGAAGCTCTCATAGAACTAAGCTCAATACAGGAACCTTCATGCAAACTAAGAAAGCTAATTAGTGACTCAGAACAAATCAGCATGTTAAGAAAGTTAAAGGAGGACTTGCTTCAAGGGTCCTTAGAAGTAAGGAAGGAGAAGGATCACGAGAAAAACCCTTTAAAGCTTTTAGGACTCAGGTTGGCAAGCCTTGTTGTTCCGGGATCGACCGTATATAGGAAGCTTGAGGAAGAGGTATACGATCCTGACATAAGGGAGTTGAGGGCAGCCACCTCCTTTGCCAAGCAGTTGAAGATAGAGAAGGCGAGACCTTTCGGAAGAACCTTGTATCTAAAACTTAACGTTAGTATCAATAGAGATGGTAAGAAGAACAGGATAGTTGTTGAGGACAAAATCTACTCACAGATCTTGGAGATGGACAGCTTGTTTAGGAGAGAGTTTGAGTCCGAGGTTCTAAGATGTCTAGGAGGAAATACTTCACAAGTTTAACATTAAGATAAAATACCAAAATCTCTGAGAAGCTTCCTAAACCTTTTAATCTCCCTTAACAGTATCCTCCCATCATCAGTTA
>JALWOJ010000056.1 GCA_026995555.1 Acidilobaceae archaeon | reverse complement strand
GTCCTAAGGTTACAGGACTTGTCTTATAGAGGAATGATAAAATTATAACGGAGCTCTGTGCTGAGAAAAGTCCCTGATCAAGTCCTGTTCCAAGACCTGTGGCCCTTTTAATGGACTCCATATCCCTATAGCCCTTTTCCCAAGCCTCTATTACATCCTTAAGTGTTATGTCCTCATCAATATCAACAAACTGAAGACCTTCGGTTTCGCCAGAGACCCAAACTTCAGGTCTTTCATTGAGAGAGGAAGAGCACCTATAACTGTTATCTAAAGTCTTTAGGACTTCATCACAATAACTCTTCACGTCAGACTCATCAGCCTTATCCATTTTCTTAGCCGCCAGAGCAGCCGCGCACTCTCCACTTTTAATTGAAAACTCCACAGAGTCTAGCCCAAGAACCGAGCCTGCTGGTATTATGAGATCTTTCTCTTCTATGAGATCTAGTTTGAAGAGAGGAGCTATGATATTTCTTGAATTCAAACAAGGTTCATAGCCTACAGCATAAAGGGGCATTGCCACAGGGTACTCTTCTATGGCTGAAACCACAGCATCAACCTCTATCATTTTAGAATCGGTTTTGACGTACCTTACTCTAGTATCGCCCTCAAAATTTATACTATCAGACTCTATGATTTCAGCGTTTTTGACCTCCTCGGAAATCTTTTTGATAGAGATTAGATAAGTTCTTATACCTCTTAATGAAAGCTCCTCAGCAACGCTAACTGCCCAATGATTAGAACCTATAACTGCTACCCTGTTTGGCTTGAAGGATCCAGAGGATATGAGCTCAAGGCAGTAGCTGGCTGAAATCACTCCTGGTAAATCATTGTTCCTTGCTACAGGAGGCGGTGCTTCACTACCTCCAGAATATACAAGAGGTGTCCCTGGAGCAACTTCTATTATTTTGTCCTCTGTAACAATATACTTACCTTCCTCATAAGAGCCTATGTACTTTCCTCTAACAACCTTTATCTTATCTGAAGAATTTACCTTTTGAATTATGTCACTAAGACCTTCATAGACGTTCATCCTTTCAAAAGTGGAGAGAAAACCTCCTAGCTTCTCCTTAAGATCAATAACAATGGACTCCATGTCAAATTCTGAGAGCTTTAAGGAGGCGACAAGGCCTGCAAGGCCCGCCCCGACAATAATGACCTTATCTCCTATCCTGACAAGATCCCTCTTTTCTTCGCTTACTTGGATCTCTGAAACTCCGGGAGGCTCTTCTCCTAAGAATTTTATCGATAGTCTGGTGAAAAGTTCATGATATCTTGTCTTGAAGCCTCCATGAATTCCTCCTGGCCCTAAGGACGTTAAAGAGGCTAACATCCTGGATGTCAAGCTCTGTTTCAACCTAACAGGAACTTTTCCTCTAAAAGGAACGTTTTGGGAGACTTCTACAAAAAGACCTTTATCCTCTAGATAAATTCTGCTTGAGGGGCACCAAGGCTTAGAACAATAAGGCCATCTAGGCCTTCTGTATCTTAGGCTTCTAAATACCCCGCTTATCTCACCTACTTTCTCTAAGACCGCAATATCAGGCCTTTTTCCCGAAGGTATTTCTACTATATTTTTCGCCAAA
>JALWOJ010000055.1 GCA_026995555.1 Acidilobaceae archaeon | reverse complement strand
TACTTAATGTAGAGGATATAAATGACAACCACATTGAGGAATTCTTGGAAGAGTATGCTTCTAGAAGAAACTTAAAACGAAGTTCCATATATGTATATAAAAGACTATTAAGGCAGTTCATCAAATATATTAAAGCTAAATTAAGAGCTAAGTGAAGCTAGATTATTCCTATAACCAACACAAAGACGTAAATACCGTTATTTAAAACTTAGGCTTAGGGGTTCTTTAATTGTGATGTTAGAATATTGATTGGTTACTTGTATATTATTTGTTTAATGAAATATATTAATCCTCTTTAATGTAATTAATAAGACTTCTTAGCAAAATTTGTAAACTTTTATACTAAATAGGACATATAGAGGCTCTATTATGGGGCTAAATTCCTTGAGCCAACAAGAAATTTTAGAAAGGCTTTCAAGACTTTATGAGTTCAGAGACCTCGTAGTTATTGGCAGGAGGAGAGGCTTTCTTGAGCAGAATGAAGCTTTAAGGCTCGTTAGCCTAGCAAAGGAACTTGTTGAAGAGCTTAGTAGAGGAGAGGCTAGGTTTACCTTACGGCTTTTAGATGCTATCGAAAACATTATACATAGGCCAGGACCTCTGTTAAAGAGCATAACCATAGAGAGGTTTGGTAGGGAGGATGTAATACCTATGCCTGAGATTCTTGCTGAATCGCTACCATCCTCGCTTCCCTTAATAAGTACCTTAAGGTTGGTCGTTAAAGGACCTATAGGTGAGCTTCTTATAGAAAAAGCCGCTGAGAAATCTGGTCTGGATTTTAGGATTGTTGAAGCCCTCCTTAACGTAACACCTGAGGATCTAGCACATGAGCTTGGCTACCTATTTGAGTCACTTCTTGGAGTAGCCGATAGCTATGCAAGGATGTTAGAGAACTACATACTTCGCTACGGTATCGAGGAGTTAAAACCTAAAGGTAATATGCTTAGCGTTCTTGCAGAGGTTGTTGGTAGGGCATGGTTATCCATTGCCCTAAAGGATCGTTGGATAGAAGCAATCCCTTTACCGTTATCTAGGGTGAATAGGCATGAATTTGATGCTATTGCAATTAAGGTTGTTGAGGATCGTGCTGAGGTTTATGAAGCTGAAGTAGAGACCAGGTGTAGGAACTTCTTAGCTGAGGAGAAGGCTAGCCTAACACGTATTGAAGGAAAGGTTAAGAGGCTTAAGGATTTATTAAATAAAATACCTTCAAGCTATAGGCTGCAAGGAGTTAAGAGGGCTTGTATAGCTAAGCTTGTGCTTCTCTGCTTTGATTCTCCACCTTCATCTCTTAAAGAAGAGATATTGTTAAGAGTTCGAGAGTTCCTCAAAAGGTTAAACTTAAGTACATTTGGAAAACTTTTATGCCCACAATTTTCATTAGAGAAGGACGTTTGCCTTTACATAGCTTCGGACATGCTTAGTAAATTAGGTGATAGTCAACCCGAGAGGAGGTTAAAGGAAGCAATAAAGTATATAGAAGGGCTTCTAAAGCATCCGCAGAACAAATAGTGACTGTGTTTAGACAAGGATTTAAAAAGAAGAAAAATTAATGAAATATGTAACTTAAAATGAAGCCTATTATTGTCAGTATGTTTGCTATCAAGCTTAGAAGGGACGCTCCCCAGGATGGGCTATTTTTAGAAGGGCCTCCTAAACAGTAGACAGCTACGGAGGCCATTCCCACACCAATTATTGAGAGAAACACTGCGATGGACACGTCATGGATTGCTAAATAGACGTACACGGCTAGTGCAAAGAGTACCCAGGGGGCGAGGATAGCTCTTGCAGGATCAACATTGCTACAGCGGTTCTCCAAGGGAAATCCCCAGATAATGCTGTCACTGAATTGCTTTTATATACAGGCACGCATCCTGCTTCTCAAACCTCTAAGGTTTGAAAGTTCTCTCTTGCAGTTTTCTCTTCCTTACCTTCTTTCTAGCGCTTCTTAAGGCTTTTTCAAGTTTTGCTGAAGTTGGAACTCGGCTGTGGCATTATTCCTGCTTACTAAGTTTATGGACATTTACAGCCAAATTTTTACCTCTAGACCATACATATGCCCTGAGTATATCCCTAGACATACTGATAAGTCTCCAAATAGTTGCCAATACCTGAAGTTTCTTCTCAGTGCTTTAGGGACATGCCTATTGCATCGTGGAAGGAAAACTATTAAAGAGGTTATTCCTTGTAGCTCTGAAGTGTATGCATTACCGTGATGTGCTGCCACCTCAATTATTGTTTGTGGATGATGTCCATAGTGCTGCTTATAATATCTTATAGTCTGTGTAAGTGCTTCCCCTCCAAGATCTGATGGATAGAGAAGGAGTGAGTTAGAAGACGCCAGTCCATAACATCTTATCTTAAGGATACAAGGGATGAGATGGTTCAAAACCTTAAACGGCAAAATCCTTATGTGATTCCTGCCCCTCTGTTCTATTGTGTATGCCAATGAGAAGTTGTTTACTATATCCCTATGTAGCTGTAGTAACTCTTCATCTTTAAGCTCTTGGACTGCCTCAATGAAGATGTACCCATATGTAGGACGCTCGGTCTCAATCCATTGATCTCCCCTGTAAAGCTCAGAGTTCTCTGCATCTCCTATTCTTAGCTCTCTATCCAGGTCTATAACTTCAACGACCTCCTCTGGCTCTAAAGCTTCTAAAAGCTTACCTGCCTCTAGCTCACCCCTCTCCATAGCCTCCCTACAAACCTTTTCTCCTAACATCTTCTTACATTTAACCATCGCTTTATTTAACTTCCCCCTTAACCTTTCTAGGAGCTTCTCGCATAATGGCCATATACCAGATGTTGGTGGCCATAGAATATGATAGAGCAGTTCTCTAGCATAGAGCCTTGCTCCCTGTCCCACACCTAAGCGTTTTGTGTTGCTAGTAACCTCAGCGAGATCCCTAAAAGATGGCGGAGGAAGCCTAAGCATAGCCGCTACAATTAGGGCAAGTTTATGGTACTCTTCTAGGGCCTCCCTACACACCTTTGAGCTATATACAGCTGGTAGCACTACAATCTTCGGCTTAGACCACAATCCAGCCTTAATCAGAGCTACCGTTAAGGAGTAATGATCGTAGTCAATGTGGGAAAGTATCCATGCCCACCTATCATGCGGATTTGCTTCATGTTGTAAAAAGCCTCCTATAGCATTAAGCGTTGGCTGAAGACATGAAGTATAACTGCCGCCATCAGTTACAGTCATAGCATTAGAGTCACGCCATTTGTGTAATAACATGAAGCCCCAGCCAGTAGGTGCTAAGAATACGTAATGCAAGGCTTACTACCTCCCGTAAAAGTACTTTTTGCGATTAGTCCTCATCTCTATCTTACCAGAAACCTTAGAAGGCAAGAAAAAGGGTTCTGAAGAGGAAACTTATCATGATAAGGGGATAAGAAGCGGTTTTAGCATATTAAGGGGTATTATCGTTCTCTTCATCTATGTTTAAAACCTTCTAACGATTAATGAGTAGTGATGAGGTTTTAACGTATTGGTGTCAGAAAATAAACCTAGCAAAAACGCCTGGCCTATAGCAATTTTTCTAGCCTTAAAGCCTTACAGGAAGGCAAAGGATCCTTTCTTTAAGATATTCAATATAGGAACCAGAAGACTTTACGTCGACATGCTCCTCTCCTTTATTACATTAACAATACAAACGATATTTCTAGTTATTTCCATAATTCACTAAATTATTAAAGGAGATGCAGAAGTAAATTTTGTCGACCACTATTATCAATCCAAGATACATATAGACACAATCCTTTAAGCCCTTCTACTTTCTCTATAGGTTTCATTTTACTAAAGTAATTTAGGGGTGCGAGTCCTAAAGCCGAGTGCCATCCATTGACAATTAAGCAATTAGCCTGTCTAACCTGGCTTCCCTGCCTCCTAGCCTTATCTGTAACCCTTTCTAAGTCCATGCTGATGATCTCATTTATGAACTTGTCCATCTGCATTGGCTGACTTGGAACATTAAATCGCTTCGATGGCCTCCTTGCTGTGACCTCAACAAGGACCTCCTTTCCCGAGCTCGATCTTACCTTCAGATCAGGACCATACTCCTTCTTAGTCCCAGCCCTGATCTCGATAGAATATGCATCCTCAAGCTTGGCAATGGTGTTTGTAGCCTCAATGACCTTAGAGAGGCTGTAAAGCTGGTCGTAGGATTTAGCAACATATCCACTCCTTAGCCTAACCTCCCTCTCATCCCTCAATATCCTACCTATCCTCCTACCTAACTCAGGCAGAGACGGGCTTAGCTTAATGCCTCTAGCAACGATCTCAGTTAAGGATCTAACGATCTCCAGCCCAAGCTCACCCACTAGAACCCTATGAGCCCTATCCTTGTCCTCTAGAAATACTGCTCTTGCTGTTAAGAATTCTTTGATCCACGAACTGAGGCCCTTGCTCATCTCATTGATCACATAGCTAGCAGCATCTCTAAGCTTAACGATCTCAGGGTCGTAGAGGTAAAGGAGAGGATTATCATAGTTTTGCCTAGGAACAACGCCTAGACCTCTGTAGCCTTTTTCACCTTCAAATAAAACAACCTCTAAGCCTTTAGAACTGAATAGTACCTCCATCTTAACACCCTTAAATCTTTTAATTCTATAATTAATTGTTACAGGAAAGTTAATAAATTTGTTGGTAGTGGTTGTAAGGTGTGCAGAAATTATTACAAACGAAGATAATATGGTTAATTACAGTCATGCTTAAACGAATAAAAGCTGAAAGTAGTTAAGCAACTGCTAGACTTTTCTATTATAATAATTATAGAAAATTTAAGTCGTTTTCTAAAAATTAAAAAGAGGGGCCTTAATGTGTTTGTATGATCACATAATAGAGGTCCTGCCAGTAGGCTGGGGATCTCTTATACTTCACTCCATTAAGTTTGATCATTGTTGCAGAAGAACTATAAATATTGTTACTGATGGAGGCAGCACTATAGGTTGTTTCAGTCACAGCTTAAAGAGCCTATTAAGGAATGGGGTTGTTGAAAGGCTTGATAGAGATCCTTGGATCTGGATCCTCTCTCATCTAGATTACGATCACTTCTCGATAGTCCTCAAGCTCATTGAGGAGAGACTTTTGCATAAGCCTGAGGCAGTTATCCTTCCAGCGTCCTACAGCAAGGAGCCTTGTCAGGAGGCTCTGGTTAGGTTCTTAACTCTGGCTAAGGTCACAGCCTTCATGTTAAACTTCAGCCCTCCCAAGTACGAGAAGATCCTTGATTTCCTGGCAAGATCTGGTGTTAAGACTTATGGGTTCTCTGCTGGGATCAGATTCATAACTTATGGGCTTAGGTATCGTTTCATCTGGCCTGAGCTCAACTACGTTGTCTCTGCCTGCAAGGAGCTTGTCGAGATTCTTGATGAAAAGATTTTAAGGATATGTAGGGGCAATGAGGAGTGTATTAGAAAGGCTAGGAAGCTTATGGACGAACTCAGCCCTCGCATAAAAGACATTGGCAAAAAGGTTGCCGATGTTGGAGACATTGTTGATCTAAAGGATCTAGTTTCAGAGGTTAGTGAGGAGGAAGGATTGAGGTATGAGAGTCAGGAGGTTTTGAAGCTCTTTAATGGCTTTAAGCAAGAGGATAATTTAAGTGCAGATGAGCTCTTCTCCCTGGCTCAGAGAAGGCTTAAAGACAGGTTCCTTTATTTGGCAGCAAAAAGGACCTTGAACTCCTTCTCCCTGGCCTACATGATCTCTAAGCTTTATATTGATCTTAATCCTCTAATAGTAAAAGTTTTCGATCACAAAAAAGGGATCCTCTGTCTAAAGAAGCTCTCAAAGAATTATGGCAGCATACTTTTATATCCAGATGATCTTGTCTCTGACGAGCTCGATGAGGCCCTTAGATATGCCTATAATAATTTCTATATCGGACAATTGCCTATCCTTATTGCACTTCATCACGGTAATGCCTACAGCAACTATATAGGAAGGATGAGGCCCGAAGTTATTTATATGTCACGCTGTGATACATATAATCCTAAGAGGTATAGGTATCCTTTCAGAAGGAACTTAAGCAAATACCTTAATAAGGCAGATTTGATTACAATCATAAGATCTAATCATGGAATAGGTTTAAGAATTGTCATATTAATTTAAAGTCTTCCTACCTCCTTTATGCAACCTCTAGTTCTCCGTATTAGAAGGACATAACCAAAAATTGTTACTATTATCAGCACTACTAGCCTTACATAAATTGAGAGGGGAGGTCTTAGCACTTCACCTATAAGATCGTCAAGTTTCTGAACAGAGGTGGCTATTATCGAGACTATTATCGAGACGCCAAGCACTATAAATGATAAATAAAGCTCCTCCCTTCCCAATTTATTCCCCCATAATTTTATAGATAGAAGGTTCTAAATATGGTGAGATAGAGCTTTTCGTGGTTTTTAATTTTCCTCTTCGTTATTTTATATCTAGTCTGAGGTTATCTCCTCAACAAAATCCTCTGGATCCTTTAGAAAGGACCTTAAAGCCCTCCTAATCCTGCTTGCCAAACACTTTTCTATTGCGCTTGCAGACTCCTCAACCATCTCCTCAGCCTCTATAAAATCTAAATCGCCTTCCTTACCGTGAACTATTGCATTTCTAAGGTTGATTAAGGAGTAATTCTCCAGGTAGAGGCAT
>JALWOJ010000054.1 GCA_026995555.1 Acidilobaceae archaeon | reverse complement strand
TTCCTCACCCTCCGAGATAATTATGAAGAAATTAAAACTGAATTACTCTTAATTATTCCATGAAGTTATTCAACAATTGAACTCTGAAGACCCCCTGTTGGCTTCAGTTACTTTCAGGTAATAACTTCCATATCACCGAAGACTTACCCAAGACTTACTTGGGCTTTCCTCCCTAGGTCTACTGCTAGAAAAAGAAATTTTAATGGTGAGCTGTTGTGGAGCTCTCCTCCTCCCTCGGAAGGATTGTTGAGATGCAGATAGCTGAGATAAGGAATGAAATTGAGGTCATTGAAAGAAGGCTTGCGGAGCTTGGAGATGATGAAGAGGACAGGGTTGAGGCTATATTGCTTGGAACCATTAAAAAATATCTGATTGATGATCTAAAGAAGTTGCTTGCATATAGTGAGACGGGCTTACCTACAGCTACAACGACCCCTAGAACAGTAGTCGAAGCCTAACTTAAATGCCTCTAAGTTCTTCTCGCCCATCCTTAAACCTCTGACGTTCTTCTCCAAAATGTTTATATCCACAAGCCCGTTGAGAAGCCCTGTGGCGGCAAGCGCTCCCAACATGACGCTGTTGATAAATATGGAGCCTCCGACCTTTTCAGCCATCTCGCTCGCGGGGACCACATAGACCTTATCCGTCACCTTTTTCAAGAAATTAATCAGCTCCTCCCTCTTTGGCATTTTAACGTTTGGTATTCCGGGCCTTAGAAGCATGTCGGACGTTAAGATGCAGCCGTTTTCCTTGAGGTAGTACGCGGTTCTGGAGGTCTCTATGAGCTCCAAGCCTAATATCAGGTCTGCCCCTCCTTTAGGTACAAGGGGAGCTATTACATCGCCAAGCCTTACATGAACCTCAACACTCCCCCCTCTTTGACTAAGGCCGTGAGTCTCTGCGACGAGGGCCTTAGTTCCGCTCTCAACGGCAGATCCTGCTAAGAGGGAAGCTAAGGTTATCAGGCCCTGCCCTCCGACGCCGGAGACAACCATGTTAAGGCTCTTTAAAACCATAGGTCTTCCCACTCCTTATCACCCTCCTCAACCTTCACTATTGCATTAAATGGACATATCTGTGCACATACACCACATCCTGTACAAAGGTCCTCAAGGATGTACGCCTTTCCATCATCTCTAACACTTATTGCGGGGCATGTAAATGCGTTATAGCACACGCCACAGGCAGTGCAGGCATCCAACTTGACCTGATACTTAGGGGTCCTTATTCCCCTTCTCCTTGCCATCCTATCTATGAGGAGCGCGCAGGCCCTCTTGGCAACGGCCACGGCGGGCTTCCTCTCCTTGATTATGTACTCCAGAGCCTCCCTCAGGGCCTTGAAGGCCTCCTTAGTGTCGTAGGGATCGAAGACAACAACCTTCTCGACCCCTATTCCCTTAGCAACCTCCTCTATCTTTATGGCAGGAGCTGGCTCGCCAACAGCGTTGAGCCCGGTTCCAGGATCTGGCTGCTCTCCAGTCATTGCAGTTACCCTGTTGTCCATAACCAATACCAGCATGGGGGATCTGTTGTAAACTGCGTTAACGAGGGCTGGAAGGCCAGCATGGAAGAACGTGGAGTCGCCTATGATCGCTATTGGAATTTGTCCCTCGAGGACCTGTCCAAAGCCATTTGCTGTCCCAACGCTCCCTCCCATCTCAAGTATAATGTCCTGTTGTTGGAAAGGCGGCATCACACCCAAGGCATAGCAGCCTATGTCACCGCTATAGACGGGCTTCAGTCTTAATGAGTTGACGGCCCTTCTCAAAACGTAGAAGGTCGCCCTATGAGGACAACCAGGACACATGGCGGGAGGTCTTGGGGGAAGCTCTGGAACCTCCTCAAGAGATGCCTTAGAAGGCTTCCAAGGGGTTCCCCTGCCCAAGCCTAAGAACTCTGATATCGCTGAATATGCCCTCTCTAAAGTCATCTCGCCCTCATAGCCCACATAGTCCTTTCCGTGAACTTTTACACTAAATCCTTCTTCATTTGCTAGGGCCTTAAGCTGCATCTCAACAACCGGCTCCAATTCCTCAACAACAAGGACTCTCTCAACTCCATCAAGGGCCTTTAAGGCCAAGCCTCTGGGTAATGGTACAGGTGTTCCAAGTTTAAGTAACCTCACGTCATTAAGTTTCATTAAGTTCAGTACCTCCCTGACGTAGGCATACGATATTCCGGATGCAACGATAAGGGTCTTGCCATCCCCTTCTATCCTGTTGAACGGCACGTCCGACACGGCATCCGTTATCCTCTCCCACTTTTCTACTAGGATCTTCCTTCTAACCCTCGCATGTGCTGGAATTAAGGTGAACCTCTCTATGTCCCTCTTGAAGAACCCCTTTCTGGTTGGGTTCCTGAGCCTCCCTAATCTTACGGGTCCCCTGGTGTGGGAGACCCTTGTCGTTGGAGTCATGAGGACCGGGTGTTCAAACTTCTCACTGAAGTCAAAGGCATAGAGAGCCATATCCTTGGCCTCTTGAGGGGTGTAAGGCTCAAAGACTGGGACCTTTGCTAGGAGGCCGTAGTACCTATTGTCCTGCTCGTTTTGGCTGCTCCACATGCTAGGATCTTCTGCCGATATTATCAGGAGACCCGATCTGACCCCAGTATATGCTATGCTCATGAAGGCATCTGCAGCAACGTTGAGGCCCACATGTTTCATAGCAGCTAGGGCCCTAACTCCACTGAGGCTTGCTGCATAAGCCGCTTCTAGGGCCACCTTCTCATTGGCACTCCACTCAACGTATATGCCAAGCTTCTTAGCCACACCTGCCAGCGTTTCAACTATTTCAGTAGAGGGGGTTCCGGGATATGCAGAAGCAAACCCTATTCCTGCCTCTATTGCCCCTCTAGCAATAGCCTCATTGCCAAGCAGCAACACTTCTGAGCCTTCCTTGCCTAAAATTCTGCTCACAAATTTGCACCTCATTAAAATACGTTATTCAAACTTTATATTTAACTTTTTATAAGTTTAAAAGTAAGCATATGTTTTAATATATATCAGAACTTTGCATTATATTTTAATAAAAATTTAGATTTCAATCCAGAAGATATTTCATAACATTTAAGGTTTACTTAATGAAAGTCGCCTAGTAAAAATAAAAAAGCTTTCAGAGATACAAGTCAAAGACTAGGCTAGGTGATAATTAATGGAGAAAAAAGACCCTAAAGCTGTGCTCAGGTCCTTTATGGGCGAAGACATGCTTGAAAAGCTGTTTAAGATAAAGGATCCCAAGCTTCACGAATGGCTCGCAGAGATAGCCTCAATTTTACAACCTAAGTCTATATATCTCATAACAAGTGAGGAAGACTTCGAGTATGTGAGAAGGAGAGCGATTGAAAATAAAGAGGAGCTTGTGAGCAGACATCCGAACCATACCGTTCACTTCGATGGTCCTCATGACGTTGCTCGAGACAGGAAGAACACAAAGATACTCGTTCCAGGAGGGGAAAAGATCCCGTACATAAACACCTTTGACAGAGAGGAGGGATTAAAGGAAATAATGAGCCTCCTTCCTGGCATGATGAAAGGAAGGGAGATGTTTGTGGGCTTTTACTGTTTTGGACCCAAGAACTCTCCCTTCACGATCCACGGAGTTCAAGTGACGGATTCAGCATATGTTGCTCACAATGAGAACCTTCTCTACAGGCTCTGCTATGATGAGTTTGTGGAGAAAGCTCCCAACATTCAATATGCCAAGTTCCTTCATGCAACTGGTAGAAAGGATGAGCACGGCTGGATAAAGGATGTGGAGAAGAGAAGAGTTTACATAGATCTAGAAGGCTTCTCAGCTTATGCAGTTAATACCCAGTACGGCGGTAACACCATAGGTATGAAAAAGCCCATGCTTAGACTTTGTGTGTATAAAGGATCCTTAGAGGGTTGGCTCTGTGAGCACATGTTCATCTCTGGAATAAGGGGTCCAAATGGTAGAATAACGTATATAACCGGGGCCTTCCCAGCTGGATGCGGAAAAACTTCCACCGCCTTCATCTCCGATCTCATAGTTGGAGATGACATGGCAATTATAAAGGAATTCGATGGAATAGCTAGGGCCGCAAACCCCGAAAGGGGAATGTTCGGGATAATAGACGGAGTTAATCCTAAGGACGATCCGGAGCTCTATAAAGTTCTCACTGATCCCAACAAGGAGATAATATTCTCTAACGTCTTACTGACAAAGGACGGAAGGGTTTGGTGGAGGGGCAAGGATGAGCCCCCAGGACCTGGCATAAACTATGCCGGGGAGTGGTGGCCAGGAAAGAAGGATGAGAAGGGTAATGAGATTCCTCCCTCCTATCCCAACGCCAGGTTTACAATAAGGCTCTCGTATCTAAGCAACCTAGACCCTAGGGTTGACGATCCTAAGGGGGTCCCGGTTGATGCTATGATCTTCGGTGGAAGGGACTCAGATACGTGGGTGCCCATTGAGGAGGCCTTCAACTGGACCCATGGAATAATCACGAAGGCCGCGGCGCTAGAGTCTGAGAGAACCGCTGCAGTCTTAGGAACCGCTGGAAAGAGGGAGTTCAACCCCTTCGGAATCCTAGACTTCATGTCAATATCCATAGGAAAGTATGTGAAGCTGCACCTAGACTTTGTCAAGAAACTTAAGAAGGTTCCTAGAATATATGGAGTAAACTACTTCCTCAGGGATGAGAAGGGCAACTATATAGCTGACAAGGAGGACAAGAGAGTGTGGCTCCTTTGGATAGATCTCAGGGTTAATAATGAGGTCGATGCCTTAGAGACCCCTACAGGCCTAATTCCCATATACCAAGATCTCGTGAAGCTCTTTGAGAAACATCTGAACAAGGAGTATCCGGAAAGTAGGTATGAAAAGGAGTTCGCGACAAGAATACCCCAGCACCTAGCAAAAATGGAGAGGATCTGGAAGATTTATGAAGAAATACCCGATACCCCCAAGGAGCTATTCGACATAATTAGGGAGACCAAGAACAGGTTAAAGGCTACGAGAGATAGATGGGGCGACGTTGTTTCTCCATTCAAGTACGACAGAAGATGATCAAATAGGCAAGCCGCTGTCCCTTAACCTCCTTAAAATGACATTCGACTCCTCAAAGAGGTTTGATGCCTCCAAGATTTTTCTTCTGTCGATCTTGAGCTTGCCCCTCTTAACATATTTTGCTATCTCTTTAAGTCTTTCCAGATCCTTCTCCCTACCAGCGTTGGCCTTCAGAACTATGTGATCCTCCAAGGTCAAGGCCTTGATCCTAACACCTCCCAAGTTTCTTCTTACAGCCCTCTCTATCATCTCCTGGGGCACGTAAAAGTCATAGATATTATCGTAAAACTCTACGGGAACCTCAACGCCCTCTACCCTAGCAAGAATCCTCGGGGTGCCAAGCCATGTCTGCCCCATGGACCAACCGTATTTGCTTGCAACCTCCCTGTATAGATTTTCTTCAACAAAAGCATCAGGCTTCTCGGCAAAGAGATCCAGATCGTCACCCAAATCTTTAGATCCCAGCTCAAGCTCCACGATTGTTCCTCCAATAAGCGTAAATCTAAAGCCTTCGTTGAGAAGCATTTTAAGAACCTCTTCAGCCTCCCGTTTCGAAACCATCCCTTAACACCTAAGGCCGCTAGAAATTAAAGGCTTCCTATCCATTTTTGACCTTAAAGGGGAAAAGTTTATATGCAATCATACCTCATGGAAGTTCCTTTTCTATGATACTCAACGTCAACATTACCTATAAAACAGCCTGAGCACAATGCGTAAAGAGGTGCCGGGGTGGCCGAGCGGTCTAAGGCGGCGGGCTGCAGAGGGCTTTGAGGATCGATGCCCATCGGAGACCCGTTAGTTCCCGGGTTCGAATCCCGGCCCCGGCTCCACTCTTAAATGTGGAAACCTGACTGCGTTCAGAAAAGCTCCTTGTAAGAAAATTCTATCATCTCCATTTTGATGCTCCTAATTACGGAAGGCCCCTTATGAATGATCGCGCTGAGGATCTCAATAAGGTTTGCTCCAAGCTCCATTACTTCCAAAGCCTTCTCTCCCGAATCAATGCCGCCTACAGCCACTATGACGAAGTCATCTGAGGTAACCTCCCTTATCTTTGCAACTACCCTTCTTACTATAGGATAAAGCTTTGGTCCTGCTAGGCCAGCCTCATAACCTCTGTAACTTATCTTTAACGTGTTTGTGGCGACGATTCCCGCAAGGCCACACTCCTTAGCCACGTCCACATATTGAAGTATCCTGTCCTGATCCAAAGTTGGGGGTATCTTAAGCAGAGCGGGCTTGCTCATAGGCTTCATATACTTACATATCTCCCGTATTGCCTCAGGCTCTTCAAAGGTACTGTGTTCCTTCACGTTTGGACAACTTACATTTATCTCATACCAGTCCGCAACATCAATAAACTTCCTATAAACCTCGCCATAACCTTCGGGAGTCAGAGAGGCTATGCTTATGACTAAAGGCATGTCCTTAGGTTTTCTCCCCTTAATTATCTTCAAAGTCCTTTCAGGGCCCTTGCTTGGAAGTCCCAACCTGTTTATGGTAGAGCCGTCCGGAAGCCTTAAGAGGATCTTGGGTTTAACCCCCTTGTATGGCTTCGGTAAAACGCTTCCTATGACATGGAATCCTGCCCCCATGCTCCAGGCTACCTTCAACAGTTTTCCGTCCTTATCGAGGCCTGCAGCTATGCCTATAGGGTTACTCAACCTCTTTCCAAAAACC
>JALWOJ010000053.1 GCA_026995555.1 Acidilobaceae archaeon | reverse complement strand
CTGTAAGACCATCTCTTGAGGCTGAAGAAATAATTCAGGCTGTTCCTGAGGTCCTCAACTATGCACGTTTAGATTCAGAGGTAATCTTTCAGATTTTTTCTGAAAATATGACCCCCAAGCATTGGGAAAAGATAGCTGAAAGTGTTGAAAAAGGAATTAATAAAGGTTATGATGGTATAATAATAGCTCATGGAACGGATACCATGGCCTACACTGCGGCAGCGCTATCCTTTGCTTTTCATAAAGGGCTTCCTGTTCCTGTGGTTCTTACAGGAGCTCAAAGAAGCAGTGATAGGCCAAGCAGTGATGCTGCCTTCAACCTAATAGCATCAGTAATAGTTGCCTCCAGAGCTCCTTTTGCTGAGGTAGTGGTTGTTATGCATGGAGAGACGGGAGATACCTACGCCCTGGCACATAGAGGTACTAGAGTGAGAAAAATGCATACCAGCAGAAGAGATGCCTTCCAATCAATAAATGACCTGCCCCTTGCCAAGATATGGCCTTGGGAGGGAAAGATTGAAATTTTAAATGACAGGTTTAGGAAGCGAGGAGAAAGTGAAGTTGTTTTAGAGAATGGTTTTGATGACAGAGTTGCAATAATTAAACATTATCCAGGAATGAATGGAGAACTTATAGATTTGTTAATTGATAAGGGTTATCATGGCATAGTCATCGAGGGAACAGGTTTTGGTCATGTCAGCGAAGAAGCTATAGAATCTATAAGAAGGGCTACAGAGGAAGGAATTCCTGTGGTCATAACAAGTCAAACAATATTTGGTAGGGTCAATCTCAATGTTTATAGTCAAGGAAGGAAGATGTTGAAGGCCGGCGCCATTCCTTTAGAAGATATGACTACCGAAGCTGCCTATGCAAAGCTTTCCTGGGTCCTAGCAAGGACTAGAGATCTAAAAGAAGTCGCCAAAATAATGAAGATGCCTTTGGCTGGAGAGATCAGCGGAGGTCACGATTTAAGATTCTTCCCGAGGTGGTATCATGGTTAAAGACGTTGAGCTTCCGGAGCTTGACTATCAGTCGCTAGGGCTGACTGTTGGACTGGAAATACATCAACAGCTGGCAACTAAGACAAAGCTATTCTGCGAATGCCCGGCTGAGCTTAGTGATGAAGAGCATACATCATTTGAAAGAAGACTAAGACCTACACGTAGCGAAATGGGAGAGGTTGATGTAGCCGCGCTTTTCGAGTGGAAGAAGGGTAGAGTATATGAATATGAAGCACCGATCAATCATAGCTGCCTAGTGGAGGCTGATGAGGAACCTCCTCACCCTATAAATAGGGAGGCAGTGATAATAGCTATGGCCATAGCCAAGGCGCTAAACTCCTGGATAGTGGATGAAATTCATGTCATGAGAAAGGTTGTTATAGATGGCAGTAATACCTCTGGCTTTCAGAGAACAGCAATAGTAGCCTTGGGAGGCTACATATCGGTAGGAGGCAAAAAATATAGTATTGAAACTATAGCTGTAGAGGAGGATGCAGCGCGAAAGGTTAAAGAAGAGGGTCTTAGAACAGTTTACAGACTTGACAGGTTAGGTATACCCCTTATAGAGATATCTACTGGACCTGATATTCATGATCCTCAAGAAGCTTACGAAGTGGCTTTAGCTATAGGTAGATTACTAAGACTTACTGGAAGAGTTAAAAGAGGCTTAGGTACAATAAGGCAAGACCTAAACGTTAGCATAAAAGGTGGAGCTATAACAGAGATAAAAGGTGTTCAAAGGCTAGACTTGATACCTAAGGTTATAGCATATGAAGCCTTGAGACAGGTTAAACTTCTTGAGATTAAAGAGGAGTTAGTTTCGAGAGGTGCTAAAAAGGAGGAAATATTAGCTCAAGCACCCGTCGATGTCACTGACGTTTTTAAAAACAGTAAGAGCAAAATAATAAGAAAGGTTTTATCTTCTGGAGGAAGAGTTTATGCCGTCAAAATTCCAAAGTTTGGAGGGCTTCTAGGTAAAGAATTGGTACCTGGTAGAAGATTTGGCACAGAACTTGCCGATTATGCTAGATTTTGGGCAGGTGTGGGAGGCATTTTCCACAGTGATGAACTCCCAAAATACGGTATTAGCGAGACCGAAGTTAATGAAGTTAATAAAATTTTGAAGGTTGACCCGAAGCTAGATGCTTTTGTCTTAGTTGCTGAAAAGGAAGAAAGGGCCTTGAAGGCCCTTGAAGCTGTTGTGAAAAGGGCCGCGGCAGCACTAGACGGTGTGCCAGCTGAAACAAGAGCAGCTCTCGAGGATGGAACTACTAAGTACCTCAGGCCAAGACCTGGAAAGGCCAGAATGTATCCAGAAACCGACATACCACCTCTTGAGATAACGGAGGGCATGCACAGAGAGGCCGATAAAATAAAACCTGAACCTCTAGAGGCCAAAATAAGAAGGTTTAGGGAAGAGTATAAATTAAGCAATGAACTCATAGAGCAGGTAATAAGAGATGTGAGACTTGACCTCATAGAAAAACTCATGGAAAGATATAAAGAGGTTATTCCGCCAAAGGTCATCGCATCTATCTTTACAGTAACCCTTCGTGGGCTTAAGAGAGAAGGTGTTAACATCGACTCAATAACTGACAACCAACTTGAAGAACTAGTTGACATGATCGCAAAAGGTGAGATCGCTAAAGAAGCAGCTGAGGACCTTCTTAAACTTGCTGCAGAGAGACCTTCTGAGAGCCTAAGAAAATTGGCAAGAGAGAAAGGATTTACTAGTATCTCAAAAGAAGAAGCAGAAAGAATTATAGAGCTCATAATAAAGGACAACTTAAACGTTGTATTGGAGCGTAAGGAAAGGTCTATGGGATTAATTATGGGTAAAGTTATGTCAAAGCTCAGAGGCAAGATCGACGGGAAAATAGTTGCTGAGATGGTTAGAAAAAAGCTTGAAGAGATCATTTCAAAAAACAGGAAAAAATAATGAAATCATAAAGATATTTCAATTGTCTCTCTAGTAGTTATTTTTAATCTACGTTGCAACTAGCCTTTTTATTAGAACATTTAATAAGCGAAAAAGGAAAGAGATAGGGGGACGCTCCGATGACGTATACTCCCGACGCTGAAAAGATGAGGAAAAGGCATTTGTCGTGAGGAGCGAATTACCTCCTAAAGTTAAGAAATTAACTCATTGTTAAAAAAATAAACGTCTAAGGGTTCTATTTAAAATCTTTAGAGAGTTTCGTTAAAAACTCCCTTAGGTAAAAAAGAGTTTTGGTGTAAGAGTTTTTGGGAAGTAAAGGGATAAAATATATCTTTATAACTGGAGGGGTACTTTCAAGCGTCGGCAAAGGTATTGTGACCGCTAGTACAGGCTTACTTCTAAAGTCCATGGGGTACAATGTTGGAGCAATAAAAATAGATCCTTACATTAATGTTGACGCTGGAACTATGAACCCGTTTATGCATGGAGAAGTGTTCGTTACTGAGGATGGTGGAGAAACAGATCTAGATTTGGGTCATTATGAAAGGTTTCTAGATGTAAACCTTTCGAAAAAACATAATATAACCACTGGACAAGTATACAAAGCTGTAATAGAGAAGGAACGTAGGGGTGATTATCTAGGGCAAACAGTCCAGGTAATACCGCATGTCACTAATGAAATAAAGTCGAGAATAAGAGAAGTTGCCATAGAAACGCAAGTTGACATAATGCTTGTGGAAATTGGAGGCACTGTAGGCGATATCGAAGGCCTCCCCTTCCTTGAGGCTGCTCGACAGATGATGCTTGAGGAAGGACCCGGGAACACGTTTTTTGTTCATGTAGCGCTTGCACCAGTGTTATCAACTACTGGGGAGCAGAAGACGAAACCTGTACAGCATAGCGTGTATGAGCTTAGGAGAATAGGAATACAGCCGGATGCAATTGTTGTTAGGACTCCGCGTCCTCTCGAGGAGGAGGCTAGAAGAAAGATAGCCCTTTATTCCAATCTACCAGAAGATGCCGTCTTTAGCGATCATGACATTGAAACAATATATGAAGTTCCCTTACTGCTAAAGAAGCAAGGCTATCACATTTTACTCACAAAAAAATTGAATCTATCGTATAGAGAGCCTGATTTAAGTGAATGGGAGAACTTCGTTGAAAAAATTAAAAAACCGAGGAAAAGGGTCAAGATAGCTATGATAGGAAAGTACACAAAGCTCAAAGATAGTTACATGAGCATAATTGAAGCTCTAAAACATGCTGGAGCATGGCTAGGTATAGGCCCTGATCTCCTCTGGATTGAAGCAACAGACATTGAGAGAAACAAGATAGATATTGAAGATGCACTCTTAAATGTTCAGGGAGCGGTGATATTACCTGGTTTTGGGAAGAGAGGTGCTGAAGGTAAAATAAAGGCTATAAAGTTTTTGAGGGAAAACAATATACCTACCTTAGGAATATGCTATGGTCTACAACTTATGGTAATTGAGTTTGCTAGAAATGTATCTGGTCTCAAAGGTGCGAACAGTACAGAGATCGATCCTACAACCCCCCATCCTGTAATAGATCTCTTGCCCGAGCAGAAGAGCATCAAGACATTAGGTGGAACTATGAGACTAGGTGCCAGACCTCTTCACCTAGTCCCCGGAACCACTATTCATAAGCTTTATGGTGGTGCCTCCATAGTCTACGAAAGACATAGACATCGTTATGAGGTTAATCCCAAATACGTTAACCTGCTTATAGAAAAAGGTCTTATAGTCTCCGCTTGGAGCGAGGAGGGTCTTGTCGAGGCTATAGAGCTTAGCCCTAAGGATCACAAATTTTATTTAGCGACTCAAGCCCATCCAGAGTTTAAGAGTAGGCCTTTAAAGCCCAGTCCTATATATTTGGGATTTCTGAGAGCTGCTTCTGCATTCTTTTAGGCCTTTCAGAAACAAGAAATTCGTAAAATTTGCATTTATATCTTTACGTCCTTTACGGCCTCCTCATAAAGAACTAGAACTATAGCTTTGACTTTAAGAGCTATACTTTTCTTCACCCCTCTTACCGAAGGTGAATAAGAGGCCGTAACTATGTCTAGAGCCTCCAATTTTCTTACATGGTTACTCACATTGGCCTTGCTCTGACCTAAGACGCTTGAAAGTTCCTCAAGGCTTTTAGGACCTTCCTTTAGATGATAAAGCAGTTCGGCTCTGCTTTCACTAGCTAAAGCTCTAGCCACTCGAGCTACATATCTAGGACCTATAACATAAAGTATTCCTTCCCTTTCGTAGATACCCTCTTTAAGTGGTGCCTCATTCGTGGGTTTATCTTCCTCGGACATACTTAAAACACCTCCTGTTTCTGAAACTCATTCTTGCACCCACAATTTCTCCATTTTTCTAATAGATTATGGTCTAATAATACTATTAAAAGTTTGCTACAGATCTTTATAATAATTAAGCTATATAAATCAATTATATTTTGGATAAAAACACAAAAGAAATATTATTTTGGCTAATATTTTTATCCTAAGAATTTTAATTGAGTAAAGGGATTGAATTTTGACCTCTAGACTTACCGAAATATATAAAAGGCTTGAAGAACCAGAGTTTAGGATCTTAAGAATTATAGAAAGACACATGAAAAAATACGAGTATGTTCCAATAGAGCTTATAGAGAAGGAATCAAAATTACCTCCCTCCAAACTGTCAAACAGCATTAAGAAACTTTCTACACTGAAGTTAGTTAGAAGAACCCTCGGGAGCATAATAGGTTATACTTTAACATATCTGGGTCTTGACGTTTTAGCCTTAAGAGGGTTGATAGTAAGAGGTATCATTAAAGATCTGAGAGATAGAATTGGAGCTGGAAAGGAGGGCGATGTGTACATAGGAATAACTCCTAGTGATGAAAAGGTGACTGTAAAATTTCATAGAGAGGGTAGCGCGCCCTTTAGAAAAATAAAGAGAACTAGGAGTTTTGCTATAGATATGAGCTGGGGGAGCATGATTGAGGTCGCCAAGGTTCTTGGAGAAAGAGAGTTCAGAATACTTGTCGAACTCTATAATAAGGGTGCCAGAGTTCCTGAACCTGTTGCCTGGAATAGACATGCCGTTGTTACAAAATATATAGAAGGGTCAATAGAACTTTACAAAAGACCTGAACTAGATGAAGATGAGGCCCTAGAGGTATTGAAACAGGTTCTTGAAACAATAAGAAAAGCTTATATGGATGTGGGAGTAGTTCACGGAGATTTAAGTGAATACAATATTCTCGTAAGAACTAAAGATGACAAAGTAGAGGCTTATGTTATAGACTGGCCTCAATACGTTTACAAAGATGAACCACATGCCGAGGAACTGCTAAAAAGAGATGTACAATATATTAGCCGCTTTTTCAGAAAAATTTACGGAGTGAGAATAGAGTGTGAGAATGCACTAAAATACGTCAAGGGGGAAATAAATGAACTTGGCATCAGGTGAGCCACCACTTTATATGGGTATTGACATAGAGTCTGGAGAACCAGGCTCACCTGATGCCAAGTACTCAGTTGCAATAGTTAATTCGGAGGGTAAACTTTTACTGAAAAGCTACGGTGCAACCCTTTCAAGGATAATAAGACTCGCTTGGGAGTTTAGGCCTGAAGCTATAGGAGTAGATAATGTTTTCGAGCTCGCGCCGAACGTCTCAAGACTTCATAAACTTTTTAACCTACTACCCCCCGAAACTAAAGTCGTTCAGGTTAATGTTATTAACAATCAAGTTCTTACACTGAGGGATGTTGCAAAAAAGGCCCATATGGAAATAGGGC
>JALWOJ010000052.1 GCA_026995555.1 Acidilobaceae archaeon | reverse complement strand
GGTAAATGAGAAGGCACTTGAGATTATACTACAGATTGTCAAACTCTTTGATGCCAAGCCGGTTGAGGAAGTCCACCCTATGAGGAAGATTGTTATAGATGGTTCAAACACATCCGGTTTCCAGCGGACTATGCTTATCGCTAGAGATGGCACCCTTGGCTTTAACGGGAAGAAAATATCAATACCCACGATATACCTAGAAGAGGAATCTGCGTTTATTGTTGAAAAGAAGCAGGACAGGACAGTATACAGACTGGATAGACTAGGTATACCCTTAGTAGAACTATCCACAGGTGTTATTGAGGGCGTTTCTCCAGAAGAGGCGAGGGATATCGCTTTGAGAATAGGACGTTTGTTGAGAGCAACTGGCAAAGTTAAGAGAGGCATTGGCACAATAAGACAGGACATAAATATATCCATTCCAGGGGGTGCTAGGGTTGAGATAAAGGGTGCCCAGGATTTAGACTTGATGCCTGAGATTATACGGCGTGAGGTTACTAGGCAGAGCAAACTCCTATTTGTCAAAAATGAGTTGGAGAAGAAAGGGATTGGCAAAGTTGAGGCGAGGATCGTTGATTTGACGGATGTGTTCAAGGGCTCAAAATGTGGGTTTATACGGAAGTCAAAGGTTGTTTACGGTGTTAAGGCCCCCGGATTTGCAGGTATCCTAGGTGAAGAGGTTCAACCAGGCAGAAGAGTCGGCACGGAAGTATCAGACTATGCTAAGAAAGCAGGCGTTGGGGGGATAATACACTCAGACGAGGACTTATCAAAGTATCCTGTTACATCTGAAGAGGTTGCTAATGTTATGGCTAGACTAGGTGCAAAGGAAGGAGATGCTTTCATTTTGGTGGCCTCTGACCCTGGGAAGGCTAGGAATGCGTTGAAACTTGCGGTTGAGAGAATCAATATGCTTTTTGAGGGTGTTCCAGAGGAGGTTAGGAAGGTATTACCTGATGGTAACACGGCATACATGAGGCCTATGCCAGGGGCGGCTAGGTTGTACCCAGAGACAGATGTTGAGCCGTTTATCATTGATAGAACTCTTTGGGACAGAGTGAAAACCCCAGAGTTGCCAGAGGAGACTGAGTCTAGGCTAGTTAGGATGGGGGTTCCAAAGGAACTAGCCACTAGCCTTGTCAACAGTGGGGATTTTGTTCTATTTGACAAGATTGTTTCGTCTACAGGGGCAGATCCAAAACTTGTGGCAGTGACTCTTGAGAACACTAGAAGGTCGTTGAGGCGTGAGGGAGTTGATGTTGACTCAATAACCGAGGAGCAGTGGATAGAAGTTTTTAAACGGAAGATACCAAAGGAGGCAGTCCCAGAGGTAATTAAAGCTATTACCACTGATGGGTTATCTGCATTGAATAAATTTTCTGGAATGTCTGAAGAAGAGGCGAGAAATAAGGTTAGGGAGATAATCTCCAGTATCCCTGATCTATCCAGTAAACGCAATCCGTTCTCGGTTGCAATGGGCGAGGTTATGAAGGAACTTAGAGGCAAGGTTGACGGTAAAGTTCTCGCTAGGCTGGTTAGGGAAGAGTTGGGCAATAAATGAACCAGGGTGGTATGATTTTAAATACTGGTTGTTTCACAACTAAAAAATATTGGTGGTCCTATGAAC
>JALWOJ010000051.1 GCA_026995555.1 Acidilobaceae archaeon | reverse complement strand
CGCTTTATCGCCTCCACCTGCACTATTATACTGTCATGCGTAAGGCTCTCAATAAACTCTGAACGAACATCCAGTTCCTCACCTGTAGAATGGTCAAGATACTGGCGGGCTATGCGGATTATCGGGATGTCTTCAAGGCCAGATATGGCATATCCCAGAAAATAGATGGTTATTATGGGTAATGCCTTGTTTTCGCCACCTTCTTCCACTACATTGTCTTCATTGGCATATTGTTTGCCTAAATATCTTCTAAAACGCATTATGTCTGATGGCAGTTTTGCCTTTTGAAGCTCTATCAGCGCCAACCTCTCTTTGCCGTCTTTTGCTCTTATCCTTGCCTTAAAATCTATGCGATAGACTATGAGGCTCTTTTCGCGGATTGATGTTGTTGTTGAATATTCCTGAGGCTTTAATTCAATATCCAGCACCTCAGTCTCAAGGAGACCCGACAGCAAAAGCCTTGCAATGTTTCTGTCTTCCATAAGATATTTGAACACTACATCATAAATCGCATTGGCTACCTTCATAGTTACACCCCCGCAAAGTTATTTGTGCTATATCCATTTAAAATCTCCTATGTTCCTATTGCACCACATTAAACTCCCTTGTCCCAAGCCTCCATGCATCATAATTTGTAAGGGGGTCAAGCCCTGCCTGAATCCGAAGGAGATAGACTGTATATTTACCAAAGGGCAGAGATGGACCAAAAGGAGGACCAATGGATATATTAAGCGCAGTGTCTCCCCCTTGCCATATTGGAAGCTGGCCTCCTGTAAATGCTGCCGCCATATTTTCGCCTGTAAAGAGATAGACGCTCCCGTCAGGAAGCCCTATTCCCACATACTGGGTAACGCCAACTGGAGCATCAGGGACCTTGATTGTAAGAGTATCGCCATAGTGATATTCCCCTGCAGTAAGGTAGGAGGCAGGGGTTCTTATGACCGCCCTTACTCTTTTAACGCTCCCCTCTGTAATGGATACCCGCACCTTGAATTCCACCTTCTCTCCTTGCGTTACCTCCTGATAAGCCTTAAGCCCTGCTACAGGCTCAATAACAACCTCACCTGCAAGACCGCCAAAACAGCCGTTAAGACAATATTCAGACGCAAACACCCCATCCCTTGATGTGTTGGGCACGCCATCTCCATCATCGTCAAACAAGGGGGTCTGATCAGTAAATGGATATTCAAGCATGGAGAGCTTTCCCTTTGTCAGCGTGAATGACTCATGGAAGTCAAGCCCCTTTCTCAGGTTGTCAAAAAAGAACTTTGTAAAGGATAGATACCCAAGGTCAGCATAATTGGCTATAGTGTCTTTTCCTGAAAGCTCATCCACAAGAGAGCCTGAATAACACGCCTCAAGTATGGCGATAACGGTGTTTCCTGTGGCGGACTGATAGTCGTCAAATAGCCTTTTCAGAATCTGGACATCAAGGGTCTTGTTCTCAGGGGAGAGGATGAGCTTATCTTCTCCTCCATGATCAATAAAGATAAAAAGAAGGGGCTGATCAAGGCTTCCCTGTTCCTTTGCCCATGAAAATGCCTTTTCTATATCCTCCATAGTAATGTCCCTTGGGCTTTCACCATTTCTCATCTCAGAAAGCCCAACAGGACCATCAACGACATTCATATCTGC
>JALWOJ010000050.1 GCA_026995555.1 Acidilobaceae archaeon | reverse complement strand
TAGTTGGAACTTACCTCCTCCTATAAATAGAGCGTTTGTTATCGGATAATCAAGCTTCTTAAGTATGTAGCGAGCTATAACCTCAGGTAGCATCGTCAAAAAGAAGGAACGTCCCCTGAGAGCTTTGGCTATAGAGAGTTTAGAGTCACTTGTTTTGTGGATGTTGTAGATAAATTTCTGAATTCCTCCTATGTCCCCCTCAATCAGCAGGAAAACATCTTTCCCGTCAGTTGGAATCGTCCAACAATCCTTTACCTTTCTGGGTTTTATATTTTCAGAGCTCAGTCCGTTGTCTATTGCCCAATCGTAGATAGAAAGAGCTATTGCAGATAAGACTCTTGAATGGTCAAAGAGGGAAATATCTGGGTAATGTCTTGACTGCTTTTGGGCATCAAACACGGAAGCCGGTACACACCATGTGTATTTATAAAGCAGATAATATATGTAGTTGAACAGTTGTTGTCCTTTCAGGTTCTTAGCATACTCAAGTTCTGAAATAAAGCTGTTAAATAGACCAGAGTAGCTTTTCTCCTTATTCTTAGTGTCATTTATGATATATATGTCACCGGGAACTATAAGTATGTCTTCCCTTTGAGAACTCTCACATCTATTTTCTTTGTTATCGGTAGCTTTACCAACGAACAATGCACCACCAAAGGGTCTTGGGAAGATCCTTCTGTAAGCCTGTAGCTCTGTGGGCGCATAGTATCCAAACTTTTTAGGATGTTCTATTGGGCTATCTGATACATCTTTGATTAGCTTGCTACAGTCTAACTCTCTGGTGTGCCATTCTTTTAGCTCCCTAAGTTCTTCCTTCCTCTCCTTCTGCGGTTTTAGAGACACCCTTTCAAAAACGGAATGTAGAAGACCAATGCAACTACCGAGAACTATCTCCCTTTCTGAAGAAGAATACCAGTCCGCTATCTGGCATACGACACTCTCAAGTTCATCCGTGGGTTTATGATGTTTGGCACCCCAGTTAATAAGCTTTGACTTTTCTTCTTCTCCGATTATCCCCTTCTGTTGGAGCCACTCAAAAACGATTGTTGATAGATAAGCATGTTCGTATTTGTAATTGTGCTCGTAAACCTCTTTACTTCTCTGGCTCAGTTTCTTATCAAGAAACTCATCTCCGAACTTATAGCCATTATCCCTCGCCCTCTGCAAAAACTTCCCTATATCGTGAAGTAGTCCCCCGAGGGCTATCAACTCACGTTCCTTCAAATTTTTATCTCCTCCCCGTCTCATATTGTAGTATGAACGAAAAGTTCCCTCAACTTCTGACGGACATTCTGGGCTATGCGCTAATTTTTTAGCTTTTGTGTGACAGCACTTCAAACCACCAGCTCAGGTAAGCGTCCGTTAACTGAGATAAGTTATTGATATATTTGCCTGATCGTGTGAGCCTGACATAAATCATATTGAATTTTCCGAAGGTGTGCTTAAGTTATTGAAAGCTAATAAGAAGGGAAGAAGTCCCTTCCGGCTCCTTGACAACCGAATAGGGCTAAAGTGGCTCTAACCTTAGAGCCATGCACTTGAGAAGGAACTCATTGATATTTCTGTATTTTTCCTATACCCGTGATAATTGCGAACAATTCTCACTCTGAAGTCCTTGATACACAGGGAGGTAAATTT
>JALWOJ010000049.1 GCA_026995555.1 Acidilobaceae archaeon | reverse complement strand
GCTCATAAGAGCAAGTAAAGATGTACCTACGGCTCATGCCGGTCTTATGAAGAAGTGGAAGTTTAGCGAGTTGCAAGCAACAGCTATCTTAGAGATGAAACTGCAGAAGCTCGCCAATCTAGAGAGACAAAAGATAGAGGATGAGCTTGCAGCCTTGGCCAAGCTCATAGCAGAGATAAAGGCCATACTTGCAAGTAAGACCAAGCTCAAGAACTTGATAAAGAAGGAGCTCCTAGAGATAAAAGAGAAGTACGGAGACGACAGGCGCACCAAGATTATAAAGGGCGGGGTAAAGAACATCTCTGTTAAAGATCTAATACCAGATGAGGAGTCTATATTGGTGCTCACCAAGGGCGGATATGTTAAGCGCACAAACCCAGCAGAGTATAAGAAACAGAAGCGAGGTGGAGTAGGGGTAATGGATATGAGCACTAAAGAGGAGGATGTTGTAACGACCTTCCTCTCTGCGTCTACTCACTCCGACCTCCTCTTCTTCTCTGACAAAGGCAAGGCTTATAGGATTAAGATGTTTGACATACCAGAGGGCAGGCGTGCAACTAAAGGCAAGAGCATAATGAACTTTATAGCCTTAGAGAGAGATGAACATGTGACAAGTGTACTCCCAATGCCTAGATCTGTTAAAGACACTAAGGGTCTGTCACTATTTATGGTGACTAAGAGTGGAGTAGTAAAGAAGACTCTTGCAGAACAATTCCACGATGTGCGCTCTAATGGCTTGATAGCTATTAAGCTCTCGGGTGCTGATAAGCTTATTTCAGCCCACTTTGTAGGAGAGGGAGATGAGGTGATTATGACGACTAATAAAGGACAGGCAATACGCTTTAAAGAGTCTGATGTGCGTGCTATGGGTCGCACGGCGGGAGGAGTAAAGGGGATGAAGATAGGCAAGGACGATTATATAGTAGGTACAGGTATATCTCACAAAGGTGTTGAAGGACAGGCACTCTTTGTGCTGACAAGTACTGGCTACGGCAAGAGGACCCTCTTAAAGGAGTATAAGACTCAAGGTAGGGGTGGCAGTGGCATCAAGACTCTGCAGATTACAGACAAGACCAAAGAGCTTATAGGTGCAAAGGTCGTAGGACCAAACTCTAAGGAGAATGGTGAGGAGTTTGTAGCTATGAGTAAAAATGGTGTAGTAATTCGCTCTGGAGTAGATGAGGTGTCTGTGCTTAGCAGGGCAACACAAGGTGTGCGAGTAATGAAGCTCCGCGCTGGTGACTCAGTGGCGAGTCTAGTGGTACTCAAGGGTAATGAGACAACCAATGATACTACTGAGGCAAAAGAAAATAAAAAGAGTAAAAAATAATTATTATGGCAACTAAAAAAGGCACAAAGAAGAGTAGTTACGGAGCAGATAGCATTCAGGTGCTTGAGGGCTTGGACCCAGTGCGCAAGCGCCCTGGTATGTACATAGGTACCACAGGACTTGACGGCTTGCACCACCTTATATGGGAGATCTTTGATAACTCTCGCGATGAGGCCATGGGAGGCTTTGCAGATGATATTGAGGTAGCACTTTTGCCAGGTAATAGAGTGCGCGTGGTAGACAACGGCCGTGGTATACCTGTAGACATCCACCCTAAGACCAAGGTCTCAACTTTAGAGACCATTATGA
>JALWOJ010000048.1 GCA_026995555.1 Acidilobaceae archaeon | reverse complement strand
CTAATAATCTTTACCAGCTCCTCTACTTCCCAGGGCAGTTCGGAGCGGTCAAATTCCTCCGCCCTTTCCGATACCTCAAAGAAGGTATCTATAACTCTCTCCCAAGCCTCCTCTTTAGCTTTTTCGGGCAGGCTTGCAGGCTTATAACCCGTATGAGAGCCAAAATACCGCAGGGCATATTTAAGGTCCAAGAGCTTAAACAGGGGTATAGTTAAAGGAACCAATTCAGCTTCCCTGTTCCTAACCCAAAAGTCAAAGTAATACTCCCCGTTTATGCGATATCTAATAGCCGTGTCTATCTTCAGCTCGTCCGCTATATATCCGTAAGGGTCAAACTCAGCTAAAGCCTGCTCTTTTTCTATCCTCTTTTTCTCGTCCTTTGTGAATGTTAGCTTTATCCCCGCAAGCTGGGCAAGTTCACGGACAGCCGCGATAAAGTCTTTTTCGTAGAGCTTTTGATAGAACTTGATAACATCATAGCTCTCGTCATCGTGAAAGTCTATACCTATATCTCCCTCTTCGTTGTGATAGACTACAAAAGAGGGATTTTGCTCCTCGTGGAACGGACACAAGAGTTTGGAATAATCTCCGTAGCTTTCCCCCGCATAACCGAGCTTTTCAAACCTTACTTTTTTCTTTATCTCCGCTATCGCTTCGGGCAGGTTCTTTATCTTGCCTTTGTTCTCGTCTATCTGGTTGGCGGTGTAGTTCTCTAAATCCTGCTGCGCTTCCCAAGTCTTGAGTATCCTGTCCACATCCAAAGGTTCAACGCTCTCGTTTACCTTATAGATTGCGGTCTGAACACCGTATTTTATATTTATTGTTCCTATTAACCTTTGCGGTTGTCCGTAGTTAAAACTCCGTGGGTCAACATATTTGATGTCTTTTAGTTGTTTCTTTAGCCACTCATAAACAATTTCTATCTCTCCCCCCTCTATCCATCGGGAGAGGAGAATACATATCTGTCCTCCGCCCCCGGTATAGGCGGAGTAGTAAACGGCTTTTCTTATGCTGTCGGGACATTCCTGAGCAAATATGCGTATATACTCCCTTACTTTTTGGGGGGTAGTTAGCTTGTGGTTGTCAGGGTCTTCAACGTCAAGTAAAATTGCCTTCTGTCTCTTTACGTCCGCTTTGCCCGTCCTTCTGGCTATCTTCTTGGGTGTGCGAGTGTTCGGGCATATAGCTATGTTAACCTTTCCGTTGTACTCTTTGACAAACTTCTCAAGTTCCTCGTAGCTTTCTACGTGATAGGCATATTTGAAGTTCTTATTTCCATCATCAAAGACCAGTTCAACCTTCTCACCTTCCCCAAAGGACTTGACAGGGAAAAGTGCTTGCCATATAATATTAGTATCTGTTTCCATTCCCTTTCCTCCTTAGCTCCCACCACTCTTTTAAAGCTTTTGCTACTTCTGGGCGGACAATGTCCTCTACCTTAACCTCTCCTCCCGTTGCTTTCTCTATTTTGACTGCAAGCGGGAGAGAGGCGTAATCTTTTCTATTAATAATATTAATAATGCAGGTAGGTGTTACGCCCACCTCCTTTGCTATCCTATATTTCGTTTTCTTTTCCATCATGGTGTAAAAATATATAAGATGTTTTTCTGTTTGTCAAGCCATGCAATTTTCATGCCAGAAATG
>JALWOJ010000047.1 GCA_026995555.1 Acidilobaceae archaeon | reverse complement strand
AACTTATCCCGCGTATAGCCCAGAGTAAAGCGCCAGTGCTTATACTTGGTGAGAGCGGAACGGGTAAAGAGCTTGTCGCCAAGATGATACATCAGCGATCAAGGAGGCAGGGGCAGTTTGTAGATGTTAACTGCGCCTCTATACCTAAAGACCTTGTGGAGTCTGAGTTGTTCGGATATGAGAAGGGTGCCTTTACGGGGGCAACATCAAGAAAGAAAGGTAAGTTTGAGCTGGCGGACGGAGGGACTCTATTCCTTGATGAGATAGGTGAGATGGAGGTCTCAGCGCAAGCCAAGCTTTTGAGGGTTATTGAGACGGGAAGCTTTACCAGACTGGGTGGAACTCAGAAGATAGAGGTGGACGTTCGTATACTTTCTGCCTCTAACAGGAACTTGCAAGAGGAGGTTAAGGAAGGCAACTTCAGGGAAGACCTCTTTTACAGGATATCTGTCTTCACCATAGAGATACCTCCTCTAAGAGAGAGAGGTGAAGATGTTCTCCTGATAGCTGAGTACTTTTTGAAGAAGTTTTCTTCTGAGTATAAGAAGGATTGCAAGAGACTCTCTGACGATGCTAAGGAGGTGCTCCTAAACTACAAATGGAAGGGCAACGTTAGGGAGCTCAGGAACCTTATGGAGAGGGTGGTTATTCTGTGTGACGGTGATGTTATAACTCCGCAGGCTCTTGGTCTTGGAAATTATAAGTCTTCAAGAGATATGAGCTATCTGTTCAGGTTTGATAGCCTTAAGGAGGCAAAGAGAGAGTTTGAAAAAGCGTTTATTGAGGAGAAGCTAAAGGAGTACGACTATGACCTGAAGGAGGTCGCTAAAAATATAGATATGGATCTGTCCAATCTTTACAGGAAGATAAAGGCTTACGACATAAAGATCAAGAATCCGCAGAATTGATGATGAATCCGGCGGCTACAATGGTTGCTGTCTCTGTCCTGTAGGTATATCCTTCCAGTATCACGGGTGTGTACCCTTTATCTTTTAGCAGGTTTACCTCCTTCCTTGAGAATCCGCCTTCGGGACCTACAACCACCGATACCTCTTTTCCACATTTAACTTTTATTTCCTTTATTGGTGTCTCCGCTGAGAAGTTATCAAGGACTATGCCTGTATCTTTAGGGAGTGGTATGTCCTGGAGTTTTGTTGCATTTTCTATGATCATTTCATTTGGTCTTCTACATTGCTTCATGGCTTCCCTTATTATCTTTTCCCATCTTGATCGTCTCTTTTCTATTGCCTTCTTGTCTTGAAAACTCCTGCTTGTAATTATGGGTATCACCCTCTCTACACCTATCTCGGTGCATTTCTGAACTATTAAGTCCATCGTCCTTATGTCAGTGGGTACAGCTTGATAAACGGATACTTTTATAGGTGGGTCTTTAGTTTCTACCTCTTTTAGTATTTCACACAGAGCCTTGTCTTTTTCTAAACTGCGCAATTTACACAGAAATATAGAACCTTTCCATATTACGAGTAGGTCACTACCAACGCTCAGTCTTTTGACTTTGAGATGTTTTACCTCTTGATCTTCTAAGACTAAAAAAGCTCCGTCTTTTTTACTTGCTAAGGATGTGTGCATTGGGTTGGGGCGCGAGGGCGCCCCGTGTGGAGAATTACTTTATGCTGTCTCTGAG
>JALWOJ010000046.1 GCA_026995555.1 Acidilobaceae archaeon | reverse complement strand
GGGATTCGCAGTTGTTTTTGCGGGCATAGGCCTTAGGAACACGGAGGCAGATTTCTTCATTGAACAATTCAGAGAGACTGGAGCCATAGAGAGAATGGTAGCAATACTTAATTTAGCAGACGATCCAGCCGTTGAAAGATTAATGACGCCACGCATAGCTTTAACAGTTGCAGAATACTTAGCCTTCGACTTGGGAATGCACGTTCTTGTAATAATGTCGGACATGACTAATTACTGTGAAGCTCTCAGGGAGGTAAGCACGGCTAGAGGCGAGATTCCCGGCAGGTTGGGGTATCCGGGCTATATGTATAGTGACTTGGCAATGATCTATGAGCGTGCAGGAATAATAAAAGGAAAGAAGGGAAGCATAACTCTTTTCCCTATTCTCACAATGCCAGGCGGTGATCTAAGACATCCAATACCTGATCTTACTGGCTATATAACTGAAGGTCAAATATTTCTCAGCCAAGAATTATCAGTTAGAGGCATCTATCCTCCAGTAAATGTGCTTCCTAGCCTTAGTAGACTTATGAAGGCTGGCATAGGCGAAGGAAAAACAAGAGAGGATCATAGATATGTAGCAGATCAACTATATGATGCATATTCACGAGGAGTTAGGGCAAGGGATCTTGCACGTATAATTGGTGAAGTGGGTCTAAGTGAACGCATGAGACGTTTCTTAAAGTTTGCCGAGGAGTTTGAAACAAACTTTGTTAATCAAAATCCTTATGAGAATCGTCCAATAGAGGAGACACTGAATCGTGCTTGGAGAGTTTTGTCAGTTCTGCCAGAAGAGGAACTCGTTAGAATTCCGAAGAGACTGGTAGAGAAATATCACTTAAAATATGGCGGTTAACATGTTTTCACAGCTCCGCTTTCTTCCAGCGTCCAGAGGAACACTTATTCGACTGAGGGAACAGTTAGGATTAGTGGAGAGAGGTAAAAATGTTCTAGAGATGCGGCGAGACCAGCTGGTTAAAGAAATATTTCTCTTAATGGATGAGCTGAAATATAGGGCTCGAGCAGAACATGAATACTTAAGAGCTATAAGGTCTCTAGACAGGATAAGGTCTCTTAGGGGAGAGCATGACTTCATATCTAAGACAAATCTCGTAAAGCCTCCTAAGCTTCGAACTTTACTTGAAAGCGTTCAAGGAGTACCTGTACCTAAGGTGAAAGTTGTATCGGAACCTGATTTTTCACGAATTATAGACCCAGAATATAAAAGGGCCATAGTAACTTTGTGGGAAGCTATTCGCGAAATGATAGAAATAGCTAATAAGGAGATGTCCGTCGAGAGGCTCTGCAGACAATTACAGTATATTAATAGAGTTGTGAATTCGCTTGACAAGAATTTAATACCCAAGCTCAGAGAAGCAATCAGTAGGATCGAGGAAAAGGTATCTGAAGAAGAAATAGAAGAGTTTGTTCGCATTAAGATCATAGGCGAGAAATAATGGAAGGTTACTTAGTGACCAGGGCTCATGGATTAAAAACCAGGCTTCTATCGAAGAAGGACTATGAAGCATTGGTGAAGGGAGAAAAGAAATTGTCTGATTTTGATGAGTATGAGAACATAGACGAAAGAGATGCATTTAATCAGAAGATAGAAAGAGTATTCGAAGTTTTCAGCAACAGACTAGATC
>JALWOJ010000045.1 GCA_026995555.1 Acidilobaceae archaeon | reverse complement strand
TAGGGTTCTCAAGCTAGTTAGGCTTAAAGGCCATGAAGACAAACCGTTCTCCAGCCTCAGCGCTGGACTTAAAAGAAGAGCTGCTCTTGCACACGCCCTTCTAGGCAACCCCGAACTTATAATTGCTGATGAGATTACAAGCAATTTGGACCCTGTGGAGAGGGCCAAAATACTTGATGAAATAGTTCAACTAAAAAAGGATCATGGCGTCTCGTTTCTAATTTCAGGTCACGTACTTTCTGAAATCCTCAGGGTTGCTGATAGGCTTGTAGTCATATCGAGAGGAAGGGTGATCGCTCAGGGGGCCCCTAACGAGATAGGGGGTGGAAAGATAATTGGAAGGATTAGAACCCCGGAACCCGAAAAACTTACGAAGGTTCTAAGAGACCATGGTCTGGAGGCTGAGACAAGAGGGGTTTATGTAAGGGTTAAAATACCTGATAGGGAGAATGAAGAGACCCTCTATGAGGCCTTAGCGGCTGCCACTAGATACAACATAAGGATCTATAACGTCGATCTTGTTGAGGGCGTGCTGGAAGAGATCCTGGTTGAAAGCTCGGGTGAGTGACATGAGCTCTAGAAGGACGCTAAAGCTAGCAATTCTCGACATGTTAGAAAGCCTTAAGCCTCCAACCTTTGATATAATGCTTATAATAATCTCGGCAATAGGGGCCTCCCTCTCTGCACTCCAGCCTCTCTCAAATTCGGTGATAGTAGCCGAGAACATATTGGATCCTCTAGTCTACTTCACTGTAACATTATACCTAGCAATGAGAGTTTCTTCGGGAATTGCTGAGCTCGTCGAAGATGGAATAATGGAGGTTTACCTAAGCTACCCGATCGACAGGGTCTCGCTCGCAATCTCAATATTTGTTTCAAGGATATTGGTACCTACTCTCATACTGGTTGGTGCACCCCTACTAGTTGCCTCAATAATACTGTATAAGGTCGTTATGACAAACATAGTAGGTCTTTTAGAGGTTTATGGAGCCTATGTGATAATCATAACTATGTATGGACTCGTGTTTGCTATTGTTGCTTTGGCAGTCAAATCATCAGCTTCGGCAGCAGCCCTGAGCATGACCTTTGCCTTCCTTTACATGGGCCTAGGCCTGATACTGCCAATGATAGCCTCTTCGACAGGGAAAATGATTCTCGTCAAGTTTTCCCAGGCTCTTAACTTCAATGTCCTAGTATCTAACTACCTTCAGGGTGCTCCAGCCGACTTATGGCAACTGTTGATAGTTCCCTCTCTTCTGATAACACTTTACATAATTTACCTTGCCTACTTTAAGTACAAGTTTGAACCTGTCTAAGGCGCGCCAGTAGACATTAAATTGTCTATAGCTAAATTTATTACACTTAGGGTTTCTAGAGTTTAAATAGCTTCTAGATATGAATCTGGAAAGGTTCGAAGAGAATTTGATTCGTTTAACCTTAAAGCTAAAGGTGAAGTTTGTTGACTATAATGATTTTAGTCAATGGCATGCTTAACATAGATTCAGGAAAAACCATTATGGCATATAACATTGTTAAAACTTTAAGAAAGGAGGGATACAAGGTTGCTCCCTTTAAGCCTATAGGAGCAGTTGACATTTGGAGAAGTTCTTGGGTATTGAAGGAGATTGAAGAAAATAGAACTATAGTTTCTAGGGA
>JALWOJ010000044.1 GCA_026995555.1 Acidilobaceae archaeon | reverse complement strand
GGGCTTATTGTCACCTGCTACTATGAGAAGAGTCGCGATACATTTGTAGTGCTTGGACTAACCAAAGAGGATGGGATGAGAGTTGGAAAGTAGAGCGCAGTTGTTAGAGGAGCTTGAGGATAAGGGTCTAGATATATCCCGCGTTAAATCGATCTATTTTGATAACCGAGATGACAAGGATATAGTAGCACAGGTAGCTATGAACTTATCGCTAAGGACCTCGGTCTATGAGAGAGAGAAGGGGTACTCAGATGAGATGGTGGAGCTATTGTGTGATATAGCCAAAAACAGGGTCGATATGGGTGCAAGATGGGCTGTTGCAAAAAACCCCCACGCCCCTGTTGAGGTCCTTGAGATGTTATCTTCAGATGAGATCAATCTTGTTCGCGCTTTAGTGGCGACAAATCCCAATACACCGGCTGAGGTGTTAGAGAGACTCTTTAGTGATGAGAAGATAGTACGAGATGGATTATCAGGCAACCCCAATACACCTAAGAAGTTATTGAAGATCTTTGTAAACGATAGCGATAAGATGGTTCGGATGCGTTTAGCGGAGAACCCCTCGGTGAGTGTGGAGATCTTAGAAGCGTTGCTAGATGATAGTGACTCCAATGTGGCCACAGCTGCAAAAGTACATCTGCAAAAACGGCTATGAGAGGAGAGCAAACCCCATTTACGGCCTTAGAGAGCCACTTTTTAAATACCTTCTTTAGTGGGATCTACCTCTCTGCGACCGATATGTTGCATATTGCACAGAGTGTTGGGATAGAGCTTAAGATGAGCTCGCGAGAACTTCTTATCAAAGAGCTTTTTAATAGGGGTGTTGAACTAGATACAGTAACTGAAATCATAGAGGCTTTAGTGAAGATAGTAGATGAGAGAGTTGCCGAACTTGAGGAGATGATGCGGCTCTACCCTAGGGCTGCTGAGGCGCTTTTAAAACTACACACCAAGGCTAAAGCGACTAAGAGAGTGCTCTTAGAGCAGATGAGGAGTAACCCCTATGAACAGTAGTGAACTTAAAGCCTTTTTAGAGTCGTTTACCTACCCAAAACTGCATCGCGATCTTGGTGAGCTCAATTTATTGGGTACAATAAGTGTTGATGGCTCTGTTGCCAAGATAGAGCTTCTCACTTCAAGTGATGACTCCTTCTTGATGCTAAAAGAGGCGATAACAGAGGCTTTAGCCACAGAATTTAAGGAGATAGAGATCTACCACAAGGGGGTTGGAAAAAAGAAGATAGCGTATGGCCACAGTGCTCATCCAAACAATAGAGCGCCCTATGCTAAAAATATTATAGCCGTTACAAGTGGTAAAGGTGGTGTGGGTAAGAGCACGGTATCTGTCAATCTCGCTATCGCTTTGGCACAAGAGGGGTATAGTGTAGGTATATTAGATGCCGATGTCTATGGCCCTAATGTGCCTAGAATGATGGGTGTAGAGCTTGAGAGAATGCACTGGAGCGATGAGAATAAGATTATCCCATCTGTGAATTATGGGGTAAAGATCATGAGCGTAGCACTTACGACCCCAACAAACGATACCCCTTTGGTCTGGAGAAGCTCTGTGGCGGTATCGGCACTTATACAGTTTCTAGAGGATGTAGCGTGGGGCGAACTTGACTATCTGGTCATAGATATGCCACCTGGAACAGGGGATATTCAGCTTACTATGGCTCAAGAGCTACCAATAAC